>NZ_JAKEIP010000157.1 GCF_021474425.1 Streptomyces muensis | reverse complement strand
GGGGTGACCTTGATGCGGGTCAGGGGTACGGCGCGGGCGTGGCGGGGCCACTCCGTCAGGCGGCGCCAGGCCTCGTCGAGGGGGAGGGGAGCCGTGCGTTCGAGCAGGAAGTTCGCCACGGAGGGATCTTAAGGAGTCGGGGCCGGCCGTCGGCGCGGACTGCTGACTTGCGGGTTTACCTGCCGGGTAAACCCGCAAGGGTCACCGGCTCACTGGGCGTAGAACGTGGCGTCCGCCCGATCCGTCGTCGTGCTCGGCGTCTGTACCTGGAGCAGGTAGTCGTAGTGCCGGACATAGCGGCCCGGGAGGTTGTACGACTCGTACGAGACGCCCGCCGAGTCCGCCAGCCCGGCCCGCTTGAAGAAGCTGGCGTCGGACGCGAACTGCGTGGTGCCGTCGTTCTTCTCCAGCCACACCTCGTAGTTCTTGTGCCGCAGGTAGTAGCCGGGGAAGTTGGTGGACTCCAGGGAGACCGTGCCGGTGCCGGTCAGGCCCGTGACCACGCGGAACTGTGAGTCCGCCAGCGGGGAGACGTTCGCCTCGATGCGGGCCCGGTACTCCCAGTGGCGGATGAAACGGTCCGCGAAGTTGTACGAGGAGAAACGGTGGGGCGTGACGCCGTCGGCCACCGGGATGCCGAAGTCGGGGGTGCCGTCGGCCTTCCAGTACAGCTTCTGGAAGCGGGTGCGGCGGTTGGGGTCGTTGAGCGGGTCGCCGCTGATGTTCTTGTAGTCGCGGTCGTGGTAGACGAGTATGTCCGACTTGCCGTCCTCGGAGACGGTGAAGCTGTTGTGGCCGGGACCGTACTGGCCGGTGGCGTCGTTGCTCTTGAAGACCGGCTCGGGGTTCTTGGTCCAGGACGCCGGGTTCATCAGGTCGGCCGTGGCGTTGGCGGTCAGCAGGCCGAGGCAGTAGTTGGCGTCGGTGGCGCTGGCGGAGAAGGTCATGAAGACCTTGCTGCCGTGCTGGATGAAGGCCGGGCCCTCGTTGACGGTCGCGCCGACCTTCTCCCAGGCGTGGGTGGGCCGGGCGATCATCACGGGGCTGCCGGTGATGGTCCAGGGGTTGGCCATCCGGGCCAGGTAGATGTTGGTGCCCGCGCCGACGGCGGGGTCGTTCTGCGCCCAGCTGAGGTAGCGGGTGCCGTTGTGCACGAACGTCGTGGCGTCGAGCGAGAAGGTGTCCAGCGGCAGGGAGATGCGGCCCTTCTCGGTCCAGGTGCCGGTGAGCGGGTTGGCGGAGCTGGACTCCAGGACGTACGGCCGGATCCGCCACTTGTCGGTGGACCAGCCGGCGGTGAAGTAGACGTACCACTTGCCGTCGATGAAGTGGATCTCCGGGGCCCAGATGTGGGCGCCCATCTCACCGCTCGCGTGCTTGGTCCAGATCGTGGTCTCCGGGGCGGTGGAGAGTCCCTGCAGAGTGGTGGCCCGGCGCATGACGATCCTGTCGTACGCGGGAACGGTCGCCGTGAAGTAGTAGAAGCCGTCAGTGTGCTTGAAGATGTGTGGATCGGCGCGTTGCAGCGCGATCGGGTTGGTGAAGGTCACGGCGGGGGAGGCGGGCACGGCCGCCCGGGCGGCGGGACCGGGCCCGGCGAGGCAGGCCGCGAGGGCCATCAGGACGGCCGTGAGCAGCCGTACGGCGTTGCGTCTCAAGGTGCTTCTCCAATGCGGGAGTCGGAAGATCAGGTAGTGGGTACGAGGCGCCACTGCTGGCAGTTGTTGTTCAGCCACGTCCACTGCCGTACGTCCGTGCCGTTCGCCGTTCCGCAGTCGGCCACGTCGGCGACCTTGCCGGTGGACTCGTTGACGATCCGGACGTGGTCGCCGGTGGCGGTGTGGACGAGCCGGTAGCGCTGGCACTTGTTGTTGAGCCACGACCACTGGCGGATGTCGGCGCCGTCGGCGGCGGAGCACTCCGCGGTGTCCATCACCTTGCCCGTGGCGACGTTCACCAGCCGGTTGGTGTCGTCGCCGAGGTCCTCGACCCGCCACTTCTGGTTGGCGCCGCCGGTGCAGCTCCACTGGAAGATGTTGGTGCCGTCCGCCGTGTTGCCACCGCTGACGTCCAGGCACTTGCCGCTGTTGCGGTTGACGAGGGTGTACGACGTGGGCGTCGCGGCCGTCTCGCCGGACGGGCCGGGAAGCGTGGTGCCCAGAGCGACCGGCGTGCCGAAGTTCGGGGTGCCGTCGGCGTTCCAGGTGAACTCCTGGGCACGGGTGGTGCGTCCGTTGCCGCAGCCGCCGTTGGACGCGGAGTTGGCGTGGTAGACGATCCAGTTCTCGGAGCCGTCGGGCGAGGTGAAGAAGCCGTTGTGGCCGGGGCCGTAGACGCTGTTGGCGTCACTGCGCTGGAAGACCGGGGTCTGCTTCTTCGTCCAGGACGCCGGGTTCAGCGGGTCGGAGCCGGTCAGCTCCAGCTGGCCGAGCTTGTAGTCGGGGGTTCCGCAGAAGCTCGCGGAGTACGTCAGGAAGGTGCGGCCGTTGTGATAGAGCGGCTCGGGGCCCTCGTTGACAGGGCTGCCGGTCCGCTCCCAGTCGAGCGTCGGACTGGAGATGATCGTGAACGTGTTGCTCGCGAGCGTGTACGGGTTGCTCAGCGGCGCGATCACCAGGCTCTGTGTGCTGCCGTTGATGAACCCGCTGCCCAGCAGGTACAGCTTGTTGTTCGCCTGCAGCACACTCGCGTCGATCAGCCAGCCGCCCGGCGTGAGGTTGGACCCGGTGAGCGACCCCTTGTAGGTGTACGGGCCCATCGGGTCGGTGCCGGCGCTCTCCAGGACATGCGTGCGCTGGGAGTCGCAGCAGGCGACTCCCGACTGGCCGGCCGAGTAGTACACGTACCAGTGGCCGTTGAACAGGTGCATCTCCGGCGCCCAGAAGTTGGTGTTCCGGGTCGGTGTGGTGTCCGAGTACACCTGCACGTTGGGCGCGGTGGCGAGGCCCGCGAGGGTCGGTGACTTGCGGATGCCGAGGATGCCGGTGAACGTCGTGGTGATCAGGTAGTAGTTGCCGTCGTGGTACTGGAGCCACGGGTCGGCGCCCTTGAACGACTTCAGCGGGTTCGTGTACGGCCGGCCGTCCGCCGCGGACGCCGGCTGCGTGGTCGCCACCAGGGCGAGGAGCGCCGCGAGTACGCAGAGGATCAGTGATCTGCGGCGCTTCCTCAGCGGAGGGTGAGACATCCGGGGCATACGAGACCGTCCCTGTCCGTAAGTCTGTCCGTGATTTCGAACGGAGTTCGTGATTCCGATCGTGGTGGGGATCAGAAGATAAGAGTGGGCCAAGTTCCCGTCAACGGTTTCGTCATACGCGCTTCACAAACCCGCGTGCGGACGCGTACCGGGCGCGGGTGGACGATGATGCGCTTGCCCGTTCAGGTGATGAACCACCGATGGGCCCCCGGCGCCCCAACTGCCCACGTATCCAGGGCACATGGACAATCACCGCGCCCCTGTCGGCCCGACCTCCCTCTCCCGACGGTAGTTCACGACCACGACCGCCACGACGGCCGCCCTGGCCGCGCTGACTCCCACCGCGGCCGCCGCCGCACCGACCGTCCCCCGGCAGGCCCCGCACCGGCCGCGCTCCACCGCCGACTGGGACACCTGCCTCGCGGTCGCCCGGGCCCTCCTCGTGGTCGACGAGCACGACCGGCCGCTCGTGCCGGCGTACCGCAAGATCCTCGACTCCGGGCTGCCGCGCGCGAAGACGAAGACCGGGAAGAGAGTGCTCGTCGTCGGCGCCGGACCGGCCGGACTGGTCGCCGCCTGGCTGCTGAAGCGGGCCGGGCACCGGGTCACGCTCGTCGAGGCCAACGGCAACCGCGTCGGCGGCCGCATCAAGACCTTCCGCACCGGCGGCCACGAGCAGGCGGCCCAGGCCTTCGCCGACCCGGCCCAGTACGCCGAGGCCGGCGCCATGCGCATCCCCGGCAGCCATCCGCTGGTGATGAGCCTCATCGACCAGCTCGGCGTCAAACGCCGCCGGTTCCACCTCGTCGACGTCGACGGCGAGGGCAAGCCCGTCAACAACGCCTGGCTGCACGTCAACGGCATCCGCGTGCGCCGCTCCGAGTACGCCAAGGCACCCCGCAAGATCAACCGCTCCTTCGGCGTCCCCCGCGAGCACTGGGACACCCCCTCCTCGACCATCCTGCGCCGCGCCCTGGACCCCGTGCGCGACGAGTTCAGCACCGTCGGCGCGGACGGCAAACGCGTCGACAAACCGATGCCCGAGCGGGTCAGGGGCTGGGCGCGGGTCGTGCAGAAGTACGGCGACTGGTCGATGTACCGCTTCCTGACCGAGGCGGCCGGCTTCGACGAGCGCACCATCGACCTGATCGGCACCCTGGAGAACCTCACCTCACGGCTGCCGCTCTCCTTCATCCACAGCTTCATCAGCCAGTCCCTGATCAGCCCCGACACCGCGTTCTGGGAGCTGGTGGGCGGTACGGCGACCCTGCCGGACGCGCTGCTGAAAGAGGTCGCCGACGTCCTGCGCCTCGACCGCCGCGCCACCCACATCGAGTACTGGGCGCCGGGCCGCCCCGGCGCCGACGACACCTCCCACGTCAGCGCCAAGGGCCCGCACGTCTGGATCGACACCGTCTCCGAGGGGCGCGACGGCAAGGTCGTGCGCGAGCAGTTCACCGGGGACCTCGCGATCGTCACGGTGCCGTTCTCGGGGCTCAGGCAGGTCCAGGTCGCCCCGCTGATGTCGTACAAGAAGCGGCGCGCGGTCGCCGAGCTGCACTACGACAGCGCGACCAAGGTGCTGCTCGAATTCGGCCTGCGCTGGTGGGAGTTCACCGAGGCCGACTGGAAGCGGGAGCTCGACGCCGTACGGCCCGGGCTCTACGACGACTACCGCAAGGGCAGGGCGCCCGCCGACGGCAGCCTGCTCGGCGCCCACCCCTCCGTCCCGGACGGCCACATCAACGACGCGCAACGCGCGCACTACGCCGCCAACCGCTGGGGCACCCGCGACCAGCCCGAGGCGGCGCACATCATCGGCGGCGGGTCGGTCTCCGACAACTCCAACCGCTTCATGATCAACCCCTCCCATCCGGTCGACGGCAGCAAGGGCGGTGTCGTCCTCGCCTCTTACAGCTGGGCCGACGACGCCTCCCGCTGGGACTCCCTCGACGACGACGCCCGCTACCCGCACGCGCTGCGGGGCCTGCAACAGGTCTACGGCCAGCGCGTCGAGGTCTTCTACACCGGCGCCGGGCGGACCCAGAGCTGGCTGCGGGATCCGTACGCCTACGGGGAGGCGTCCGTGCTGCTTCCCGGCCAGCACACGGAACTGCTGGAAGCCATCCGCACCCCCGAGGGGCCGCTGTACTTCGCCGGGGACCACACCTCGGTGAAGCCGTCGTGGATCGAGGGCGCCCTTGAATCGGGCGTGCGGGCGGCGCTGGAGGCGCACGGAGACAGCTGAGGCGCACGGCGAGCTGAGGCGCACGGCGAGCTGAGGCGCACGGCGAGCTGAGGCGCACGGAGGGCTGAGGCGCGCCGTGGGGCTCGTAGGAGACTCAGCCGCCCAGGGGCTGTTCCGTCCAGATCACCTTGCCGGTCGTCGTGTACCGCGTACCCCAGCGCTCGGCGAACTGCGCCACCAGGAACAGCCCCCGGCCGCCCTCGTCGGTCGTGGCCGCGCTGCGCAGGTGCGGGGCGGTGCTGCTGGCGTCGGAGACCTCGCAGATCAGGGCGCGGTCGCGGATCAGGCGGACGCGGATGGGGCCGGTGGCGTGGCGCAGGGCGTTCGTGACCAGCTCGCTGAGGATCAGCTCGGTCGTGAACGCCTCCTCCACCAGCCCCCAGGACTCCAGGGTCCGGGTGGCCGCGGCCCGGACCCGGGCCACGGCGGCGGGGTCGTCCGGAACGTCCCAGGTGGCCGCCCGGTCGGCGGCGAGCATCCGGGTCCGGGCCACGACCAGGGCGACGTCGTCGCGCGGCCGCTCCGGCAGCATCGCCGCCAGCACCGCCTTGCACGTCTCCTCCGGCGTCCGGCCGTGCGTCGGCGGCGCCGCGGCCAGCGCCGCGCGCAGCATTTCGAGACCCTCGTCGATGTCCCGGCCCTGGTCCTCGACCAGCCCGTCCGTGTACAGCACAAGACCGCTGCCCTCGGGCAGCCGCAGCTCGGTCGCCTGGAAGGGCAGACTGCCGCCCAAGCCCAGCGGCGGCCCGCCGGTGACCGAGGGGAACTCGACGTCGCCGCCGGGGTGGACGACCGCCGGTTCGAGATGGCCGGCACGGGCGAGGGTGCACAGCCCGGAGGACGGGTCGTACACGGCGTACAGACAGGTCGCCCCGGTGACCGGCGCGATCTCGCCGTCGCCGCCCTCGTCCTGGTCGATGCGGGCCACCAACTCGTCCATGTGCCCGAGGAGTTCGTCGGGCGGAAGGTCGAGCGTGGAGAAGTTGTGCACCGCCGTACGGAGCCGTCCCATCGTCGCCGCCGCGTGCAGCCCGTGCCCCACGACGTCGCCCACGACCAGCGCCACCCGCGCGCCCGGTAGCGGGATGACGTCGAACCAGTCCCCGCCGACCCCGCCCTGCGCCGCCTGCGCCGGCAGATAGCGGTAGGCGACGTCCAGGCCGCTCTGGTCGGGCAGTGCCCGGGGCAGCAGACTGCGCTGGAGCGTGACCGACAGGGTGTGCTCACGGGTGTAGCGGCGGGCGTTGTCGATGCTGACGGCGGCCCGTGCGACCAGTTCCTCGGCGAGGGAGACGTCCTCCTCCTCGAACGGATCGGGCCGGTCGGCCCGCCAGAACGTGGCCATCCCCATGATCACGCCCCGGGCGCGCAGCGGGACCGTCAGCATCGCGTGGATCCCGAAGTCCACGAGCCGGCGGGCGTTCTGAGGGTCCTGGTCCTGCCAGCCGGAGAAGGCGGGCATGTCCGGCTCCAGCACGGACTCGCCGGTACCGAAGCCGAAGGCCTGCGGGCTGTCCGGGGCGAAGTGGATCAGCTCACCGATCGGGTAGAGCGGACTGCCCTCCCGTACACCCCGGAAGGCGACCCGGCGCATGTCGGTGCGGCCCTCCTTCGGCTCCTCGCCCCGCAGCACCGGATCCGCCAGATCGACGGAGACGAAGTCGGCGAACCGGGGGACCGCGAAGTCGGCCAGCTCCTGCGAGGTGCGGGTGACATCGAGGGTGGTGCCGATCTCCAGGCCCGCGTCGTACAGCAGCTTCAGCCGCTCCTGCGCGACGTCCGCCCTGCCGGTCAGCGTCCGCAGCTCGGTGGTGTCCCGCAGCGTCGCCACGCTGCCCGGCGGCCCGCCGTCCCGGTCGGTGGCCCGCTGGCTCACCGCCAGCAGCCGGCCCTGCGCCAGATGCACCTCGTCGGTGGCGTCCCGCCCGGACGCGAACAGCCCGGCGAGATCGCTGCCGAGACCCAGGGCGAGACAGGGCCGCCCCTCCGCGTCCGAGCCGAGCCCCAGCAGCCGGCGCGCCTCGTCGTTCGCCAGCGCGAGGCGGCCCCGGCCGTCCAGGATCAGCACGCCTTCGCGTACGGCGTGCAGCACGGCGTCGTGATGCTCGTACATCCGGGTCATCTCGGCCGGCCCCAGACCGTGCGTCTGGCGCAGCAGCCGCCGGCTGACCAGCGCGGTCCCGCCGGTGGCGAGGGCGAGGGCGGCCGCCGCCGAGGCGAGCAGCATCGGCAGCTGGTGGTCGACGACCCCGCCGACGCTCGCCAGCGTCACACCGGCGGCCACCAGCCCGACGACCCGGCCGCCGTCGTCCGTGACGGGGACGACGGCCCGCACGGACGGCCCCAGCGTCCCGGTGTAGGTCTCGCGTACGGTCCCGCCCGACACGGCCGGTGCGATGGTGCCGACGAAGTGCTTGCCGATCTGGGCGGGGTTGGGGTGCGTGTACCGGATGCCGTCGGTGTTCATCACGACGACGAAGTCCACGTCGGTCGCCTCACGCGCCGCCTCGGCACGCGGCTGGAGCACCACCGTCGGATCCGGCTGCGCCAGGGCGTCCACGACACCCGGCGCGTTGGCGAAGGCCTCCGCCACGGCCAGGGACCGGTTGCGGGCCTCCCGCTCGGTGTCGTTGCGCACCTGCAGCACCAGGGCCACCACAGCGGCGACGACGAGAAGCACGACGATCGCCGCCTGCAGCACGAAGACCTGCCGGGCGACGGTACGCGCGCTCACCAGCGAGCGCAGGCGGCCGAGGACTGCGGCCATGCCTCTTTTCTAACACCGTTCGGTGGACCGGGCACGGCTGTTGTCCGGGACAAGCCCTACGGACGGGTCGGCAGCGGGTGCCCGGCCGGTTCACGGAGTTGCTCGTGGCGGCGGGGGCGGCGGGCCTACTGCGAGCAGGAACCCACGCGCCCGGCGTCGGCCCCCTGAGGGGCGGAGGCCGTTCCAGTGGCGTCCGGCATGCGGAGCAGCAGCAGCGCCGCGTCGTCGTGGAGCCGGCCGCCCACGTGGGCCAGCAGCTCGTCGTGGAGCGCGGTGACGGTGCGCACGGGTTCGTCGCAGGTGTGCCGCCGCAGCCCGTCGGCGAGCGGGTAGAACTCCCGGTCGTGGTCGCGGGCCTCGGTGACACCGTCGGTGTACAGCAGCAGCTGGTCCCCGTCGGCGAAGGGCAGCACCTGGAGTGCGGGGCTCTCGCCGGAGAGGGTGCGCAGACCGAGCGGCGGCGCCGGACGGTCCGGCTCGACCGGTACGACCACGGAGTCGCGAACCAGCAGCGGCGGCGCGTGCCCGCAGTTGACCACTTCCAGCTGCCCCTCCCTCGGGTAGCCGGCGACCACGGCGGTCACGAAGTCGTCGCAGCCCAGGTTGCGGGCCAGGCTCCGCTCGATCCGCGCGACGACGGCGAGCAGATCGGGCTCGTCGTAGGCGGCCTCACGGAAGACACCCAGCACCAGGGCCGCCGTCCCGACCGCGGGCAGCCCCTTGCCGCGTACGTCGCCGACGATCAGCCGGACCCCGTAGGGCGTGGACACCAGCGCGTAGAGGTCGCCGCCGATCCGGGCCTCCGCCGCGGCGGCGCTGTAGCGGACGGCCACCTGGAACGGCCCGACGGTCGTCGGTACCGGCTGGAGCAGCGCGTGCTGGGCGGCCTCGGCGACGGACCGGACCGCCGCCAGGACCCGCTCGCGGCGCCCGCGCAGCGCGCTGGCCAGGCTCCCGGCCAGGGTCACGGCCATCACCGCGGCCAGCACGACGGCCAGCTCGTGGCCCTCGACGTCGTCACGGACGCCGAGGACCGCGCCGAGGGCGGCGGCGAACAGTCCCACGCAGAGGACGCCGCGCGGACCGTTGGTGGTCGCGGCGAGCGCGGGACCCACGGCCAGCAGCGGCAGCCAGGTCATTCCCGACCCGCAGATCAGATCGACGAGCACGATGGCGGCGACGATCAGGATGGGCAGTGCGGGCGTGGTGGCGACCAGTCGCCTCGGCCAGTGGTCACGACCGTGGTGCAGGGCCTGGCTCATGTCTTGTCGGCTGTCCTCACCTGTGCGTGGGGGCATGCGCCCGGGGAAATGTCCGATTTATATAAGAGAACCGGTTCGGCCCCGGGCAGGACAAGGACCCGGATTTCAGATAGTGAGCGAGCGGCTCCGATGTCACATGGTGAGCGAAAGACCCCTGGTCACACGGCTCGCGGTCGGCAGCAGACGCGCCCTGACCTCCTCCAGCCGGGCCCGGGTCTCCTCGATCCGGGACCGCCGGTCCGCCCGTAGCGACACACCGAGGGAGCCGAGGGTGCTGCCGCTGTAGACGGGCACCGCGACACAGACCGTGCCGAGCGTGTACTCCTCCATGTCCGTCACCGCGGGGGCCAGCGGCGAGGAGTCCAGCCGCCGGATCAGCTCCGGGGGGTCGGTGATCGTCCTGGGCGTGAGGTCGGGCAGCGCGTGCCGCGACAGGTAGTCCTTGCGTGACTCCTCGTCCAGCTCGCGCAGCACCGACTTGCCCAGCGCCGTGGCGTGCCCCGCGTCCTCGAACCCCACCCACAGATCGACCCGAGGTGCCCGCGGCCCGTCCACGATCTCGGCGACCCGGATCTCCCCCTCCTCGTAGAACGTGAGGTAGGCGGCGGAGGACAACTCGTCCCGCAGCGCCGCGAGCGTGGGCCGGATCCGGCTGATCAGCGACTGGGCCCGCCCCGAGCTGTGCAGGGTCTCCAGCCGGTCGCCCAGGATGAAGCCGCCGTCGTCGAGCTTGCGGACGTAACCGTCGTGGACCAGCGTCCGCAGCAGGTGGTACGTCGTGGCCAGGGGCAGGCCGGTCTCCCGCGCCAGTTGCTTGGCCGGCGCGCCGTTCTGGTGCGCGCTCATCGCCTCCAGCAGCCGGAAGGCCCGCTGTACGGAACCGATGAGCGTGGGGCCACTCTCAGCACCCATAGCAACAGCCTGCGCCGGGCACGCCGCGCGGGCAAGGCGGACAGGCCCTAGAGGACCCGCGCGACGAGAAGCGCGACGTCGTCGTGGTCGTCGGGGTGGCGCAGGCCGTACAGCAGGAGGTCGCAGGTCTCCTCCAGCGGTCTGCGGGGTTCGTCGAGGAAGCCGAGGAGGACGTCCAGGCGGTCGTCGATGGGGTGGTGGCGGGTCTCGACGAGGCCGTCGGTGTAGAGGACCAGCAGATCGCCGGGGCCCAGGTCGACGGTGGTGGTCCCGAAGGAGATGCCGCCGACGCCGAGTGGGCCCCCGGCCGGCAGGTCGAGCAGCTTCGGCGGCTGGCCGGGGCGGGCCAGTGCGGGCGGCATGTGTCCGGCGTTGGCGATGTGACAGCGCTGGGTGCGCGGGTCGTACACCGCGTACAGACAGGTGACGATGTAGTGCTCCAGATCGCAGGTGATCTTGTCCAGGTGCTGGAGCACGGTGCCCGGGTCGAGGTTGAGGTCCGCGTACGCGCAGGTGGCGGTCCGCAGCCGGCCCATGGTGGCAGCGGCGTCGATGCCGTTGCCCATGACGTCGCCGACGACCAGCGCGGTCTCGTCGTCCTCCAGCGGGATCACGTCGTACCAGTCGCCGCCGACCTCGCTGGTGGCCTGCGCGGGCTGGTAGCGGGAGGCCAGCTCGAGACCGGTGTGGTGCGGGGGATGGTCGGGCAGCAGGCTGCGCTGCAGGGTGAGGGCCGTGTTGCGCACGCTCTGGAACCAGCGGGCGTTGTCGATGGCGACGGCGGCCCGGCTGGCCAGCTCCGAGGCCAGGACGACGTCGTCCTCGTCGAACGGCACCGGATTGCGGGTCCGCTTCAGGTCGAGGGCGCCGAGCACCTCGCCGTGCGCGATCAACGGCACGGCGAGATACGAGTGCACCCCCGCCCGCGCCAGCAGCGAGGTGGCCTCCTCGTCGCGGGCGATGCGCGGCAGGTCCCGCTCCCCGACATGGCGCACCAGGACCGGCCGCGCGGTGTGGACGCACAGGGTGACCAGCCGGTCGCCGTCGTACGCGGCGAGGTCACCGGGCGGATCGGCGGCGCGCAGCGCCACGCTCGGATAGGCCGCCTTGAGGGCGAGCGCCCGGAACAGCTCCGGACCGTTGTCCGGTTTGCGCATCCGGCGGCAGGCGAGCGCGGAGTCCAGGACGTCCACGGCGACCACGTCGGCCAGCTCGGGCGTGGCGACCTCCGCCAGCTCGTGCGCGGTCCGCTCCACCTCCAGCGTGGTGCCGACCCGGGTGGAGGCGTCCGCGATCAGCGCCAGCCGGCGCCGCGCCCGGTCGGCCTCGGCGGACGCGCGGTGCCGCTCGGTGACGTCGACGAACGAGATGGCCGCGCCCAGGACCCGCCCCCCGGGGTCCTCCAGCCGGTAGAACGACAGCGACCAGGCGTGCTCGTGCTCGGGGTCGGCCGGCGGGCGGCCCACGTGGTACTGGTCGAGCAGCGGGGTGCCGGTGGTGAGCACCTGGCGCAGCGCCGACTCGATGGTGTCGATGTCCGGCAGCGGCAGCGTCTCCCGCAGCCGGCGCCCGACATGGTCCTCGGCCGGGGTGGCGTCGATCCGCTCCAGCGCCGGGTTGACCAGCAGATAGCGCAGCTCGGGGTCGAGCAGGGCCAGCCCGATGGGGGACTGGTTGATCAGCCGCTCGCACAGCGCCAGATCGGTCTCGACGCGCTGCAGCAGGGAGTGGTCGGCGGCGATGCCCAGCGCGTACACGTCACCGAGGTCGTCCAGCAGCCGCATGTTGCGGAACTCCGTCAGCCGGGTGCTGCCGTCCTTGTGCCGCACGGGGAAGGTACCGGCCCAGCTGCGGCCGGTCTCCAGCACCTCGGTGAACAGCTGCACCACGGCCGGCAGCTGCTCGGGGTGGATGAACAGCCGTGCCGCGTGCGTGCCGAGCGCCTCCTCGGCGGTGTACCCGAAGAGCTCCTCGGCCTGCGGCGTCCAGAACACCACGCGCCCGCCCGCGTCGACGACCACCGCCGCCACGCTCAGCACGTCGAGCAGGCCGGTCGGGCGGGGCGGCTCCGGGTCGTACCCGCCCGCGTCGGACTCGAAGGATCCAGCTGTCATCGCAGCTCCTTCTGCACCGGTCGGCCGGGCCCGCCGACCTCGACCACGGCCGGGTACCACGCCTGAGCCGACCGGCACCTCCATGCTCCCTCCGACCGCCACGGCCCGCCCGCCGGGCCACGGCCCGTGCACTTCGGGCGGACAAGCAGGAACATGGTCCTGTGAGGACGGGACCCATGGACGCTGCGTGAGGACCCATGGATGCTGCGCGAGACCGACCTGAGGCGCCCACGTCCGCAGGACCGGGCGCGCTCTTCGACGCGTCCACCGACGCGGCGGCGGTGGTGTCCGCACACGGCGTCGTCATCGGCTGGACGCGGGCCGCGGAGGAGCTCCTCGGCCGTCCGGCGTCGGAGACCGTCGGCACCTCAGCGGCGGCCCTGCTCGCGATGCCGGGCGACCCGGTCCGGGTGGCCGGTGTCGCCGAGCGCTGCCGGGCCGGCATGGGATGGAGCGGCCTCATCGCCGTACGGCACCGCGACGGCCGCCGGATCGACGTGGACCTGCGCGTCTCCGCGTCCTTCCGGATCGGCGCCGAGGAGTGCTTCCTGATCTCGGCGCGGGAGCGACGGCAGCAGTGGGCGGTCGGCCAGTCCGTCCTCGACGGGTTCCTGACCCGCTCACCGGTCGGCATGGCCGTGATGGACACCCAGCTGCGCTACGTCTGGCTCAACGACACCCTGGAACGCTTCGGCGGCGTCCCCCGCGACCAGCGCCTCGGCCGCCGGCTGAGCGAACTGCTGCCCGGGCTCCAGGCCGACACCCTCGAGGGCCTGATGCGCAAGGTCCTGGAGACCGGCCTGCCGGTCACCGACTACGAGTACGTCGGCTGGAGCTGGGCCGACCCGCACCGCCAGCACGCCTACTCGACGTCCTTCTTCCCCCTCGTGGACCCCGACAACTCGATCACCGGGGTCTGCTACATGGTCCTGGACGTCACCGAACGCTGGAACGCCCGCCAGCTGTTGTCGCTGGTCAGCGAGGCCGGCACCCGGATCGGTACGACGCTGGACGTGCTGTGGACGGCGCAGGAACTCGCCGACTTCGCCGTACCCCGCTTCGCGGACTTCGTTGTCGTGGACCTGCTGGAGCCCGTGCTCAGCAACGAGGGACACGGGGCGTGGCTGACCGACGCGGGGCCCGCGCACGCCAAGCCGGTGATGCGCCGGGCCGGCCTGAGCTCGGTGCGCGAGGGCTGCCCGGAGGCGGTGGCACGGGTCGGGGAACGCGTGGACTTCGTCCCTCCACCGCACGGCGCGAACCTGCTGATCGACGGCGGCCCGATCCTCATCCCGGTCCTCGACCCGTCCGACGCGCTGTGGACCACCGAACAGCCCGCGCGGTCGGCCAGCATCCGCGAGTTCGGCCTGCACTCCCTCATCTCCGTACCGATGCGGGCCCGCAACACCGCCCTCGGCCTGACCACGTTCATCCGCTCGCTCAACCCGGTCTCCTTCCAGCCCGACGACGTCCTGGTCGCCCAGGAACTGGTCGCCCGCGCCGCGCTGTGCGTCGACAACGCCCGCCGCTACACCCGGGAACACACCGCGGCCGTCACCCTCCAGCGCAGTCTGCTGCCCCAGGCCCTCACGGGCGGTACCGCACTGGAGGTGGCCTCCTCCTACCTGCCCGCGGACCCGAGCGGCGGGGTCGGCGGCGACTGGTTCGACGTGATCCCGCTGTCCGGCGCCCGGGTGGGACTGGTCGTCGGCGACGTCGTCGGCCACGGCATCACGGCGGCGGCGACCATGGGCCGGCTGCGCACCGCCGTACAGACCCTCGCCGACATGGAGATGCCGCCCGACGAACTGCTGGCCCACCTCGACGACCTGGTGCTGCGCCTC
The DNA here is from genome assembly GCF_021474425.1 of Streptomyces muensis. Lineage (GTDB taxonomy): Bacteria > Actinomycetota > Actinomycetes > Streptomycetales > Streptomycetaceae > Streptomyces > Streptomyces muensis. Next base: position 5,446 of record NZ_JAKEIP010000157.1, on the reverse strand, counting down.
AGCGAGGAGCATTCCGACGAGGAGGCGACCGAGGCGACCCGCCAGGGCCGGGCCGGGTTCCTCGGCGCGACCTGCCTCTACGCCGTCTACGACCCGGTCACCAGGCGCTGCACGATGGCCCGCGCCGGCCACCCGCCGCCGGTCGTCGTCGCCCCCGACGGCCGGGTCACCTTCCCCGAACCCCCGGCCGGACCCCCGCTCGGACTGGGCGGGATGGCCTTCGAGGCCGGTGAGATCGAGCTCGCCGAGAACAGCCTCCTCGGCCTCTACACCGACGGCCTCGTCGCCGCCGCCGACCGGGATATGGAGCACGGCATGTCCCGGCTCGGCGACCTGCTGTCCCGCCGGGACACCGACCTCGACACCCTGTGCTCCTCCGCGGTACGCCAACTCGTGCCCGCACCGCAGCCCGACGACATCGCCCTGCTCCTCACCCGCACCCACTCCCTGGGCGCCGAGCACGTCGTCTCGTGGGAGGTCCCCGTCGACCCGGCCGCCGTCGCCGACCTCCGGGGCCGGGCGACCCGCCAGGTGGAGACCTGGGGCTTCGGGGAACTCGCCATGACGACCGAGCTGATCGTCAGCGAACTGGTCACCAACGCCATCCGCTACGCCGAACCCCCCATCCGCCTCCGCCTCATCCGCGACTCCCGCCTCACCTGCGAGGTCGCCGACGCCAGCAGCACCGCCCCACGGCTGCGCCACGCCCGCAGCACGGACGAGGGCGGCCGCGGCCTGTTCCTGGTCGCCCAGTTGTCCCACCGCTGGGGCGCCCGCTACACACCGGTCGGGAAGATCATCTGGGCTGAACAGGAGATCCCACCCAGCCCCTCCGGCGTTTGAGGAGCGGGGGTCCAGGGGGCGGAGCCCCTCAAGGATGGGACGGACAGGGCCGTTCCCGGCCGCCCCGGCGGCCCGTCGGCAGCGGTACCGGATCCGCGCCGCGCACCACGGTGTTGGACACGGAACCGATGCCCTCCACGGTGAGCGTGACCGTGTCGCCGGGCTGCAGCGGCGCCGGGTGCCGCCGGCCGCGCACGCCCCACAGCTCGGCGAGACAGCCGCGGTTGCCGCAGGTCCCGGAGCCCAGCACGTCCCCGGGACGCACCCAGGTCCCGCGCGAGGCGTAGGCGACCATCTCCTCGAAGGTCTGCCGAACACGGCGTGCAGGACAGTCGTCACGATCAGCAGCCGTTTGCGGCCCAGCCGGTCCACGATCACTCCGGCGAACGGGGCCAGCAGGGCCAACGACAGCGCCGGCACGGTCAGCGCCAGCGGTACGAGTGCCTTGGCGCCGGGAGCCGCGGCGAAGTGGTCCTGCATCCTCGGCAGCACCGGGGCGATCAGTACGGCGCCCAGGATCGGCAGACAGTTGCCGCCACCAGCAGGGTCACGCGCAGCAGATGGGCCGGGACGGCCACGGCGACGGCGGCCGGCTCCGCGGACGGGGTCGGGGACACGGAACCGGGCATGGCGACTCCAGGGGACGAGGTACGCGGTACGGGAGCGGGCCTGCCTGTCATGGGCGCCGAGACGCCCGGCATGCGGTCGACGACCGCACGACGGCGACTGGTCCGGGCAGCGGCGTGCGGGCAGGGACGACTATCTCAACCCGGCAAGCCGGGCCCGGATGTCCGGGCCCGGCTTCCGACGTGCGACCTCTCCTGAGGGGCCGAGATCAGAGTCCCCTCGTCCTCACCACCCGTGCTGCTTCTTCTCGTGACCCGAGTGCTTGGGCTTGCTCGGGTGCTTGGGGTAGGCGGGCTTCTCCGGGTAGACCGGCTTGACGGGGTAGGCCGGCTTGACCGGGTGGGCCGGCTTCATGGGGTACGCCGGCTTGACCGGGTGGGCCGGCTTCGCGGGGTACGCAGGCTTGATGGGGTGAGCCGGCTTGGCGGGGTACGCGGGCTTGACCGGGTGCGCGGGCTTTTCCGGGTATGCGGGCTTGGCGGGCTTGGCGGGGTAGGCGGGCTTTTCCGGGTATGCGGGCTTGACCGGCTTGGCGGGGTACGCAGGCTTTTCCGGGTGCGCGGGCTTGACCGGCTTGGCGGGGTACGCAGGCTTCTCCGGGTACGCGGGCTTGACCGGCTTGCTGGGGTATTCGGGCTTGGCCGGGTAGGCGGGCTTCTCGGGGTACGCAGGTTTGACGGGCTTGGCCGGGTAGGCGGGCTTTTCCGGGTACGCGGGCTTGACCGGCTTGCTGGGGTATTCGGGCTTGGCCGGGTAGGCGGGCTTCTCGGGGTACGCAGGTTTGACGGGCTTGGCCGGGTAGGCGGGCTTTTCCGGGTACGCGGGCTTGACCGGCTTGCTGGGGTATTCGGGCTTGGCCGGGTAGGCGGGCTTCTCGGGGTACGCAGGTTTGACGGGCTTGGCCGGGTAGGCGGGCTTTTCCGGGTACGCGGGCTTGACCGGCTTGCTGGGGTATTCGGGCTTGGCCGGGTAGGCGGGCTTCTCGGGGTACGCAGGTTTGACGGGCTTGGCCGGGTACGCAGGTTTCTCCGGATACGCGGGCTTGACCGGGTAATCCGGCTTGACCGGCTTGACGGGGTAGGCGGGCTTCTCCGGATAGGCGGGCTTGACGGGCTTGACGGGGTAGGCGGGCTTCTCCGGGTATGCGGGCTTGACGGGCTTGGCCGGGTAGGCGGGCTTTTCCGGGTATGCGGGCTTGACGGGCTTGACGGGGTAGGCGGGCTTTTCCGGGTATGCGGGCTTGACGGGCTTGGCCGGGTAGGCGGGCTTTTCCGGGTACGCGGGCTTGACGGGCTTGACCGGGTACGCAGGTTTCTCCGGATACGCGGGCTTGACCGGCTTCACCGGGTATTCCGGCTTGACGGGCTTCACCGGGTAATCCGGCTTGACCGGCTTCACGGGGTATTCGGGCTTGACGGGGTGCACGGGGTGCACGGGGTGCTCGGGCTTGACCGGGTGTACCGGATACGCCGGCTTGGTCCCGTGGGCCGGGTGGGCGGGCTTGGCCGGGTAAGGCGGGTGCGGGGTGGTGTCGTCCTGGGCGTGGGCGGTGCCCGTGCTCGCCAGCGCGGCTGCGGCGAGCGCGGCAGCCATGGCGGCTGGCGCCAGAACTGATCGCCATCTAGGCGATGTCGTCATTGTTTCCACTCTCCTCGACTTGGTTCAGGGCCTCGTGACGGCTGGTCAGCACCAAGAGCCGGACAGTGGAATGAATAGGAAATAGGCTGATATGAATAACGCTACGGCGGCGATAAGCCACCGGATGGTGTAGCGCAGGAGGCCAGTTGGCCCGAGGGGAGGGGGGAGTGGGCCGCGACGGCAGCGGCCCCTCACCCTGACCCCCTGCCCACCCGTCACGCGGCAGGCTGGACGAGCCCCGACTCGTACGCGAACGTCACCGCCTGGACACGAGCGCGGGCGCCGATCTTGGCGAGGATGTTGCTGACATGCGTCTTGACGGTGGTCGGGGCGATGGACAGCCGCTCGGCGATCTCGGCGTTGGACCAGCCGGAGGCAACCGCGGTGAGGACGTCGCGTTCGCGCCCGGTGAGGGTGGCGAGGTCGGATGTGCGCGGGAGGGGCCTGCTGGTGCGCTGTTCGCGGACGGTGTCGATGAGCGCGCGGGTCAGGTCCGGCGTGATGACGGCGTCCCCGGCGGCGACGACGCGGACGGCCGAGGCCAGTTCGTCGGGGGCGGCGTCTTCCAGCAGAAACCCGTCGGCACCGGCCCGCAGAGCCGCGTAGGCGTAGCTCTCGTGGCCGGCGCGGGTGAGTACCAGGACGCGGGGCGTGTGCGCGTCCGCTTCGGCCGGTTCGAGCAGCCGGGGGCCGCGGCGTGGGCGCGCGATGCGCCGGACGGTGGCGATGTCGTCGTCCGCGCGGGAAGGGTGACTGCCCATCAGAACGACGTCGGGACGGAGCGCGGCGCTCATGAGCACCGCTTCGGCCCCGCTCGCCGCCTCCCCGACGACACTCAGATCGGGCTCGGGGTCCAGGAGCATGCGCAGGGCGAGGCGCTGTAGTGACTGGTCGTTGACCACGAGTACGGAGACCATGTCTGTCATCTCCCTGCTGGAGGGCCGGGGCCGCCTGTCGAGCAGAACGAAACGGTTTCGTTCACAACGCTAGCGTAGCTCGTGTAAAGCCGAGGTAGGCGAATGCGGGCCGGCTGCGTCCATGCCATGCGGCCAAGGCGACCAAGCGTGGCGTCAGCGCGCAGAGACGGTACTGGCGTCGCGGTGGCGGACCACGCCCGCCTACGAGCAAGGCGGACGGCTGACCGCGGGTTTCAGCGTCCTACGGCGATTCCGGGCGGCTGAAAGCGGACTGAAACCGTTCTGAACCGGTCGGGCCGCACGCTCTGCGGCATGACGAATACGGACCACGAACTCGCTATCGCGGCCACCGGGCTGCGTAAGTCCTACGGGGACAAGACCGTCCTGGACGGCATCGACATCCAGGTGCCCGCGGGCACGATCTTCTCCCTGCTCGGGCCGAACGGCGCCGGAAAGACCACCGCGGTCAACATCCTGTCCACGCTGATCTCCGCCGACGGGGGACAGGCACGGATCGCCGGGCACGACCTCGCCGGCGAGGCCCAGGCGGTGCGGGCCGCGATCGGGGTCACCGGCCAGTTCTCCGCCGTGGACGGACTGATCACCGGCGAGGAGAACATGCTCCTCATGGCGGACCTGCACCACCTCCCCAAGCGCGAGGGACGGCGGGTCACCGCCCAGCTGCTGGAGCGCTTCGATCTCACCGAGGCCGCGAAGAAGCCCGCCTCCACCTACTCCGGCGGTATGAAGCGCCGCCTGGACATCGCCATGACCCTGGTCGGCAGCCCCCGGATCATCTTCCTCGACGAGCCGACCACCGGCCTCGACCCGCGTTCCCGGCACAACATGTGGGGGATCATCCGCGAGCTGGTCTCCGACGGCGTCACCGTCTTCCTCACCACCCAGTACCTGGAGGAGGCCGACCAACTCGCCGACCGCATCGCGGTGCTCGACGGCGGCAGGCTCGTCGCCCAGGGCAGCGCCGAGGAGCTCAAGCGGCTCGTCCCCGGCGGCCATGTGCGGCTGCGCTTCTCCGACCCGGTGGCCTACGAACGGGCGGCCACCGCACTGCGCGAGACCACCCGCGACGACGACGCCCTCACGCTCCAGATCCCGAGCGGCGGCAGCCAGCGCGAGCTGCGCTCCATCCTCGACTGGCTCGACTCGGCCGGGGTCGAGGCCGACGAGCTCTCCGTGCACACCCCCGACCTGGACGACGTGTTCTTCGCCCTGACCGCGAGCACCGCCCCCACTTCCACCAAGGAGACCGTCCGATGAGCGCCCCCGCCGCCCCCACCACAACCCCCCAGGCCCGCCCCCCCAACCCCAGCCCCCCGATACCGCCACCGAAATACCGGCCCGGGGGGGGCCCCCCCCCCGCCCCCCCCCCCCCCCCGCCCACGCCCACAACCAGACCACGC
>NZ_JAKEIP010000156.1 GCF_021474425.1 Streptomyces muensis | reverse complement strand
GTGGAGGGCGGTGAGGTCGGGGCCGGTCACCCGGTCATTGTCGCCCGGCCCGATGGATTCGGCCGCCCGCCCCGGCGGCGGACCCGCTCCGCCCTACTTCAGCCGTTCCCGGATCCGCTCCCGCATCGACGCCATCGTGAACCCGCGCGGATCGACCTTCCCGGGCTGCCACTCCAGATGCCCGATCACCGAGCGCTCGGTCCAGCCGTGATGACGGCAGACGGCAGCCGAGACCCGTTCGATCGCCTCCAGCTGGGGCTCCGGCCACGGGTCCTTTCCGTCGCCCAGGTTCTCGCACTCGAAGCCGTAGAAGTGGCGGTTGCCGTCGGTGTTGGCCTCGTTGTCCGGCGGCAGCGCCTTTTCGGCGATGACCGCGCGCAGGACGTCGTCGTCGCCGAGTCCGGCGTGGTTGGCGCGGCCGTAGCCGACCAGGTGGACCCGGCCGTCCTTGGTGATGACGCCGTGGCAGAGCGGGCCCGGCAGCCCCTCGTAGCCGTTGCGGCACAGGTCCACCGTGTGCGCGCTGCCCTTGGTCACCGTGTGGTGGATCATCACGCCGTGCACGGGGCCCCACGGGCCCACATGGTTGCGGTTGTGGTGCTCCCAGTCGCCGACCTCGACGACCGTCGCGCCCTCGGCCCTGAGTCTCTCCAGGAATCTGCTCGCGGACATGGGTGAGGCCATGACCGCCTCCTTCGTGCCGTACGCCGGCCGCCGTGCGCGGCCGTCTCGTACCGGTGCTTTTACCGAAAACGGGCAGACGGGACTCCTCGCCTCGCACAGTGTGCGATGCGTTTCGGACAACCGGCGTGTCGGGTTCGGGGCGACCGTCGTGATGGCGCGAGAGGCCTCACGCCTGGGCGAGGTCCCTCTGTTTGCCCAGGTGGGCGGTGATCCATTCCCCCTCTTTCGGGTAATAGCACCGCCACCCTCCGTGATGCAAGGCTCGTGCATGGAGATCGCGATGCGCGGCGCCAGAGCGGTGCCGGGGCATGACCGGGAGGGCAATTCCTTATGTCGGTAGGCGAAGAGGTCCGCACTGAGCAGGGCCAGCCGCAGCAGAGTCTCGGCACTGCGGCCGCGCGGAACCTGGCCACCACGACCAAGTCCGCACCCCAGATGCAGGAGATCAGCTCCCGCTGGCTGCTGCGCATGCTGCCCTGGGTGAATGTGCAGGGCGGCACGTACCGGGTGAACCGGCGTCTGACGTACGCCGTGGGAGACGGACGTATCACGTTCGTGAAGACCGGAGACCGTGTCGAGGTCATCCCCGCCGAGCTGACGGAACTGCCGGCCCTGCGGTCCTACGACGACGAGGACGTGCTCTCCGAGCTCGCCCGGCGCTGCCAGCAGCGGGAGTTCGCGGCCGGCGCCGTGATCGCCTCCTTCGGCAGCCAGACCGACGAGGTGTACCTCCTCGCGCACGGCAGGGTGGAGAAACTCGGCACCGGCCCCTACGGCGAGGACGAGTCCCTCGGTGTCCTCGCCGACGGCGCCTACCTCGGTGAGCAGGCGCTGCTCGATGCCGACGCCATCTGGGAGTACACCGTCCGCGCGGTCACCGCCTGCACGGTGCTCGTCCTGCCCCGCCAGGACGTCGAGCAGGTCGCGGAGCGCGCCGAGTCGCTGAGCGGGCACCTCGAACAGCTGCGGACGATCCCCTCGCAGCGCACCAACAAGTACGGCGAGAAGGAGGTCGACCTCGCGGCCGGCCACAGCGGCGAGCCCGACATCCCGCACACCTTCGTCGACTACGAGGCCCGGCCCCGTGAGTACGAACTGAGCATCGCCCAGACCGTGCTGCGCATCCACACGCGCGTGGCCGACCTGTACAACCAGCCGATGAACCAGACCGAGCAGCAGTTGCGGCTGACGGTCGAGGCGCTGAAGGAGCGCCAGGAGCACGAGCTCATCAACAACCGCGAGTTCGGTCTGCTCAACAACTGCGAGTACGACCAGCGGCTCCAGCCGCACGACGGTGTGCCCAGCCCCGACGACATGGACGAGCTGCTGTCCCGGCGGCGCGGCACCAAGCTGTTCCTCGCCCACCCGCGCGCGATCTCCGCGTTCGGGCGTGAGCTGAACAAGCGCGGACTCGTTCCCGAGACCATCGAGATGGCCGGCAACCGCATTCCCACCTGGCGCGGGGTGCCGATCTTCCCGTGCAACAAGATCCCGGTGACCGACGCCCGGACGACCTCGATCATCGCCATGCGTACCGGCGAGACGGAGCAGGGCGTCATCGGGCTCCAGCAGGCGGGCATCCCGGACGAGATCGAGCCGAGCCTGTCCTGCCGCTTCATGGGCATCAACGAACAGGCCATCATCAAGTACCTGGTGACGGCCTACTACTCGGCCGCGGTCCTGGTGCCGGACGCCCTCGGTGTGCTGGAGAACGTCGAGATCGGGCGCTGGCGGTGACCCTGCCCGCCCGGTGCTCCGCCGCCCGGACTCCCGTCGGGGGTGCGCCGTGTCCGGTGGCCCCCGCGCGGGTAGACCCTCCGGGTAGGCGCCCAGCCGTAGCGGAACTGCCACTGTCCGCCGACTCTCCGAGGCGATGCCATGGGTGAGTTCATGACGCAGGCACAGGCGCGCCCCGCCGGGGTGCGGCCGTCCACCGAGACGCTCGAAAGGCGGGGCTCCATCACGACCGACAGGGACGGCGGTCCGGGCCCGCTCGACGGGCCCGAGGCGGCGGTGATCCTGGAGCGAGCGCGGGCGACGGTCGACCCCGAACTGCGTGCCGCCGTCGAGTCGTTGCCGGCCTCCCTGCGCCGGATCACCCGCTACCACTTCGGCTGGGAGCACGCGGACGGCACCCCGGCGGCGGGCAACGCCGGCAAGGCGATCCGGCCCGCCCTCGTCCTCACCGCGGCCGCGGCGATCGGCGGACCCCGGGCGCGGGCCGCGGCCGTACGGGCCGCGGTGGCCGTGGAACTGGTCCACAACTTCACGCTGCTGCACGACGACGTGATGGACCGGGACGCCACGCGCAGGCACCGGGCCACCGCCTGGACCGTGTTCGGCGACGCCGACGCGATCCTCGCCGGGGACGCCCTCCAGGCACTGGCCCTGCGGCTGCTCGCCGAGGACCCGCATCCCGCGTCCGCGGCGGCCGGCGCCCGGCTCGCGGACTGTGTCGTCGAGCTGTGTGCCGGTCAGCAGGCCGACACGGCGTTGGAGAAGCGCGGTCCCGGCGAGGTCGGCCTGGACGAGGTGCTCACCATGGCCGAGGCCAAGACCGGGGCGCTGCTGGGGTGCGCCTGTGCCCTCGGCGCGCTGTACGCGGGCGCGGCGGACGAGGACGTGGTGGCGCTGGACGCGTTCGGCCGGGAGGCCGGGCTCGCCTTCCAGCTCATCGACGACGTGATCGGTATATGGGGCGACCCGGGGCACACCGGCAAGCCGGCCGGCGCGGACCTCGCCGCCCGCAAGAAGTCCCTGCCGGTCGTCGCCGCGCTGACCTCCGGTGATCCGGCGGCGGCGGAACTGGCCGCGCTGTACGAGGTGCCGTACGACGAGGAGGACCTGCAGCGGACGGCGCTCGCCGTGGAGCGAGCGGGTGGCCGTGACTGGGCGCAGGCCCAGGCCGCCGAGCGGATGGCCCGCGCCATGCAGGAGCTGGCCCGTGCGGTGCCCGAGCCGGAGGAGGCGGGCGGACTGCTGGCGCTGGCGGAGTTCGTGACACGGCGCAGCAACTGACCCGGCGACCGGGACAGTGACCGAGACAGTGACCGAGGCCGCCGCGGCCGGCGGTCGTGAAGACCCCGGAGTCCCGGGGCCGTACGGTTCCTGACCCCGTACGGCCGCCGAGCGGCTCCGGACCGGCGGGTCCCGCACATCCCCACGGTGTGCGGGGCCCGCCTCTGCGCACCGTCCGGATCCCGACAAACTCCGCCCACGGGCGGCACACGGGTCCGCATCGCCTTACGATCAACGTCAGTTGACGCGAAGGGGCGGGAAGACATGGGTGTGGCGATCCGGACGGCGGGCGAAGGGGACCGGGAGTTGGTGGCCCGGCTGCTGGACGCGGCCTTCCAGGACGACCCCGTCAGCGGCTGGGTCTTCCCGGGTGAGGAGCACCGCCGTGCCGCCCACCCCAGGCTCATGGCGGCGTTCACCGACATCGTGCTCTCCGTCGGCCGTATCGACGTCACCGAGGACGGCACGGCGTGCGCCCTGTGGATATCCGTGCCGGCCGACGAGCCGGAGCACGACGAGGACGGGCCCGCGCGCCTGCGTGAGGCCGTCGACCCAGAGAACGAGCGCGTCGAGCTGATCGGCCGCCTGACGGACGGCATCCACCCGTCGGGACGCGCACACGAATACCTGTGGATGATCGCCACGGCCCCGGAACGCCAGGGCGAGGGACTGGGCACCGCCCTCATCAACGCGGTCCTCGACCGCTGCGACCGGGAGGGCCTGCCCGCCTACCTGGAGGCGAGCAGCGAACGCAGCCGGAAGCTGTACGAGCGGCTCGGCTTCGAACAGAAGGGCCGCCCCCTCGACCTCCCGGACGGCCCCCAGATGTGGCCGATGTGGCGCGAGCCGCGGGGCTGAGCCCGGGGGTCCGGCCTACTTCGCGGGCACGATCGTCGCCGCGATCCGCTCCACCAGCCCTTCCGGCACACCGACCCCGGGCAGGACGCCTTCGAGCACGTCCGGCAGCGTCAGATGCTCCAGGAGCAGCCCGAGCATCGCGAGATAGAGCACGGTGACGATCTCGTCGCCCCCGGGCAGTCCGGCGTCGCGGTGGAACTCCATGGCCTCCTCCAGGTCGCCGCGCACCGACTTGGTGAAGGAGGCGCGCAGCTCGGGGCGTCGGCCGGCCTCCAGGCGCATCTCCAGGAGAGCCAGATAGCCCGTGCGGTCGCGGGTGGCGCGCGCCATCAGGTCGTGCATGAAGGCGGTGACCGTGGAGCGGTCCTTCGGCCGGCTCAGCAGGTCGGCCATCACCTCCGGGTCGGGCGCGAGCCGGACGTGCAGCCGGGCGTCGATCTGGCGGAACAGGTCGTCGCGCCCGGTGAAGTAGTTGGAGGCGGTGCCCACCGGCACCCCCGCCTCGGCGTCCACCGCGCGGAACGTCAGCCCGCGCGCGCCCTCCCGGGCGAGCACCTCGACGCCCGCGTCGACGAGCGCCGCCCGGCGCTCCGGATTGCCCGCCATGCGGAATCCCCTCTCTTACTTTCATCCGTTCCGGATTCGGTCCCGGAATTCGCTTGCAACCACTACAAGCGAAGTACTACAACTGAAGCACTACAACCGGAGTGGTTGTTCGCCACCCTACGAAAAGAGACCGGCTTGCGAAAGCTCACCTACTTCATCGCCTGCTCGATCGACGGCTTCATCGGGGACCCGAGCGGTGACGCGACGGCGATGCTCGCCTTCGTCGACGAGGAGTACCTCGCGTTCCTCAAGGGCGAATACCCGGAGACCCTGCCCACCCACGGCCGTCGTGCGCTCGGCCTCGGCGACCTGGAGAACAAGCGGTTCGACACGATCATCCAGGGCCGCGCCAGCTACGACCTGGCCCTGAAGGAGGGCGTCACCAGCCCGTACGCCCATATGCGGGAGTACGTCGCCTCCCGCACCCTGACCGAGTCGCCCGACCCGAACGTCGAGATCATCGGCGACCGCCTGGTCGACAAGGTGCGCGAACTCAAGGCCGAGGACGGCGACTTGGGCATCTACCTGTGCGGCGGCTCGCAGATCGCGGGCGAACTGCTGGACGAGATCGACGAACTGGTCATCAAGACCTACCCCATCGTGTACGGCACGGGCATGCCGATGTTCGGGTCGGACTTCGCCGTCACCGAGTTCACCCTCGGCGAGGTCCGTACGTTCGGCAACGGAGCCGTGGTTCGTACGTACAGCAGGAAGCGCTGAGCCCTCTCCCGCCCTACTCTGAGGACATGGGCAGCAGCGAAGAGCACCACTGTCCCGAATGCGGACAGCCCGTCGACACGGTCGTCCGGCGCCACAAGACGATGGGCGCCTGGGTCCCCACATGGGTGGCCGGCCCCTGCCGGAACCCCGAGTGCGACGCGTACACCGAGGGCGACGCCGAGCACGAAGGGCGCCACGAGCACCACGAACACCACCAGCGCCACGAGCAGCCCGAGAAACCTTCCGCGAAGAATTCCTGAACCCCTGTCGAGAATCCCGGACCGGCTCCGACGTCCCCTGTGAGAGCCGCCGAAACGGTGGCCCGAGCCGACGGAAACCGAAGGAGCGGACTGATGAAGTACCTGGTCATGGTGCAGGGCGCGCAGGTGGACTACGAGGCGATGCAGGGCAAGGGGTCCGCGAACTCCGTGGCCTGGAGCCAGGAGGACGTCCAGGCGATGTACGCCTTCATGAGCGACCTCAACAACGACCTCGCCGAGAGCGGCGAGATGATCGACGGACATGGGCTGGCCGAACCCGCGAAGACCCGGCACGTCGCCCTGGGCGACGACGGCAAGGCGGTGATCACCGACGGGCCGTACAGCGAGACCAAGGAGCTGCTCGCCGGGTACTGGGTGCTGGACTGCGCGAGCCTGGAGCGGGTCACGGAGATCGCCGAGCGCGTCCTGCAGTGCCCCCAGCCGGCCGGGGCCCCCGAGTACCCGGTGGTGATCCGGCCCATCGACGACGGCTCCGGGGACGTCTGAGCCCGGCGAGCACCGGGAGCGCCCCACCGGACATGAGCGTCACACCAGAGACCGAGGACCTGCTGCGCCGTCACGCGCCGCAGGTCCTCGGCGCGCTGGTACGCCGGTACGGCCACTTCGACACCGCCGAGGACGCCGTACAGGAGGCACTGCTCGCCGCCGCCGAGCAGTGGCCGCGCACCGGCGTCCCCGACAACCCGCGCGGCTGGCTGATCAAGGTCGCCGCACGCCGGCTGACCGACGCCCTGCGCGCGGACGAGGCGCGCCGCGCCCGGGAGGAGAAGGTCGTGGCGCTCTCGCCCCGGGACGCCTTCACCGCCCCGCCGCCGGGAGCCGACCGCGCTCCCCGCGAGGACGACACCCTCACCCTGCTGTTCCTGTGCTGCCACCCGAACCTGACCCCGCCCGCCCAGATCGCCCTGACCCTGCGCGCGGTCGGCGGTCTGACCACGGCGGAGATCGCCCGTGCGTACCTGGTCCCCGAGGCGACCATGGCCCAGCGGATCAGCCGGGCCAAGCAGAAGGTCCGCGGTGTGCGCTTCGCGCGCCCCGACAACGGGGAGGAACGGCTGCCCGCGGTCCTCCAGACCCTGTACCTGATCTTCAACGAGGGCTATACGGCGACCTCGGGCGCGAGCCTCCAGCGACGGGACCTCGCCGGCGAGGCGATCCGGCTCACCCGCGCGGTCCACCGTCTCCTCCCCGGCCACGGTGAGACGGCCGGTCTGCTCGCCCTGATGCTGCTCACCGACGCCCGCCGCGACGCGCGCACCGGCCCGCACGGCGAACTCGTCCCGTTGGACGAGCAGGACCGCGACCGCTGGGACAAGGCCGCGATCGACGAGGGCGTCGCCCTGGTCACCGGCGCCCTGTCCCGGGGGCGCGCCGGCCCCTACCTGCTGCGCGCCGCCATCGCCGCCGTCCACGACGAGGCACCCTCCGCCCAGGCCACCGACTGGCAGGAGATCCTAGGGCTCTACGACATCCTCGTACGCCTCGTCCCCGGGCCCGTCGAGCGCCTCAACCGTGCCGTCGCCGTGGCCATGGTCCGGGGGCCGTGCGCAGGGCTGGCCGAACTGGCGGAACTGGAGGGTGAGTTGGGTGCAGGGCACCGGCTGGACGCGGTCCGCGGCCATCTTCTGGAGCGGGCGGGCGCGTACGACGAGGCCCGCGCCGCCTACGAGGCCGCTGCCGCCAAGACCCTGAGCCTGCCGGAACAGCGTTATTTGCACGCGCGGGCGGCACGGCTGAAGCCGTAGCGTGGCCCCATGCCCGAACAGACGTTCATCCTCCACCTCACCGAGCGCTCCCTGTGGGACGCGGCCCGCGCGTGCGGCACGTACGAGATGTCGACACGCGGCCGCACCCTCCAGGAGGAGGGCTTCATCCACTGCTCGACCCGCGCCCAACTCCCACCCGTGGCCGACTTCGTCTACGGCTCCTACGACGGCCCCGACGAGCTGGTGGTGCTGGTCGTGGACCCCGCGCGGCTCGACGTGCCGCTGAAGTACGAGGCGATGGCGCCCGGGGGAGAGGAGTTCCCCCATGTGTACGGGCCGATTCCGGTGGCCGCGGTGGTGGATGTGGAGCCATGGGAGACGCTCGGCCGGTAGCGCCGCGCCGCGACGGGGCGGGTCGCGGCGGGACCGGGCGGGTCGGGTCGGGGCGCGCTGCGGCTCAGGCCTGTCGCCGGGGCAGGCCACCCGTCTCCGGGTCCCTCCCGGTCAGGCAGTACGTCCCTCCCGCCGGATCGCGCATCACCGTCCAGTGGGCGCCCTGGGCGACGAAGGCCGCGCCCAGTTCCTCGTGCCGGGCCCGGGTCGCCGGGATGTCCGCGCAGGCGAGGTCCAGATGGGCGGAGCCGGCCCGCTCCTCGCCGAGCCGCTGGAGCAGGACGCGGACGGGCAGCCCGGCCGGCGGCCTGAGCACGTGGAACTCGGGGCGTGAGCCGGGGGCCGACGCCCAGTCGGCCAACAGCGCGCTCCAGAAGGCGACTTCGGTGTCGTACGCGGACGGCGGTACGTCCACGCAGACCTGGTCGAGCCGGCTGCCGCGCACCACGGGTGGCCGTACCGACTCCCCGTGCCAGGGCACGGCACAGAACAGCTGACCGGCGGGCGAGCGCAGCACGGCCCATCCCTCGTGGTCGGCGACCATGCCCGCGCCCTGTCCGAGCGCCGACTTCACGAACTGCGGTACGTCGTCCACGGCGAAGTCGAGATGGGCGCCGCCCGCGCCCGAGCCGACCCCCTGGACCTTCACACAGGCGTCGGCGCCACCGCCCGGCAGCAGCGTCACGAACTCATCCCGGTCGCCCCGGAATTCGGACAGCGCGGTGTCCGTCACCGCGGTCCAGAAGGCGTGGGCGCGGGCGAAGGCCGTGGCGGGGCGGTCGATGAAGGCGTAGGTCCAGCGGATGGTCATGCGGTGATCGTAGAGCCCTCGATACGGGAGGCGCGGGGGCGCGGGCGCCGTGGTCGTACGGCGGGCCAACGGGTCACCACGTCCGCTTCGCAGGACCCTCACCAGGCGCGCGCCGGTTCCTGGGACACGCTTTGCCGTCAGTTCCCCGCGTATTGGCTCACGCTTGTTTGCATTGGGGAATGGACCACATCACGTTCCTGGTGGCGGTCGTCATCGTGACGGCCCTCGCCTTCGACTTCACCAACGGATTCCACGACACGGCGAACGCGATGGCCACGTCCATCGCCACGGGGGCGCTCAAACCGAGGACGGCCGTGCTCATCAGCGGCATCCTGAACGTCGTCGGTGCCTTCCTGTCCACCGAGGTCGCCAAGACGATCTCCGGCGGCATCGTGGACGACACACTCGTCAGCCCGGGCATGATCTTCGCCGGGCTCGTCGGGGCCATTCTGTGGAATCTGCTCACCTGGCTGGTCGGACTGCCGTCCAGCTCGTCGCACGCGCTGTTCGGCGGGCTGATCGGGGCCGTCTGGGTGGGGGCGGGGTCGCATGGCGTGCACTTCGACAAGGTCGTCGAGAAGGTGCTGATCCCGGCGGTGGCCTCGCCGATCGTCGCCGGGGTCGCGGCGCTGCTGGCCACCTACCTGGCGTACAGGCTCACCGCTCGCGCCCGCAGCCAGTCGGTCACCAAGGGCTTCCGCGTCGGGCAGATCGCCTCGGCCTCGCTCGTGTCCCTGGCGCACGGCACCAACGACGCGCAGAAGACGATGGGCGTCATCACGCTGACCCTGATCTCGGCGGGCGCGCTGGGCCACGACGCGGGCCCGCCCCTGTGGGTGATCGCGTCGGCGGGCCTGGCGATCGGCCTGGGCACCTACCTCGGTGGCTGGCGGATCATCCGCACCATGGGCAAGGGCCTCACCGAGATCCAGTCCCCGCAGGGCTTCGCCGCCGAGACCGCCTCCACGACGGTCATCCTCACCTCGGCCCACCTGGGCTTCGCCCTGTCCACCACACAGGTCGCCTCGGGCAGCATCCTCGGCGCGGGCCTCGGCCGGCGGCTGGCGGAGGTCCGCTGGGGCGTGGCCGGGCGGATGGTCGTGGCCTGGATGGTCACCCTGCCCGCCGCGGCCCTCGTCGGCGGCGTCTCGGCGAGCGTGGTCAAGCACGGCGGCAACTTCGGTACCGCGGTGGTCGCCCTGGTCGGCGCGGCGGTGGCCGCCGGCATCGTGCTCGTCTCCCGGCGCAACCCGGTGTCCGCGCACAACGTCAACGACACCCACGAGGTCACGGTCCGCGGCACCGAGCCGACGAACGTCGATACGGCCGCCTGAGCAGGAAACGGCCGCCTGAGACACGGCCGCACGAGACAAGGGGAGTTCCCATCATGAACCTCGACTGGACCGCACTCGGCCAGGTCGCCGCGGTGAGCCTCGCCGTGACCGTGGCCGTGGTCGCCGTCTTCGCCCTCGGCGTGCTGGGCCTGGCCCGCTACGAAGGGGCGCGCGAATCGGGCGGCACCTCCGCCCTCGGCCTCACCCAGGCCGGGCTGTGCTTCGTCGCCTGCGCGGCGGTGGTGGCGTACGGGATCTATCTGATCGTGCCGCAGTTCCACTGAAGGATCCCGGCGCACGGGGCCCGGCCGGAGGAACGGCCGGGCCCCGGCTTACTGCTGATCCCGGCTCAGAGCCGCTCGTAGGCCGTCACCCGCCGCCCACGGACCTGTACGTCCGCCACCACCGCGAAGTGCTCCTCCAGCACGGCGGTCTTCGCCCTGTCCCGCTCGGCGGACACCGGCCGCGCCACCGCGGGCACGTCGGTGACCAGGAGTATGCGCCGCTGTGCCAGCATCGCGTCCCGTATCCGGGCCGGACCCGCCTCCTCGCCCTTCAACGTCCCCGACTCCACCGGGCCTTCGGCCAGCGCTATGTCCCGCAGACCGGCGAACTCCTCCGGGCAGACCAGCGCGGTGTCGCGCCGGGCCGCGGGTACGAAGACCACCGCGTCCCCGTCCTGCTTCAGCCGGCGTACGTCGGCCGCCACCGCCAGGACGTCGTCCACCCGGCTCGACGGGGACCGCTTGGCCAGCGACTGCGGTAACAGGGCGACGACCGCCGCGGTGAGCGCGAGCGGCACGATCCAGGGCGCCGCCCTCGGAAACCGCGGCCTGCCCACCCGTACGGCCGTGCCCAGCGCCGTACCGATCAGCAGGGCCAGCCCGAGCATGCTGAACAGCACATAGCGGTCCAGGAAGAGGGGGTGGACCAGGGAGAGCCCGAGGAGGCCGAGCTGCGGCACGGCCAGCAGCGGCAGCCCGACCGCCGCCGGCGACAGCCGTCCCGCGCACGGCCGGTCCAGCAGGGCCGCGAGACCGCCGATCGTCAGCAGCACCGCCGGGCCGATCAGCATGTGCCAGGTCAGCGGCGGGATCCAGGACACCTGGGCGGACTGGTGCCGGCTGAACAGGATCAACGGCGATACGGCCGCCAGGGCGAGCGTCGCGGCCGGCGCCCAGCGGGTCCAGGTGCGGCGCGGGGCCCGTACCCAGAGCAGGGTGGCCAGATGGGCGGGGAGGATCAGCAGGGACAGCCAGTTCAGCAGCCCGCAGACCGCGACCGTGCCGGCGTAGGCGGCCCAGTGCACCGCGCGGCCACGCCCCTCCAGGGCGGTCACCAGCAACAGGGTCGCGATCCCGGCACCGGCCGCGACCAGCGCGTACGGGCGGCCCTCCTGGAGGTAGAACTGCACGGCCGGCAGCAGCCCGAACGCCAGCCCGCCCGCCAGGCCCGTCCAGACCCCGGCCAGCCGTTGCCCGATGACCGTCACACAGGCCGCCGCCACCGCCATGCCCAGCACGGAGGGCAGGCGCAGGGGAGTGGTGCCGGCGCCGAAGCAGGTGAACACGCCGTGCATCAGCAGGTAGTAGAGCCCGTGCACGGCGTCGACCTGCCCGAGCATGTGCCAGATGTCGGCGACCGGCCGCCGGGCCACCTGCCAGGTCGCGGCCTCGTCCCGCCACACACTGTGCTCCCGGGACAGCCCCCACAGGCCGAGCGCGAGGGTCCACAGCAGCGGGATCGGCCAGAGAGGCAGGCGGCGGCGCAGGGGGTTCTCCCGGGATTCGGCGTTCCGTCCGGCGGGGGCCGTCCAGCCCGCCGGGTGCCAGGTCCCCTGATGTGGTCCCGCTCGCCCCCTCGCGCAGAGCACGAGGAACCCCGCCTCGGCGGGGCCGAGACGGGGTCAGAGCACTGCTCACTTCCCCCTGTGAATGCACCAAAACCTACGGGACACGAAGGATCCGCGGCCACCGTGGGGCGCGTGAACACAATCACCGCGAACACAGGGAACCTCGAACGAGCCACGCGCCCAATTTGCCCCGTCCGACCCGCAATTGACGGGACCTGTCTCCCTCTGCGGGGCGCCCGGGAACAAGACCGCACCCGGACCGTCACGACCGCCGTTCTCGGCGGCCCGCGGGCCGGGTGCGGGAGGTGGAACAGGCGATCGAGGAGATCGCGGGTCCAAGGGGCTTGACCGAGATCAGGCCTTCTTGGTCTCCCAGAAGATCTTGTCGATCTGGGCGATGTAGTCCAGAGCCTTCTGGCCGGTCGCCGGGTCGGTGGAGGCCTTGGCGGCCGAGAGGGCCTTCAGGGCGTCGTTGACCAGCTGGTGCAGCTCCGGGTACTTCTCGAAGTGCGGGGGCTTGAAGTAGTCGCTCCAGAGCACCGAGACGTGGTGCTTGGCGAGCTCGGCGCGCTGCTCCTTGATGACGGTGGCACGCGCCTGGAAGTGCGGGTCGTCGTTGGCGGCCATCTTTTCCTGGACGGCCTTCACCGACTCCGCCTCGATGCGGGCCTGGGCCGGGTCGTACACACCGCAGGGCAGGTCGCAGTGTGCGCTGACCTTGACCTTGGGGGCAAACAGGCGGGAAAGCATGGAGCATTCCTTCCTCGTGATCGTCTTCTCAGGTGGGACATTACTCCCTGCGAGACGGGTTTTCGCGAGTGCCCCCATGGGCTTAGGACAAAAGTCCAGGGTCAGACTGAGACTGGTGGAGGACCGTACCGGGGAGGTGCCGGGGATGCCGGAGTTGTCGCAGGACGCCGAGCGCGGGCGGGCCGATCAGCCCTTCGGGTGGGCCGAGGTGACCGGGCCGTCGATGGTGCCCACGCTGTATCACGGCGATCTGCTCGTGGTGTGGCACCGGGGGCGGATCCGGCCCGGGGACGTGGTGGTGCTGCGGCATCCGTTCCAGCAGGACCTGCTGGTCGTCAAGCGCGCCGCCGAGAAGCGCGAGGGCGGGTGGTGGGTGCTCGGGGACAACGCCTACGCCGGTGGCGACAGCACCGACTACGGGGTGGTGCCGGACGAGCTCATCCTGGGCAAGGTCCGGCTGCGCTACCGGCCGCGCAAGCCCGGTCAGCGCTCGCCGTTCGCGCTGGCGCGCTGGGCGCTGTCGGCGGTGCGGCCCGTGCTCGCCGACCGGTCGGCCTCCAAGCGTTTGCGGGCGCGGTAGGCGGCCACGTTGGCGCGGGTCGCGCAGCGGTCGGAGCAGTAGCGCCGGGAGCGGTTGGTGGACGTGTCCAGGTAGGCGTTGCGGCACGGGGGTGCCTCGCACAGGCCCAGGCGGTCCACGCCGTACTCGGTGAGGTGGAAGGCCAGGCCCATCGCCGCGATGGCCGCGTAGCCGGCGGTCGCGTTCGACGGGTGGTCGGCGAGGTGCATGTGCCACAGGGGGCGGCCGTCGTCGTCCCGGAAGTCGTGGCCGGAGATCTGGGGGCTCACCGGGAACTCCAGCAGGAGGGCGTTCAGCAGGTTCACCGCCAGTGCCTCGTCGCTCTTGTCCGCCGCCTCGAAGACGGCTCGCAGCCGCGCCCGCACCGAGCGGAAGCGGGTGACGTCGCCGTCGGTGGCGCGGCGCGCCGCCTCCTGGCTGACGCCGAACAGGTCGCGGACGGCCTCGACCGAGGTCAGCGAGTCCTTGCCCCGGGCCGGGTCCTCGCTGTTGACGAGTCGTACGGCGTAATCCGAGTAATAGGCCAGTTCCACTTGTAGTCCTTACGGAGGCGTTCTATCGTCGTGGTGCGGTCGAGTAACAGCTGATCGTGCTTCCAGGGTATTACGTGGAGGCGTTTTCGTGACGTGCGCGATGGAGGGCTCTATGACGGACACGGACATCACCACCACGGCCGGTGCCGACTGGGCCGCCTGGCAGAAGAGCTGGGACCGGCAGCAGGAGTGGTACATGCCCGACCGCGAGGAACGCTTCCGGATCATGCTCGACATGGTCGAGGCCCTGGTCGGCCCCGCCCCGCGCGTGCTCGATCTCGCGTGCGGCACGGGAAGTATCACGGCCCGGCTCCTCGCCCGGTTCCCGGAGGCCATCAGTACGGGCGTCGACCTCGACCCCGCCCTCCTCGCCATCGCCGAGGGCACCTTCGCGGACGACGAGCGGGTCTCGTTCGTCACGGCCGACCTCAAGGACCCCGACTGGCCGGCGAAGCTGCCGTACGACTCCTACGACGCCGTCCTGACCGCCACGGCCCTGCACTGGCTGCACCGTGAACCCCTCGCGGCTCTCTACGGTCAGGTCGCGGAGCTCGTCCGCGACGGTGGTGTGTTCCTGAACGCGGACCACATGATCGACGACTCGACGCCCCGGATCAACGAGGCCGAGCGCGCCCTGCGCCACGCCCGTATGGATCAGGCCAAGGCGGACGGGGCCCTCGACTGGGCCGAGTGGTGGCAGGTTGCGGCGCAGGATCCGGTCCTCGCCGAGCCCACGGCCCAGCGCTTCGCGATCTACGGCGAGCATGCCGACGGTGACATGCCCGCACCCGAGTGGCACGCGCGCGTGCTGCGTGAGAAGGGGTTCGGGGAGGCGCGGGCGGTGTGGTGCTCGCCCTCGGACACGCTGCTGCTCGCGCTGAAGTAGCGCGGCGGGGCCGCATGTCGAGGGCGGCCCCGCGCCTCCTGGGGTATGTGAAGGGGCGGTACGTGAGACACGTACCGCCCCTTCAGCGTCGTACCGTCAGAGCACCTTGGACAGGAACGCCTGCGTCCGCTCGTGCTGCGGGTTGGTCAGGACCTCGCGCGGGTCGCCGGACTCGACGACCACGCCGCCGTCCATGAAGACCAGGCTGTCGCCGACCTCACGGGCGAAGCCCATCTCGTGGGTGACGACGACCATCGTCATGCCGGACTCGGCGAGGTCGCGCATGACGTCGAGGACGTCGCCGACCAGCTCCGGGTCGAGGGCCGAGGTCGGCTCGTCGAAGAGCATCAGCTTCGGGTCCATCGCCAGCGCCCGGGCGATGGCGACGCGCTGCTGCTGGCCGCCGGAGAGCTGCGCGGGGTAGTTCCCGGCCTTGTCGGCCAGGCCGACGCGGTCGAGCAGCTCCCGTGCGCGCTCCCTGGCCTGGGCCTTGCTCACGCCCTTGACCTGGATCGGCGCCTCCATGACGTTCTCCACGGCCGTCATGTGCGGAAACAGGTTGAACCGCTGGAACACCATGCCGATGTCCCGGCGCTGCAGCGCTACCTCGCTGTCCTTGAGCTCGTACAGCTTGTCGCCCTTCTGGCGGTAGCCGACCAGCTCGCCGTCGACGTACAGCCGACCGGCGTTGATCTTCTCCAGGTGGTTGATGCACCTGAGGAACGTCGACTTGCCGGAGCCGGAGGGGCCGATGAGGCAGAACACCTCGCCGGTCTGCACCTCCAGGTCGATGCCCTGGAGGACCTGCACGGGGCCGAAGGACTTGTGGACGCCCTCGGCCTTCACCATGGCCGTCATACCGAGCTGCCCCTTTCGCGGCTGAAGGCCATCATGTTGACCTTG
Organism: Streptomyces muensis; assembly: GCF_021474425.1. Taxonomy (GTDB): domain Bacteria; phylum Actinomycetota; class Actinomycetes; order Streptomycetales; family Streptomycetaceae; genus Streptomyces; species Streptomyces muensis. Next base: position 3,947 of record NZ_JAKEIP010000156.1, on the reverse strand, counting down.
ATCTTCTGCCACGGCGTCGGCGGCAGGTTCCGCGTCGAGCCACGGGCGTAACGACGCTCCAGGTAGTACTGGCCGACGCTGAACACGCTGGTCATGACCAGGTACCAGATGCACGCCACGAACAGCATCTCCATCACGGCGTACGACGTGGAGCCGATCGTGGAGGTGGCGCGCAGCAGTTCGTTGTACGTCACCGCGTACACCAGCGACGAGGTCTTCAACATGTTGATGAACTCGTTGCCGGTCGGCGGCACGATCACCCGCATCGCCTGCGGGATCACGATGCGGCGCAGCGTCTTGGCGTGGCTCATGCCGAGCGCGTGCGAGGCCTCGGTCTGGCCCTCGTCGACGGCCATCAGACCGGCGCGGCAGATCTCCGCCATGTACGCCGCCTCGTTCAGGCCCAGACCCAGCAGGGCCGCCATGAACGGCGTCATGACGTCGACCATCTCGTCCTTGTAGATCGGACCGAGATTCAGGACCGGGAAGATCAGCGCCAGGTTGAACCAGAGGAGGAGCTGGACGTAGACCGGCGTACCGCGGAAGAACCAGATGTAGATCCAGGCCACCCAGCTCGTCACCGGGTTCTTGGACAGGCGCATCACGGCCAGGATCACGCCGAGGACCACGCCCATGACCATCGCGAGCACACTGATCAGCAGGGTGCGCCCGGCGCCGGCGAGGACGGTGGAGTCGAAGACGTAGTCGCCGACGGCCTGCCACTGGATCTTCTCGGCGGTGGCGAAGGCGTTGACGAGCAGGGCCACCAGGGCCAGTACGACGACCCCGCTGACCCAGCGGCCGTAGTGCCGGACCGGGATGGCCTTGATCGCCTCGGGCGGGACGGCCCCGCCGTCCTTGGAGACGGCGGCCGACGGCGTCGCGTCGGCCGGCTCCTTGTCGAACTTGTCAGTCACTGTGACTGCCCTTCAGTGCTTGCCCGGGACGGTCACTTGCCGCCGTTGATCGCGGCCTTGTCGATCGCGCCGGACTCGGCGCCCCACTTCTCGAGGATCTTCTTGTACGTGCCGTCCTCGATGATCGCGTTGACGGCCTCTTCGAGGGCCGCGGTGAGCTGCTTGTTCTCCTTGTTCACCGCGATACCGAACGGACCGGCGTCGACCTGCTCGCCGACGACCTCGAAGTCGTTGCCGCCGCCGGACTTGCGGGCCAGGTCCACGGCGACCGGGTAGTCGTTGACGCCGGCGACCGCGCCGCCCGACTTCACACGGGTCTGGGCCTCGGTGTCGTTCTCGAACGACTCGATGTTGATCTTCTTCTTGCCGCCGTCCGTGCAGGCCTTGGACTGGGTCTGCAGGGCCTTCTCGTACGTCGTGCCGCGCTGGACGGCCGCCGTCTGGCCGCAGAGGTCCTCGATCGAGTTGATCTTCTTCGGGTTGCCCTTCTGGACGTACACGGCGGTACCGGCCGTGAAGTAGTCGACGAAGTCGACACCCGGGCCGAGCTTCTTGCCCTTGTCGTCCAGGCCCTCCTGGCGCTGCGGGGTGTCCGTGATGGAGGACATGGCGACGTCGTAGCGACCGGAGTTCAGGGCGGTGATCAGGCCGTCGAAGGAGCCCGAGGTGAACTGGAACTCCACGCCGAGCTTCTCGCCCAGCGCGGCGGCGATGTCGGGGTCGACGCCGACGATCTTGCCGCCCTCCTGGAACTCCATCGGGGCGTACTCGGCGTTCGTACCGGCCTTGATGACGCCCGCGTCCTGGATCTTCTTGGGCAGCTTGTCGAAGAGCGGGGCGGCGCTGGACTTCCCCGTCTCATTGGTGCTGTCGCTGCCGCTGTCGTTCGTCTGGTCACCGCAGCCGGTGAGAATCAGGGCGCCTGCGACCGCGATCGAGCCGACCGCTGCCAGCCGGGAGCGCGTGGCGGTCGTACGACGGGTGGAGCTTGCGGTCATGATGGGTTCCTCCGGCGGATGGGTGGAGTTGCCGATGGGGCGGGCGCCCGCCGATGGGTTCGGCCGGTGCCTTGGTTTCCTAGGTCGACGAGAGCACACACCTTCGAGTGCCGCGACCTCGTGTGATTACGGCATCTTGCCATTCGGACTTAGGCATTCAGGGCGCCCGCGATGTCAAAATCGGATAACGGGTGACTTCCGAACCGCCTCAGGTCGGACATCCTGACCGCACCTTCTGCGGGAATCTGTCCTTCCGGCCGGAAGATCTTCGGTTCATCTCAGGATGCGAGCCACTTGTGGGTCGCTTGTGGGGCGTGTTTGCGGGTGACGGTTGCTCTTTGTGGTGTACGTCGTCGATTGTCCGCTTATTTGGTCACGAATCACACCGGTGCCGTCATCGGCTCGTGTCCGATTCGTGTTGTCCGCGTGCGTGTTTCCCTTCCCGTCATGTGATCTTGCACGTATTGGACTCGTCGTCGGCGCCGTCCGTCCGGTAAGAAGGTTCTTTACACCCCTCATCCGGGGCTCAGGGCGCGTGTGCGGCGCGCCCGTCGCGTATGTGCCCGTACGTCGTACGTCGCACGTATCAACGAGCAGGGTCATACGCGGTCCCGCCCACTTCTCACCAGGAGTGGTCCCACCCTCAAACCATGAACACTTAAGGGGTCAGACAAAGTGGCAGCGGAGATCGTCAATCCTCGCAGCGGCGGCAATACCGATCAGGACGGCGGGGTCGAACCCCTCGATTCCTTCGATCCGGCGTTCGCGCTGCACCGTGGCGGCAAGATGGCCGTGCAGGCCACCGTGCCGGTCCGCGACAAGGACGACCTGTCCCTGGCGTACACGCCCGGCGTCGCGAAGGTGTGCAGCGCGATTGCCGAGCAGCCGGAGCTCGTGCACGACTACACGTGGAAGTCGTCCGTGGTCGCCGTCGTGACCGACGGCACGGCCGTTCTCGGGCTCGGGGACATCGGGCCCGAGGCCTCCCTTCCGGTGATGGAGGGGAAGGCGATTCTGTTCAAGCAGTTCGGCGGCGTCGACGCGGTGCCGATCGCGCTGGACTGCACCGGCGTCGACGAGATCGTCGAGACCGTGGTGCGGCTCGCGCCGTCCTTCGGTGGTGTGAACCTGGAGGACATCTCGGCGCCCCGGTGCTTCGAGATCGAGCGCAAGCTCCAGGAGCGGCTGGACATTCCGGTCTTCCATGACGACCAGCACGGTACGGCTGTGGTGACGCTGGCCGCGCTGCGGAACGCCGCGCGGCTGACCGGGAAGGGGCTCGGGGATCTTCGGGCCGTGATCTCGGGGGCCGGGGCGGCTGGTGTCGCCATCGCGAAGATGCTGGTCGAGGCCGGGATCGGGGACGTGGCGGTGGCGGACCGCAAGGGTGTCGTGTCCGCCGACCGGGACGACCTGACGTCGGTCAAGCGGGAGCTTGCCGGGTTCACGAACAAGGCGGGCATCACCGGGTCGCTGGAGGCGGCTCTGGAGGGTGCGGACGTGTTCATCGGGGTTTCCGGTGGGACGGTGCCGGAGAAGGCTGTCGCCTCCATGGCCGAGGGCGCGTTCGTGTTCGCCATGGCCAACCCGAACCCGGAGGTGCATCCCGACGTCGCGCACAAGTACGCGGCGGTCGTGGCCACCGGGCGGTCGGACTTCCCGAACCAGATCAACAACGTGCTGGCGTTTCCGGGGATCTTCGCGGGGGCGCTGCAGGTTCGGGCCTCGCGGATCACCGAGGGCATGAAGCTGGCTGCGGCTGAGGCGTTGGCGGCTGTGGTGGGGGACGACCTTGCCGCGGACTATGTCATTCCGTCGCCGTTCGACGAGCGGGTGGCGCCGGCGGTTACGGCCGCGGTGGCTGCGGCGGCTCGGGCGGAGGGGGTTGCTCGGCGGTAGCGCTGCCGCTGGGGGTGCCGGGCTGTGCTGCTCTGGGTGCCCTGTGCTGGATGGCCTCGTCCTGGTGGGCGGGGCCGTCTTTTTGTTTTGGGTGCGGCTTTTTGGGTGGGTGCGGGGTGCGGGGTGCGGGGTG
>NZ_JAKEIP010000155.1 GCF_021474425.1 Streptomyces muensis | reverse complement strand
GTGGGGGAGGGGACATGAGCGGGGGTTCCTCACCGGGGCGTTCCATCGGCCGGTCCGTGGTCTGGCGGCGCGCCCTCGGGCGACGGGCAGCCGGCCTGCGTTCCGACCGAGGTTCCGCCACGGTCTGGAGCCTCGGTGCCATCGCCGTGCTCTGTGTCGTCTTCGGTGTCGTGCTCGCCCTGGGCCACGCCGTCGTGACCCGGCACCGCGCGGCCGGCGGTGCCGACATGGCGGCGCTCGCCGCTGCCGACCACTGGGCGGAGGGCAGCGCGGCGGCCTGCGACCGGGCGGAACGGGTGGCTCGGGCGCAGGACGTGCGGCTCGTGCGGTGCGCGTTGGTCGGGGAGGTCTCGGACGTGACGGCGGCGTCGGGCCGAGGGCCGTTCGCAGCGGAGGTCAGGGCACGGGCGGGACCCGCGGGGCCGACCCTGCCGACCGGCCCACCGCGCCTCGGCCACATGGGGGACGATGCCCTGCCAATGGGGAGTCCGCCGTTCAGCCCTATGGGGAAGGACCCCTCCTGAAGAGGAGTCCGCCGCTCGACCCTACAAGGAAGAATGCCCCGCCGAAGGAGAGTCCGCCGTTCGGCCCAACGGCGGCGACCCGTTCGATGCCGGTCCCCTGACCGGTTGCGCGGTCCCTGGCGGCTCCCCCTGCCGCTCGGGTTCCTGGACGGGCTCCTCCCCGTCCGGGTCGGGCCTCGCGTTCTCCTCCGGCGCCCCACGCAGCAACACCGTCAGCAACCGCACCGCCCCCCGCTTGTGCAGCGGATCGTTGCCGTTGCCGCACTTGGGGGACTGGATGCAGGACGGGCAGCCGGCGTCGCACTCGCAGGAGGCGATGGCCTCACGGGTGGCGGTGAGCCAGGTGCGGGCGGTGTGGAAGGCGCGTTCGGCGAAGCCCGCGCCGCCGGGGTGGCCGTCGTAGACGAAGACCGTGGGGAGCAGCGTGTCGGGGTGGAGCGGGATCGAGACGCCGCCGATGTCCCAGCGGTCGCAGGTGGCGAAGAGGGGCAGCAGGCCGATCGAGGCGTGCTCGGCGGCGTGCAGGGCGCCGCCGAGGATCTCCGGGTTGATCCGGGCCTCGTCCAACTGGTCCTCGGTGACCGTCCACCAGACGGCGCGGGTGCGCAGCGTACGAGGAGGGAGGTCGAGTTTCGTCTCGCCCAGTACTTCGCCGGTGATCAGCCGGCGCCGCAGGAAGGAGACCACCTGGTTGGTGACCTCGACGGAGCCGTAGCAAAGGCGGCCGTCGCCCCAGGGGATCTCGATGTCGGTCTCCAGCACGGAGATGGCCGTCGTGTCCCGGGCCACCGTCGAGTACGGCGGCGCGGCCTCCTCGACCAGGGCGACCGAGTCCTCCAGGTCCAGGGAGCGCACGAGGTAGGTGCGGCCCTGGTGCAGATGGACCGCGCCCTCGTGCACCGTGCCGTGCGCCGCGCCCGCGTCGACCGTGCCGAGCAGCCGTCCCGTCCCGGCCTCGACGACCTGGACGGGACGGCCGCCCTCGCCGCGGATGTCGGTCAGGTCGGCGGCCCGCTCCCGGCGCGTCCAGTGCCAGGCCTTCGTACGGCGGCGCAGCAGCTTCGCGGCCTCCAGCTGCGGTAGCAGCCCTTCGGTCTCGGGGCCGAAGAGGTCCAGGTCCTCGTCGGTGAGCGGGATCTCCGCGGCGGCCGCGCACAGGTGCGGGGCGAGGACGTAGGGGTTGTCGGGGTCGAGGACCGTCGATTCCACCGGACGGTCGAACAGGGCCTCGGGATGGTGGACGAGGTAGGTGTCCAGCGGGTCGTCGCGGGCGACCAGGACGGCCAGCGCACCGTGCCCGGAGCGGCCGGCGCGGCCCGCCTGCTGCCACAGGGACGCGCGGGTGCCCGGGTAACCGGCGATCAGTACGGCGTCCAGGCCGGAGACGTCGATGCCGAGTTCCAGGGCGGTGGTGGCGGCCAGGCCCAGGAGTTCGCCGGAGTGGAGGGCCTGTTCCAGGGCGCGGCGTTCCTCGGGGAGGTAGCCGCCGCGGTAGGCCGCGACACGCCGGGCGAGGGAGCGGTCGACCTCGGCGAGGCGTTCCTGGGCGATGACCGAGATCAGCTCGGCGCCACGCCGGGAGCGTACGAAGGCGACCGAGCGGATGCCCTGGACGGCGAGGTCGGTCAGCAGGTCGGCCGTCTCGGCGGTGGCCGTACGCCGGACGGGTGCGCCCTTCTCGCCCTGGAGCTCGGTGAGCGGGGGCTCCCACAGGGCGAAGACCAGTTCGCCGCGCGGGGAGGCGTCGTCGGCGACCTCCACGACCGGCAGGCCGGTGAGACGGCGGGCGGCCACCGCGGGCTCGGCGGAGGTCGCGGAGGCCAGCAGGAAGACGGGAGAGGCGCCGTAGCGGGCGCAGAGGCGGCGCAGACGGCGCAGCACCTGGGCGACATGGGAGCCGAAGACGCCGCGGTAGGTGTGGCATTCGTCGATGACGACGTACTTCAGCGCCTTCAGGAAGGAGGACCAGCGGGGGTGGGAGGGGAGTATGCCCCGGTGCAGCATGTCGGGGTTGGTCAGGACGTAATTGGCGTACTGGCGGATCCACTCGCGTTCCTCGAACGGAGTATCGCCGTCGTACACGGCCGGGCGTACGGAATTGCCCAGGGGATGTGAAAGTTCCTTCACCGAACGGCACTGGTCCGCCGCAAGGGCCTTGGTCGGGGCCAGGTAGAGGGCGGTGGCGCCGCGGCCGTTCGGCGCCTCGGAGCCCTCCAGGAGCGTCGAGAGGACCGGCACGAGGTAGGCCAGCGACTTGCCGGAGGCGGTGCCCGTGGCGACGACCACCGAGTCGCCGTCCAGGGCGTGCTCGGCGGCGCGTGCCTGGTGGGCCCAGGGATGTTCGATTCCCGCGGTCTGCACCGCGGCGATGACCTCCGCCCGGATCCGGTCCGGCCAGACGGCATGGCGACCCGCCCGCGGGGGCACATGCTCCGTATGAGTGATGCGCGCAGCTCGGCTCGGACCCGAGGCGAGTCGGCCCAGCACCGTGCCCGGGTCCACCCGGGAAACGGGGCCCGTCGGGGATCGATCGGATCGGTGATTCTTGGCCATCGGCACCGAGTGTGTCACTGGCGTGACGGACAATGGGACCAAGGCGTCGTGCACGCCTGCCGGTAAGTGATTGAATGCCATCGCGGCTGGCGAACCGTCCTGGGGGCTGTAAGCCGAGGTGTCCCGAGGGACGACCGCTCGATTAGCAAGGTGCTGGAGGATCCGTGGACCTGTCCCTGTCGACCCGTACCGTCGGCGATCGTACGGTCGTCGAGGTCGGTGGCGAAATCGACGTATATACCGCGCCCAAGCTGCGCGAGCAGCTGGTCGAGCTGGTGAACGACGGGAGTTTCCACCTCGTCGTCGACATGGAGGGCGTGGACTTCCTCGACTCCACCGGGCTCGGCGTGCTGGTCGGCGGCCTGAAGCGTGTGCGTGCCCATGAGGGCTCCCTGCGCCTGGTCTGCAACCAGGAGCGCATTCTCAAGATCTTCCGTATCACCGGCCTCACCAAGGTGTTCCCGATCCACACCTCGGTCGAGGAAGCGGTGGCGGCGACCGACTGACCACCGGACCCGGGCCCGCCGCGGGGCGGGGCCGGGGCGGCAGAAGTTGAAGGAGACGGGGGACCGGGCTTTCGGCAGCCCGGTCCCCCGGACAGCACGCCCGTAGTTCGGAGGGGGATGCATGGCCACCGTTGAACTCCGCTTCAGCGCGCTGCCCGAGCACGTCAGGACCGCCCGTCTGGTGGCGGCAGCGGTGGCGCGCAGGGCCGGAGTGGACGAGGCCGTCCTGGACGAGGTCAGGCTCGCCGTCGGCGAGGCCTGCACCCGTGCCGTCGGACTGCATCAGAGCGTCGGCATCACGGCGCCGGTGAAGGTGGCGCTGATCGAGGAGGAGAAACAGTTCTCCATCGAGGTCGGCGACGAGGCGCCGCGCTCCGTTCCCGGTGACCGGGCCGGTGACGCCGCGGGCGGCGACGCCGAAGTGGAGGCCGAGGAGGACGAGATGGGCCTCGCGGTCATCAGCGGCCTCGTCGACGACGTGGAGGTCTCCGCGGGGGAGCACGGCGGGTTGATCCGTATGACCTGGCCGACCACACCGCCGGCCGCGGTGCTCGCCTGACGAACCGCCGAACCCGCTCAAGCTAGACGCGAAGGGGCCCTGCTCAGCAGGGCCCCTTCGCGTTTGCGTCATCACCGTCGAGGAATTCGTGAAGGAATTCACGATCGATCCGCCGATAATTTGATCAAGTAAATGCGAGCGTCAATGGTTTTGAGGCATTAGCACTTTCGGGTTCAGTGGCGGGATGTCGATCATTTGCTGAACGGCATGTGAAGGCTAATTCCGTTTGCCGCGCTCTGTTTTGATCAGGTTCCGGTACCTAGAATCCGTCCACATCTTGAGCTCAGCCCAAGCGTCAAGGAGGACGAATGGCGGGGCTTTCTACCCCTCATCAGCTCGACCACCCCACAACCCTCGCGGCCGCGGTGCTCACCGACGACAACCGGATCATCATCACGGTCATCGGCGTTGTCGCACTGGCAGCGCTCGTGGTCGCCGGTGTCCTGGTGCGCCAGGTGCTCGCGGCGGGCGAGGGCACCGACAGCATGAAGAAGATCGCGTCCGCGGTCCAGGAAGGCGCCAACGCCTATCTGGCCCGGCAGTTGCGCACGCTCGGCGTATTCGCCGTCGTCGTGTTCTTCCTGCTCATGCTGCTGCCCGCGGACGACTGGAATCAGCGCATCGGCCGATCGGTGTTCTTCTTGATCGGCGCCGCGTTCTCGGCCGCCACCGGCTATATCGGCATGTGGCTAGCCGTGCGCAGCAATGTGCGGGTCGCCGCGGCCGCACGGGAAGCGACCCCGGCGGAGGGTGAACCGGAAAAGGATCTCACCGCCGTCTCGCACAAAGCCATGAAGATCGCTTTCCGCACGGGCGGCGTCGTCGGCATGTTCACGGTGGGGCTCGGTCTGCTGGGCGCCTCCTGTGTGGTGCTGGTGTACGCGGCCGACGCGCCGAAGGTGCTCGAAGGATTCGGTCTCGGTGCCGCGCTGATCGCGATGTTCATGCGTGTCGGCGGCGGCATCTTCACCAAGGCCGCCGACGTCGGCGCCGACCTGGTCGGAAAGGTCGAGCAGGGCATTCCGGAGGACGATCCGCGCAATGCCGCGACCATCGCCGACAACGTGGGCGACAACGTCGGCGACTGCGCGGGCATGGCTGCCGACCTCTTCGAGTCGTACGCCGTGACCCTGGTCGCCGCCCTGATCCTCGGATCGGCGGCGTTCGGTGACTCCGGACTCGCCTTCCCGCTGATCGTGCCCGCGATCGGCGTGATCACCGCGATGATCGGCATCTTCGCGGTGGCTCCGCGCCGGACTGACCGCAGCGGCATGACCGCGATCAACCGCGGGTTCTTCATCTCCGCGGTGATCTCCATCGTGCTCGTCGCCATCGCCGTGTTCGTCTATCTGCCGTCGTCGTACGCCGACCTGGAGGGCATCACCGACGCCGCCATCGCGGCCAAGGACGGCGACCCGCGGATCCTCGCGCTCGTCGCCGTGGCGATCGGCATCCTGCTGGCCGCCGTCATCCAGCAGCTGACCGGCTACTTCACCGAGACCAACCGGCGCCCGGTGCTGGACATCGGCAAGACCTCGCTCACCGGCCCCGCCACCGTCGTACTCGCCGGTATCTCGGTCGGTCTCGAATCGGCCGTCTACACCGCCCTGCTGATCGGGCTCGGCGTGTACGGGGCGTTCCTGCTCGGCGGTACGTCGATCATGCTGGCGCTGTTCGCGGTGGCGCTGGCCGGCACCGGCCTGCTCACCACGGTCGGCGTGATCGTCGCCATGGACACCTTCGGGCCGGTCTCCGACAACGCGCAGGGCATCGCCGAGATGTCCGGCGACGTCGAAGGCGCCGGCGCCCAGGTGCTCACCAACCTGGACGCGGTCGGCAACACCACCAAGGCCATCACCAAGGGCATCGCCATCGCCACCGCCGTCCTCGCGGCGGCGGCGCTCTTCGGGTCGTACCGCGACGCCATCACCACCGGCGCGCGGGACGTGGGCGAGAAACTCAGCGGCGAGGGCGCGCCGATGAACCTGATGATGGACATCTCGCAGCCCAACAACCTCGTCGGTCTGGTCGCGGGCGCCGCGGTCGTCTTCCTCTTCTCGGGGCTCGCCATCAACGCCGTGTCGCGGTCGGCGGGCGCCGTGGTCTACGAGGTACGGCGGCAGTTCCGTGAGCGGCCCGGGATCATGGACTACACGGAGAAGCCGGAGTACGGCAAGGTCGTCGACATCTGCACCAGGGACGCCTTGCGCGAACTCGCCACGCCCGGTCTGCTCGCCGTGATGGCGCCCATCTGCATCGGGTTCACGCTGGGGGTGGGCGCCCTCGGCGCGTTCCTGGCGGGTGCGATCGGCACGGGCACCCTCATGGCGGTGTTCCTCGCCAACTCCGGTGGCGCCTGGGACAACGCCAAGAAGCTCGTCGAGGACGGCCACCACGGCGGCAAGGGCAGCGAGGCCCACGCCGCGACGGTGATCGGCGACACGGTCGGCGACCCCTTCAAGGACACCGCAGGACCGGCGATCAACCCACTGCTGAAGGTGATGAACCTGGTCGCGCTGCTCATCGCGCCCGCGGTCATCCAGTTCAGCTACGGCGAGGACAAGAACGTCGGCGTACGGGTCCTGATCGCCGTCGTCTCGCTCGTCGTGATCGTCGGCGCGGTCTACGTCTCCAAGCGGCGAGGCATCGCCATGGGTGACGAAGGCAACGCCGAGAGGGTCGCCAAACCGGCCGATCCCGCGGTGGTTTCGTAGGCGGTCTTACGACGGCCCAGCTCAAGAGGCGGGCGGGCGGCGCGCGTTGACGTGCCGCCCGCCCGCCTTGTGCGTGTTCACGCCCCAGCCGTGACCCTTCTCTCACATGGTGTAAAGAGTCTTATAACGTCACCAATGCTGCATTCGGCGCATGGCTGTCTTCCGTACGGCGTGTAAGGTCCGTTGGCCGAGAGCCACGGAAGGGACCGAACCGGTGAACAAGAAGCTCACGGCCGCACTGTCCGGCGGTGCGGTGCTGGTGCTGGCGCTGACGGGATGCACGGGCGACGAGGGCAACCCGGAGCTGGACGCCTGGGCCAAGCAGATCTGTGACACGGCGCCGACACAGAACGCGAAGATCGCGGCGGCCGACGCGGCGATCACCAAGGCCGCCAAGGACAGCCCGCCCGCGGAGCTCCAGAAGGTCGACGCCCAGGCTTTCCAGGACCTCGCCGAAGGCTTCAAGGCCCGCGCGACCCTCCTCGACAGCGCCGGGGCGCCTCCGGGGGCCGAGGACGGCGCCAAGCAGCAGCAGGACGCCATCAAGAAGCTCACCGCGCTGTCCGCGAGCTACGCCGACCTGAAGAAGCAGATGGACGGGCTCAACACCAAGGACCAGGCGAAGTTCGCCTCCGGGTTGAGCGAGGTCGGCAAGGAGATGAAGGACGTGGTGAGCCAGCGCAAGAGCGCGCTGGACGCCCTGAAGAAGCTCGAATCGAGCGGCGACACCAAGCAGGCGCTGCTCAAGCAGGAGGGCTGCAAGAAGGCGGCCGCCTCCGCGTCCACGTCGGCCACCGACAGCTGACCCGCCTTCGGGGCGGGCGCGGGTCACAATGAGGGCGTGAGTGACTCCAGCCTGTCTGCCCTGCCCGCCTCCGACCGTCCCGATGTCGCCGCCCGGCTGCGGGAGGCCCTGCTAGCGGCCTCCTTCACCGCGGACGGGTTGCTCGAACTGCTCGGTGCGCCCGCGTACGCGGCGCTCGCCCGCAGCGAGACCGTGCCCGCGCTCCGGGCGACCCGGGGCGACACCCCGCTGGAGGCGCTCGTACGCCTCTTCCTGTTGCAGCAACCCGTGCCGCACGCGCGCGTGGCGGCCGTTCTGCCCCTCGACGCCTGCCTGGAGAGCGGGTGGCTGGTCCGGGCCGGCCTCGACTCCGACGACGTCGCCGCGACCGTGGACGTACGGCCGTACGGCGGGCCCGACGGCGAGGACTGGTTCATCGTGTCCGACCTCGGATGCGCGGTCGGCGGAGCGGGCGGCATCGGCAGCAAGGACGAGGGAGTCGTCCTCGGCGTCGGCGGCGCCTCCACGACCCTCGCCGGCATCACCGTCCGTACGCCCGTCTCCGCCGCCCTCGACCTCGGCACCGGTTCCGGCATCCAGGCGCTGCACGCGGCGCAGCACGCCACGCGCGTGACGGCGACCGACCTCAACCCGCGCGCCCTGCACATCACCGCCCTCACCCTCGCGCTGTCCGGCGCTCCGGCCGCGGATCTGCGGGAGGGCTCGCTGTTCGAACCGCTCAGGAACGGCGAGACGTACGACCTGATCGTGTCCAACCCGCCCTTCGTCATCTCGCCGGGCGCACGGCTGACGTATCGCGACGGCGGGATGGGCGGGGACGATCTGTGCCGCTCGATCGTTCAAGGGGCGGGGGAGCGGCTGAACGAGGGCGGGTTCGCGCAGTTCCTCGCCAACTGGCAGCACGTGGAAGGGGAGGACTGGCAGGACAGGCTCCGGTCATGGGTACCGCGTGGCTGCGACGCGTGGATCGTGCAGCGCGAGGTCCAGGACATCACGCAGTACGCCGAGTTGTGGCTTCGCGACGCCGGTGACCACCGCGGTGATGCGGCCGAGTACCAGGCGCGGTACGACGCGTGGCTGGACGAGTTCGAGGCGCGCAAGGTCAAGGCCGTGGGCTTCGGATGGATCACCCTGCGCAAGGCAGCGGCCGCCGTGCCCTCGATCACGGTGGAGGAGTGGCCGCACCCGGTCGAGCAGCCGCTCGGTGACACGGTCCTGGCGCACTTCGCCCGGCTCGACTATCTGCGCGCCCGCGATGACGCGGCCCTGCTGGAGGACCACTTCAGGCTCGTCGGCGAGGTCGTGCAGGAGCAGGTCGGGCTGCCCGGCGCCGAGGACCCGGAGCACGTGGTGCTGCGCCAGCACCGCGGTATGCGCCGGGCCGCCCAGGTGGACACGGTCGGCGCGGGCTTCGCGGGCGTCTGCGACGGCTCGCTGAGCGCGGGCCGCATTCTGGACGCGATTGCCCAGCTGATGGGCGAGGATCCGGTGTTGCTGCGCGACCGTACGCCCGCGCAGATTCGGCTCCTGGTGGAGCAGGGATTCATCGAACCGGCACGGTGATCTTGCCGGGGTTCCGTCTCTGAGGGATCGCGGGTCCGGCGGAAGGAAAAGCCACAAGAAGAGGTCCGAGTCACATCGCCGAGCCGAGAAGCGACGAATTCAGACGATCTCCGGCAGCGGGTGTGGAGCGGTTCGGCTACCGAGGTCCATGAGGGCGCCGGGCCCGGTGTGGCTGACGTGGCCGCTGGGACCTCAGGGCCAGCGCGGTCCACAGCCGCGTCGGTCCCGCGTCGACCTCGTGTCGGTCCCCCGTTCACCCGAGGTTCGCCTGTGCGCCGCCCGCGCGTGACAGCCTCGCCGGGCTGGGCGCTCGCGGACCGGAGAAAAGGGGCAAGCGGAACCATGGAGAGTGGACCGGCGATCTTCGCCGGGGTCGTGTTCGCCCTGTTCGGAGGCGCGCTGCTGACGTGGACCGCGGTGCGGGTCCGACAGGGCCTGCCCGTCGCCCAGGGTGTGAGTCCCGTCGCATCGGCGACGGTCGCGGGCCTTGTCTCGGTGATCGCTCTGATCCTCGGAACATGGTGCCTCACCAGACTCTGAGAACCGCCCGCGAGCTGCGCGGCCGATATTTGGGAGGGCCTCTTCCGGAAAGGCTCGAAAAGGCCGGTGGGCACTCCGGGCGGCAGGAATGGCGGAAGTCGGGTTACCGTTCGAGTGGCCGTTGCGGGCTTTTCCCGTTTGACAACGGGGCGGGATGTACCGTCACACTCCGCAGCGTCACCACCACCCGACCCCGGGCCCAAGCGACCTCGGGGAGGTGCAGGCACGACCTCGCGCCGCCCGGCACGCACTCTCGCCGCACCGGCCGAAGGCCCTGGTAGCTCCGCTACGAGAGTCTTCATCCGGCACCGAGAGCACGCACCGGCTGTGAACACAGCCGCCGCGGCGGGCGCGGGACCGCACCTGCATCTCCCCGGAGCCGTTTGGCCCTGGGAAGGCCCAAGCGTCGACCGGAGAGAAGAGCGAAGTTGTCCCCGACCAGCGAGACCGCACAGGGCGGCCGCCGACTCGTCATCGTCGAGTCGCCTGCCAAGGCGAAGACGATCAAGGGCTACCTGGGCCCCGGCTACGTAGTCGAAGCGAGCGTCGGGCACATCCGCGACCTTCCCAACGGCGCCGCGGAGGTGCCCGAGAAGTACACCGGCGAGGTCCGCCGCCTCGGCGTCGACGTCGAGCACGACTTCGAGCCGATCTATGTCGTCAACGCCGACAAGAGGGCCCAGGTCAAGAAGCTCAAGGACCTGCTGAAGGACTCCGACGAGCTCTACCTCGCCACCGATGAGGACCGCGAGGGCGAGGCCATCGCCTGGCACCTCCAGGAGGTGCTCAAGCCCAAGGTCCCGGTCAAGCGGATGGTCTTCCACGAGATCACCAAGGCCGCGATCCAGGCCGCCGTGGCCAACCCGCGCCAGCTCAACCAGAAGCTCGTCGACGCCCAGGAGACCCGCCGCATCCTCGACCGCCTCTACGGCTACGAGGTCTCGCCGGTCCTGTGGAAGAAGGTCATGCCGCGCCTGTCGGCCGGCCGCGTCCAGTCCGTCGCCACACGTCTCGTCGTGGAGCGGGAACGCGAGCGCATCGCGTTTCGTTCTGCTGAGTACTGGGACCTGACGGGCACCTTCGCGACCGGCCGCGCGGGGGACTCGTCGGACCCGTCGTCGCTGGTCGCCCGCCTGCAGACCGTCGACGGCAGGCGGGTCGCGCAGGGCCGCGACTTCGACTCCCTGGGACAACTCAAGAGCGCGAACACCCTCCACCTCGACGAGGCCAACGCCCGCGCGCTGGCCGCCGCCCTGGAGCAGACGCAGTTCGCCGTCCGGTCCGTCGAGTCCAAGCCCTACCGCCGCTCGCCGTACGCCCCGTTCCGTACGACGACGATGCAGCAGGAGGCCAGCCGCAAGCTCGGCTTCGGCGCGAAGGCCACCATGCAGGTCGCGCAGAAGCTGTACGAGAACGGCTACATCACCTATATGCGTACGGACTCCACGACGCTGAGCGACACCGCCGTCGCCGCGGCCCGTGCGCAGGTCACGCAGCTGTACGGCGCCGACTACCTGCCGTCCGCCCCGCGCACCTACGCCGGGAAGGTCAAGAACGCGCAGGAGGCGCACGAGGCGATCCGCCCCTCCGGCGACCGCTTCCGCACCCCTGCCGAGACCGGGCTGACCGGCGACCAGTTCAAGCTCTACGAGCTGATCTGGAAGCGGACCGTCGCCTCCCAGATGAAGGACGCGACCGGTAACTCGGTCACCGTCAAGATCGGCGGCACGGCGGCCGACGGCCGGGACGTCGAGTTCAGCGCCTCCGGCAAGACGATCACCTTCCACGGCTTCCTGAAGGCCTACGTCGAGGGCGCCGACGACCCGAACGCCGAGCTGGACGACCGCGAGCGCCGGCTGCCCCAGGTCAGCGAGGGCGACCGACTCTCCGCCGAGGAGATCACGGTCGACGGGCACGCCACCAAGCCCCCGGCCCGCTACACCGAGGCCTCGCTGGTCAAGGAGCTGGAAGAGCGCGAGATCGGCCGCCCGTCGACGTACGCGTCGATCATCGGCACGATCCTCGACCGTGGCTACGTCTTCAAGAAGGGCACGGCGCTCGTCCCGTCCTTCCTGTCCTTCGCCGTGGTCAACCTCCTGGAGAAGCACTTCGGGCGGCTCGTCGACTACGACTTCACCGCCAAGATGGAGGACGACCTCGACCGCATCGCCCGAGGCGAGGCCCAGTCCGTGCCGTGGCTGAAGCGGTTCTACTTCGGCGAGGGCACAGGTGAGGGCGGCGCGGCCGACGCCGGCAACGGCGACGGGGACCACCTCGGTGGCCTCAAGGAGCTGGTGACCGACCTGGGCGCGATCGACGCGCGCGAGGTGTCGTCGTTCCCTGTGGGCAGCGACATCGTGCTGCGGGTCGGCCGCTACGGCCCGTACATCGAGCGCGGCGAGAAGGACACCGAGCAGCACCAGCGCGCCGACATCCCGGAGGACCTCGCGCCGGACGAGCTGTCCGTCGAGCTCGCCGAGGAACTGCTGGCCAAGCCGAGCGGCGACTTCGAGCTGGGCACCGACCCGCAGACCGGCCACGCGATCGTCGCCAAGGACGGCCGCTACGGCCCGTACGTCACCGAGGTGCTCCCCGAGGGCACCCCGAAGACCGGCAAGAACGCGGTCAAGCCGCGCACGGCCTCGCTGTTCAAGTCGATGTCGCTCGACACCGTGACCCTTGAGGACGCGCTCAAGCTGATGTCGCTGCCCCGCGTCGTCGGCACGGACGCGGAGGGCGTGGAGATCACCGCGCAGAACGGCCGCTACGGCCCGTACCTGAAGAAGGGCACGGACTCGCGCTCGCTCCAGACTGAGGAGCAGCTCTTCACGATCACGCTGGAGGAGGCGCAGGCGATCTACGCCCAGCCCAAGCAGCGCGGTCGCGCGGCCGCCAAGCCGCCGCTGAAGGAGCTGGGCACCGACCCGGTCAGCGAGAAGCCGGTCGTCGTCAAGGACGGCCGCTTCGGGCCGTACGTGACCGACGGGGAGACCAACGCGACCCTGCGCTCCGGCGACAGCGTCGAGACGATCACCCCCGAGCGCGGCTTCGAGCTGCTCGCCGAGAAGCGGGCGAAGGGGCCCGCCAAGAAGACGGCGAAGAAGGCCGCCGCGAAGAAGACGACCGCCAAGAAGGCCGCCCCGGCCAAGAAGACGGCCGCCAAGAAGACCGCGGCGAAGACGACGACGGCCGCGAAGAAGACGACGGCGAAGAAGACCACCGCGAAGAAGACGGCGGCTTCGAAGTCGGCGAGCGAGGACTGAGCCGTCCGGTTCGCGCCGGCCCCCGTGCGTCTTCGCGTCTTCCCGCACGGGGCCGATCGGTCGACTTGAGCTCCAACCGGGCTCTTTCGGCGTCCGGTTGAGGGCCCGGTTCTTCACTTTCGGTTCGCAAAACGAACGCCTCGGCATCAGTTTGGTGTCGAGGCGCGCGTACGTTCGGGCGTGCGCGCCGGGCTGTCAGTGCGTCCCGATAGGCTGAAAGCATGACGCGAGCCGAGCAGCCAACGGCCCACCACCCCGCCCCCGACGACGCCCTGGTCGCGGACTCCCGCGAGCGCGCCGTCCGCGCCCTACTGCGCCGACCGCAGCTCAAGCGGCTGTGGAGCGCGCAGTTGGTGGGGGGTGTCGGCGACATCCTCGCCCTTCTGGTGCTGGTCCTGCTGGCCCTGCAGGCGGCGATCACCGAAGGGTCGTTCGGCGGTGGGTACCGAGGCGTGGCATTCGCAGTGGCGACCGTCTTCGGGGTCCGCATCCTCGCGACGCTGCTCTTCGGTGCCGTACTCCTCGGCCCGCTGACATCGCTCACCTCCCAGGAAGGCCCGCTCGACCGGCGCTGGACCATGGTCGGCGCAGACGGTGTGCGGGCGGCCCTGCTGATCGTCGCGCCCCTGTGGATCGACTGGACACCGGACAACGCGCTGGCCGTCCTGCTGGTCACCGGCTTCGTCGCCGGTGTGGCCGAGCGCTTCTGGACGGTGTGCCGGGAGAGCGCGGCGCCCGCGCTGCTGCCGCCCCCGCCGCCGGAGGGCGCGACGGTACGACCGCTGCCGGACCACATGGACGCCCTGCGCCGCCTGTCGCTGCGTACGGGCTTCGTGGCGATCCCCCTGGCCGCCGCCGCGCTCGTCGCCGCCGCGCTGCTCAACAACCTGCTCGGCACCGGCCTCGACTGGTTCGACCAGCACCAGGCGGCCCTGGCGTCCTATGTCGCGGCCGGTCTGTTCGCCGCCTCCCTGTCCGTGCTGACCTTCCTGGAGCTGCCCGACACGCGCACCCCGCGCGCGCGGTCGCCGCTCGAGGGACTGCGCCGGCCCAAGACCGGCTCGGGCGTCGACAAGGGCCGTACCGGTGCGATCCCGCTGCTGGTGACCGCGTGTGCGGCCGTCGCGGGGGCCGTCTCCGCCGGTGTCGCCGTGGCCGTGCTGCACGCCAAGGACCTGGGCGGCGGCCCGGTGTTGTACGGCCTGCTGGTGCTCGCCCTGACCGGAGGCGTGGTCGTCGGCATCCGTACGGCCCCGTCCGTGCTGCCCTCCCTGTCGCGGCGTCGGCTGCTGGCCCTGGCCATCGCCTTCACCGGCATCGCCCTGCTGGCCGCGGGACTCGTCCCGGACGTCACCACCGTGCTGCTGATCATCGCCCTGGCCGGGATCGGCGCGGGCATGGCCGCCAACACCGGGCACACCCTGCTCGACCAGGAGGCCGAGGAATTCCGGCGCCCGCGCACCACGGAGCACCTCCACGCGGTCGTACGCGTGTGCGTGGCGCTCGGCGCGGTGATCGCGCCGCTGGTGGCCGCGCTGATCGGGCCGCACCGGCTGGAGAGCGGCAAGTTCGTCTTCGCGCACGGCGGCGCGGCGTTCACGCTGATGCTGGCCGGGGCCCTGCTGCTGCCGGTGGCCGCGCTGGTGCTGGCCAAGGTCGACGACCGCTCCGGCGTGCCGCTGCGCCAGGACCTGCGGGACGCGGTGCTCGGCGGGGACGACCCCGAGCAGGTGCCCGCGACCTCCGGGTTCTTCATCGCCCTGGAAGGCGGCGACGGCGCCGGGAAGTCGACCCAGGCCGAGGCGCTCGCCGAGTGGATCCGGGGCAAGGGCCACGAGGTCGTCGTCACCCGCGAGCCCGGCGCGACGCCGGTCGGCAAGCGGCTGCGGTCGATCCTGCTGGACGTGTCGAGCGCGGGCCTGTCGCACCGCGCGGAGGCACTGCTGTACGCGGCCGACCGCGCGGAGCACGTCGACACCGTGGTCCGGCCCGCGCTGGAGCGCGGCGCGGTCGTCATCTCGGACCGCTACGTCGACTCCTCGGTCGCCTACCAGGGGGCGGGCCGCGACCTGTCCCCGACGGAGATCGCCCGGATCAACCGCTGGGCGACGAACGGACTGGCACCCCACCTGACCGTGCTGCTGGACGTCTCGCCGGAGATCGCCCGAGAGCGGTTCACGGAGGCGCCGGACCGGCTGGAGTCGGAGCCGGCGGAGTTCCACGCGCGCGTGCGCTCCGGCTTCCTGACGCTGGCCGCCGCCGACCCCGGCCGTTACCTGGTGGTGGACGCGGGCCAGGAGCCCGAGGCCGTGACCACCGTCATCCGGCACCGGCTCGACCAGATGCTGCCGCTGTCCGAGGCCGAGATCCAGGCCCAGGAGGAAGCGCGCCGCCAGGCCGAGGAGGAGGCCCGCCGCAAGGCCGAGGAAGAGGCCGCCCGCAAGGCCGAGGAGGAGCGCCTGGAGCGTGAGCGCCAGGAGCAGCTCGCCCGGCTGCGTGCCGAGGAGGAGGAGCGCAAGCGGCGCGAGCTGGAGGAGGCGCAGCGGCGCGAGGCCGAGCGGCAGGCGGAGGAGGCCCGGCAGCGGGCCGAGGAAGCGGCCCGGCGTGCCGAGGAGGAGCGTCAGCGGCTCCTCGCGGAGGAGAAGGCGCGCGCCGAGGAGGAGGCGCGCCGCAAGGCCGAGGAGGACCGGCGTCGCAAGCAGGCCGAGGAGGAGGCCCGACTGCGCGCCGAGGCGGAGGCGCTCCGCCTGGAGAAGCAGCGCAAGGCCGAGGAGGCCCTGCTGCGCGCCGAGGAGGCACGACGGCTCGCCGAGCAGGCGGCCGCGCAGGCCCAGGCGGGCCCGAGGCCGCAGACGCCCGGGGCTGCCCTTGGTGACGCGGTGACGGTTCCCACGCCGGTGGTGACACCGGGGAGTGCGCCGGGCGGGACGTCGGACGAGACGACGGTGCTGCGGCCCGTACGCGACGAGGAGCGGCGGGAGACGGGCGGTGAGCGCTCTTCCGACAGCCCTGCTCGCGGTGGCCGGGCCGCCGGGGAGTCCGAATCCGAGGTGACGACGAAGCTGCCGCAGCCGCCGGTGCCGGGGGCGGCGGACGAGACGGCCGTGCTGCCGCCGGTCGTGCCCGGTGCCGCCGACGAGACCGCTGTGCTCCCGCCGGTCGCTCCGGAGGCGGCCGACGAGACGGCGGTGCTGCCTTCCGTGTCGGGGGAGGAGCGGGCGGATCAGGTTCCGCCGGGGTACTTCCGCGATGAGGCCCGCGAGGAACGTACGCGCGAGATGCCCCAGGTCGACGAGACGGGGACGCCGCGGCGCAGGGCCCGGTCCGACTGGGCCGAGGAGACGCCGCTGGACGATCTGCCGACGCTGGCCGACGAGCTGCTGGGTCCGCACGAGGATGAGTACGACGAGGACGGGGGCCGGGGGCGGGGCCGACGGCGTTGACGCCCGGGTCGGCAGGGCCGCTCGTCGGCTCTGCCTGCTCGGGCGCCTGTGACCTGCTCCGGCGTCCGTGCCTGCTCCGGCGTCCGTGCCTGGTCCGGCACTCGTGCCTGATCGGGCGCCCCTGCCTGGTCCGGCGTCCGTGCCCGCTCCTGCGCCCGTGCCTGCCGACACCCGTGTCCGCACCGGTACCCCAGCACCCGCTCCGGCACCTGTGCCCGTACCGGCACCGCAGCACCCGTGGCCCGCTCCGGCACCCGTTGTCAGTGCCGCCCCGCACAATGGATCCCGCACCGCGAAATGTGAACGAAGGGCGGCGGGACCCATGAGCGTGTGGGACGACCTGGTGGGGCAGGCGAGGGTGAGCGAGCAGCTGGATGCCGCCGCTCGGGACGCCGATGCCCTCGTCACCGCCGCAGCCGCCGACGCGCCGCCTCCCGAGGCGTCCAAGATGACCCACGCCTGGCTGTTCACCGGCCCGCCCGGCGCGGGACGGAACCAGACGGCGAGGGCCTTCGCCGCGGCACTTCAGTGCGTCAGCCCTGACCGGGCGCTGGGCGGCGCCCCCGGATGCGGGTTCTGTGACGGGTGCCATACGGCGCTCGTGGGCACGCACGCCGACGTCACCACCGTGGCCGCGGTCGGCACCCAGATCCTCGCCGACGACATGCGCGACACGGTCCGCAAGTCGTTCACCTCGCCGGCGAACGGCCGCTGGCAGATCATCCTCGTCGAGGACGCCGAGCGGCTGAACGAGAAGTCGGCCAACGCCGTCCTGAAGGCCGTCGAGGAGCCCGCCCCCCGCACGGTCTGGCTGCTCTGCGCCCCCTCCCTCGAGGACGTCCTGCCGACCATCCGCTCCCGCTGCCGCCACCTGAACCTGAGCACGCCCTCGGTCGACGCCGTCGCCGACATGCTCGTACGGCGCGAAGGCATCGAGCCCGATGTCGCCGCCGCCGCGGCCCGCGCCACCCAGGGTCATGTCGACCGTGCCCGCCGCCTGGCCACCGACCCCGCCGCCCGCGAGCGCCGGGCCGCCGTCCTCAAGCTGCCCCTGAGGCTCGGCGACATCGGCGGCTGCCTGAAGGCCGCCCAGGAACTCGTCGACGCCGCGGCCGAGGACGCCAAGCAGCTCGCCGAGGAGATCGACGCCAAGGAGACCGAGGAGCTGAAGGCGGCGCTGGGCGCGGCGCAGGGCGGTCGGATGCCGCGCGGCACGGCGGGCGTGATGAAGGATCTGGAGGACAAGCAGAAACGGCGCCGTACGCGGACGCAGCGCGACAGCCTCGACCTCGCCCTGACCGACCTCACCGCCTTCTACCGCGACGTCCTCGCCCTCCAGCTGGGCTCCCACGTGGCCCTCGCCAACACCGACGCCGAGGACGCCCTGGAGCGTCTGGCCCGCGACAGCGCTCCGGAGTCCACCCTGCGCCGGATCGAGGCCATCGCCGCCTGCCGCGACGCCCTCGACCGCAATGTGGCGCCGCTGCTGGCGGTGGAGGCGATGACCATGGCGCTGAGAGCGGGCTGAACCGAGCGGGCGCGTGAGCGCGCCAGTCGCCCTTCTCCACCGGTGATCAACAGGAGGTTGACCATGTAACACGTACGAGCCGTGGCGTGCACGCAGGGCATCCAATTGGCTGCGCAGAGTTACGCTCGCCTGATGTACACCAGGCGCAGCTCTCCAGCCGGTCCAGCCCCGAGTCCCAGCGGGCAGGGACCTCGCAACCGTCGTGGACAGGGCCTACGTGTCCGTCGGCATCAGGGCCCGGGCGACCGTCGCTCCAACGCCGCCCGGCGAACCGGCACGGTCGGTGCCCTCCTCGCCGCCGCCGCGCTGCTCGTCTCCGCCTGCACCTCCGGCGGTGTGACGACCCAGGCGACGAAGTCGGGGAGCCCGGCGGCCGGGGCGGCGCTGGCCGCGTTGCCGCGCTCGACGCCGAACGCACTTGCTCCGTACTACGCGCAGAAGCTGACCTGGCGCAGCTGCGGAGTGCCCGGCTTCCAGTGCGCCACGATGAAGGCGCCGCTCGACTACGCGAAGCCGGACGCCGGGGACACCCGGCTCGCGGTGGCCCGCAAGAAGGCGACAGGCCCCGGCAAGCGGCTCGGTTCGCTGCTCGTGAACCCGGGCGGCCCCGGCGGCTCGGCGATCGGCTACCTCCAGCAGTACGCGGGGATCGGCTACCCGGTCGAGGTGCGCGCCCAGTACGACATGGTCGCGGTCGACCCGCGCGGCGTCGCGCGCAGCGAGCCGGTCGAATGCCTCGACGGCCGGGCGATGGACGCGTAC
Organism: Streptomyces muensis; assembly: GCF_021474425.1. Lineage (GTDB taxonomy): Bacteria > Actinomycetota > Actinomycetes > Streptomycetales > Streptomycetaceae > Streptomyces > Streptomyces muensis. Next base: position 1,137 of record NZ_JAKEIP010000155.1, on the reverse strand, counting down.
ACGCAGACGGACTTCACGCCCGACGACGCCAAGGAGACGGGCCGGCTCGTCGACGCGTACAAGAAGTTCGCGGAGGGCTGCGGCGCGGACGCGGCCGGCCTGCTCCGGCATGTCTCCACCACCGAGGCGGCCCGGGACATGGACATCCTGCGCGCGGTGCTGGGGGACGAGAAGCTGGCGTACGTGGGCGCCTCGTACGGCACCCTGCTCGGGGCGACGTATGCCGGGCTCTTCCCGGACCGGGTGGGCCGGCTGGTCCTGGACGGCGGAATGGACCCGTCCCTGCCCGCCCGCCGGTTGAACCTCGACCAGACGGCGGGCTTCGAGACGGCGTTCCAGGCGTTCGCCCGGGACTGCGTGCGCCACCGGGACTGCCCGCTGGGCGATAAGGCGGGCGACGTCGGCAGGAACCTCAAGGCCTTCTTCAAGAAGCTCGACGCGCGACCCATCCCGACCGGCGACGCGGACGGCCGTGAGCTCGGCGAATCCCTGGCCACCACCGGTGTGATCGCGGCGATGTACGACGAGGGCGCCTGGCCGCATCTGCGTGACGCGCTGTCCGCGGCGATGCGGGAGAACGACGGGGCGGGCCTCCTCGTCCTCTCCGACAGCTACTACGAGCGCGACGCCGAGGGCCGCTACACGAACCTGATGTTCGCCAACGCGGCCGTGAACTGCCTGGACCTCCCGCCGGCCTTCTCCACCCCCGACGAGGTCCGCAGCTCCCTCCCCGCCTTCGAGAAGGCGTCCCCCGTCTTCGGTGAGGGCCTCGCCTGGGCCACCCTGAACTGCGCGTACTGGCCGGTGGCGCCCACCGGCGAGCCGCACCGCATCGTGGCGAGCGGCGCGGCCCCGATCGTCGTGGTCGGCACCACCCGCGACCCGGCGACCCCCTACCGCTGGGCCCAGGCCCTCTCCCGCCAACTCTCCTCCGCCCGCCTCCTCACCTACGAGGGCGACGGCCACACCGCGTACGGGCGGGGGAGCACGTGCATCGACAGGACGATCAACGCCTATCTCCTGCGGGGGGCGCCGCCGGCGCGGGACAAGCGGTGCTGAGAGCCTTTGGCTGACGCCGACGACCACTGTGAGCTGCCCCGGAGCACCTCGCTCCGGGGCCTGGGGCGGGCGCCGGGG
>NZ_JAKEIP010000154.1 GCF_021474425.1 Streptomyces muensis | reverse complement strand
GGCTGGGGGCGCCGAGGGTAGGGCCAAGAAGGTGGGCGCGGCGCAGGCCGCGGAGCAGACGGGAGCCACGACAGTGGTTGCGAAGAAGACTCCTGGCACGGCCACGGCGGCCAAGACCGCCGTTCCCAAGGCACGCCTCGCCGCGGTGGAGCCCGGCGAGCTCGCGGTGCGCCCCGGTGAGGACCCCTGGACCCCGGAGGAGGTCGAGGAGGCACGCGCCGAGCTACAGGCCGAGGAGACGCGACTGCGCGAGGAGATCACCTCCTCCGAGCAGTCCCTCGTCGGCCTGATGCGGGACTCCGGGGACGGCGCCGGCGACGACCAGGCGGACACCGGAGCGAAGAACATCACGCGCGAGCACGAACTCGCGCTCGCCGCCAACGCGCGCGAGATGCTCACCCAGACCGAACGCGCCCTGGAGCGCCTCGACGCGGGCACCTACGGCCTCTGCGAGAACTGCGGCAACCCGATCGGCAAGGCACGGATGCAGGCCTTCCCGCGCGCGACCCTGTGCGTCGAGTGCAAACAGAAGCAAGAACGCAGGTACTGACCGGTAGGCGGGTGCCGCTGGACGTGTCGTACTCTCGTCCTCAGTCAGGTACCTAGGTTGAGGGACTCACGTGGCAGAGGCGGAGCGCATCATCGGTACGCCGGATACCCCAGAGGCGGCGGGAGCCGAGCACGCGAAGGACACCGAGGCCGAGCGGCCCCGGGGCAGGCGCCGGATCGCCGTGCTGTTCGGCGTCGCCGTGTTCGCGTACGCCCTCGACCTGGTCAGCAAGATGATCGTGGTCGCCAAGCTGGAGCACCACCCGCCGATCGAGATCATCGGTGACTGGCTGAAGTTCGAGGCCATCCGCAACGCGGGCGCGGCCTTCGGCTTCGGCGAGGCCTTCACCGTGATCTTCACGGTGATCGCGGCGGCCGTCATCGTGGTGATCGCCCGGCTCGCCCGCAAGCTCTACAGCCTGCCCTGGGCCATCGCGCTCGGCCTGCTGCTCGGCGGCGCCCTCGGCAACCTCACCGACCGGATCTTCCGTTCGCCGGGCGTCTTCGAGGGCGCGGTCGTGGACTTCATCGCGCCCAAGCACTTCGCGGTGTTCAACCTGGCCGACTCGGCGATCGTGTGCGGCGGCATCCTGATCGTGCTGCTGTCGTTCAGGGGGCTGGACCCCGACGGGACCGTCCACAAGGACTGAGCCCGCGAGGGGCCGGGAGGAGTTGTCCACAGGCTCCGTACGGGGCTGTCCCACCCGTCCGGCATACTCGACGGGTGAGCACGATTCCCGAGATCCGTACCCTGCCCGTGCCCGACGGCCTGGAGGGCGAGCGCGTCGACGCCGCCATCTCCCGCATGTTCGGCTTCTCCAGGACCAAGGCGGCCGAGCTGGCCGCGGCGGGCAAGGTCCAGGTCGACGGCACCGTGGTCGGCAAGTCCGAGCGGGTCCACGGCGGGGCCTGGCTGGAAGTGGAGATGCCGGGCGCTCCCGCGCCGGTGCAGATCGTCGCCGAGCCGGTCGAGGGCATGGAGATCGTGCACGACGACGATGACGTCGTCGTGATCGTCAAGCCCGTCGGGGTCGCCGCCCACCCCTCGCCCGGCTGGTCCGGGCCGACCGTCATCGGCGGGCTCGCCGCCGCCGGGTACCGGATCTCGACCTCAGGTGCCGCCGAGCGCCAGGGCATCGTCCACCGCCTCGACGTCGGCACCTCCGGGCTGATGGCCGTCGCCAAGTCGGAGTACGCGTACACGTCGCTCAAGCGCCAGTTCAAGGAGCGTACGGTCGACAAGCGGTACCACACCCTCGTCCAGGGCCACCCCGACCCGACCAGCGGCACCATCGACGCCCCCATCGGCCGTCACCCGAACCACGACTACAAGTGGGCGGTCACCGCCGAGGGCAAGCCGTCGATCACGCACTACGACCTCATCGAGGCGTTCCGCGCGGCCTCCCTGCTCGACGTGAAGCTGGAGACCGGCCGCACCCACCAGATCCGCGTCCACATGGCCGCCCACCGGCACCCCTGCGTCGGCGACCTGACCTACGGCGCCGACCCGACGCTCGCCAAGCGGCTCCGGCTGACCCGCCAGTGGCTGCACGCCGTCCGGCTCGGCTTCGAGCACCCGGCGGACGGGCAGTGGGTCGAGTTCGAGAGCGACTACCCGGCCGACCTCCAGAAGGCGCTCGACCAGGTCCGCGAGGAGACGTACGCGTGAGCGGGCCGTCGCCGTCCACGTCGTACGCGGTGCGCGTCGCCGGGGACCCCGCCGACCGTGAGGCCTGCTTCGCGGTGCGCAAGGAGGTCTTCGTCGTTGAGCAGGGCGTCCCGCAGGAGATCGAGTACGACGCCTATGACGCCGAAGCTGTGCATGTGCTGGCCGTCCGCGCGGACGGGCTGCCGCTCGGGACCGGCCGGCTGCTGTATGGCGAGGCGGCCGCGGCGAAGGTCGGCGGGGACCTCACGGTGGGGTCGCTGGGGCGCCTCGCCGTGACACAGGCGGCGCGCGGCCTCGGTGTCGGCGCGGCCCTGGTGCGGGCCATCGAGGACGCGGCACGCGCGCGTGGACTCGCGGCCGTGGACCTGCACGCGCAGACGCACGCACTGGGCTTCTACGAGCGGCTGGGATACGTGGCCTACGGGCCGGAGTTCCCCGACGCGGGGATAGCGCACCGGGCGATGCGGCGCGCTCTGTAGCCGAAGGCCGGTGAGCGCTGGTGGGAAAGTCGGCGTGGCAGGCTTGAGACCTGCTGTGTGGACGTCGACCTCCCGGAGCGCTGACCGTGGATCAGTTGGCCCTGTTGTTCGTGCTGTTGCTCGGGGCCGTGGTGAGTGTCCCGGTGGGCGACCGGCTGGGGCTGCCGGCGCCGGTGCTGATGACGCTGCTCGGGATCGTGCTCGCGCTGCTGGAGTTCGTGCCGAACGTCGAGGTTCCGCCGGACCTGATCCTGCCGCTGCTGTTGCCGCCCCTGCTCTACGCCGCCGTACGAAGGACCTCCTGGCGGCAGTTCGCGGCGAATCTGCGGCCCATCTTCCTGCTCGCCGTGGCGCTGGTGTTCGTCACGACGGTGTGTGTGGCCGCGACCGCGCACGCGATCGTGCCGGGGCTGCCCGTCGCGGCCGCCGTGGCGCTCGGCGCGCTCGTCGCGCCGCCCGACCCGGTGGCGGCGACCGCCGTGGCCGGCCAACTCGGGCTGCCGCGGCGGCTGGTGTCCATTCTGGAGGGCGAGGGGCTCTTCAACGACGTGACGGCCATCGTGCTCTACCACGTGGCCATCGCCGCCGCCGTGAGCGGCACCTTCTCCCCTTGGCAGGCCGGACTCGACCTCGTGCTCTCGGCCGTGGTGGCCCTGGCTGTCGGGCTCGCGCTCGGGTGGGGCGCCAACAAGCTGATGGATCTGCTCGGCGACCCGACCCTGCAGATCGGGCTCTCGCTGCTCGTGCCGTACGCCTCCTACGTGCTGGCCGAGGAACTCCACGGCTCCGGTGTGCTCGCCGTACTCATCACCGCCCTGTTCCTCGCCGAGTACGCCACCGACGCCGACGACGTGATGACACGGCTCGCCGGGCACACCTTCTGGGACATCGTCGACACGCTGGTCACCGGAGTCGCCTTCGGCCTGATCGGGCTCGAACTGCACAACGCGGTGCGCACGGCGTCCGGGCGGTGGAGCGAGATGCTCGGCTGGGCGGCCGCGATCGTCTGCGTCGTCGTCCTGGTGCGGCTGCTGTACCTGCTGCCGGCGACCTGGCTCACCAAGCGGATGCACGCCAAGCGGGACGTCGACGAGGAGATCCCGACGAGCTGGCGCGAGACCGTCGTGATGTGGTGGGCGGGGATGCGAGGCGTGGCCTCGGTGGCGCTGGCGCTGGCCGTTCCGCTGGAGACCGACTCGGGGGCCCCGTTCCCCGACCGCGACGAGATCATCTTCATCGCGTTCGGCGTGATCATGGCGACCCTGGTACTGCAGGGACTGACCCTGCCGTGGCTGGTGAAGCGGCTCGGGGTGCGGGCCGACAGCGCGCACGAGAAGGAGTTCGAGAAGCAGCTGGCGGTGCGGGCGGCGCGGGCGGCGAAGCGGAGGCTGAAGGAGATCGAGGCCGTCGAGGAGCTGCCCGAGGAACTGTCCGAGCAGATGCTGCGAAGGGCGTTCGAGATCGGGGTCCGGATCAGCCCCGAGATGGGCGAGGAGGAGCGTCGGGAGGCGCATCAGCAGCGGGTGCGCCGGCTGAAGCGGGTACGGCGGATCCAGGGCGAGCTGCTGAGCGCGGCGCGGCACGAGGTGCTCGCGGCCCGCAGCGAGCCGGGGGCCGATCCGGAGGTGGTCGACCGGGTGCTGCGGCATTTGGACGTGCGCAGCCTGCGGTGATCCCGCCGACGGCGACTCCGACTTCGTACGCTCTGACCATGGCTCGCAACGTGGTGATCAGTGGTGGCGGTACGGGAATCGGGCTCGCGACGGCGCAGCTGTTCGCGGCGGACGGGGATCAGGTGCTGCTGCTCGGGCGGCGCGCCGAGGTGCTGGAGCGGGCCGGCGTGCCCGGCGCCCTCACCTATGCGGCGGACCTGAGCCGGCCGCGGGCCGTGCGGGGTGTGGAGCGGTTCGTGGCGGCGGAGTTCGGCACCGTGGACGTACTGATCCACAGTGCGGGAGGTGCCGGCCATCTGGAGCCCGAGGTGGACAGCGACGAGCCGCTCGACGTCGTCCTGCACAGCTGGACGCTCAACTTCGGGCTCAACACCCTGACCGCGGCCCTGCTCACCGAGGCGCTGAAGGACCGGCTCGCCGACCCAGGCGGGCGGGTGCTGTTCATCGGCTCCATCGCCGCCTTCCGGGGGTCCGGCAGCGTGGCGTACGCGGGGTCGAAGGCCGCGTTGCATCCGTACGCCCATGCTCTGGCCCGGCAGTTGGGGCCGCGCGGGATCACCGTGAACGTGGTCGCGCCCGGGTATGTCGAGGACACCGAGTTCTTCGGCGGCGCGATGGATGCGGAGCGGCGGGAGCGGTTGGTCGCGGAGACCTCGACGGGGCGGGCTGCCACGCCTGGGGACGTTGCGGCGACGCTGCACTGGCTGGCGTCCCATGCCGCCGGGCATATCACCTCGCAGATCATTCAGGTGAATGGTGGGGCCGAGCGTGGTCATTGAGCGGTCGGTGGGGGGTGCGCCGACGTTTGTGCCGCGGATTGTCGTCGTGCGTCTGCTGCGCCATTGTGGCTGGTCGCGCAGTTCCCCGCGCCCCTTTAGGGGCGTTGCCGATCCTCGGCGTCAGAAGCGGTCCGGGCGTTGGGGTGGTAGGTGGTCGTGTTGGTGGGTGCGGCGGGCCGCGATGCGGCTGGGAGCCGGGAAGCCGGGTGGCAGGGCGGCGTCGGCTGCGTTGACGCGTGGCAGGGCGTACGGGTGTTCGTCGGCCAGCCAGTGGATCAGTTGCTCGCGGACCGCGACGCGTACCGTCCACAGGTCGTCCGCGTCCTTCGCCGTCACCAGGGCGCGGACCTCCATGGTGCTCGGCGTCGAGTCCGTGACGACCAGGCCGTAGTCGCGGCCGTCCCATGCCGGGCAGGCGCGCAGGATGTCGCGCAGTCGCTCGCGCATCTTCTCCATCGGCGCCGAGTGGTCGACGTGGAGGAAGACGGTGCCGGTCATCTGGGCGCCGCCGCGTGACCAGTTCTCGAAGGCCTTCGACGTGAAGTACGACACCGGCATCGTGATCCGCCGCTCGTCCCAGGTCCGCACCGTCAGGAACGTCAGTGTGATCTCCTCGACGGTGCCCCACTCGCCGTCCACCACGACCGTGTCCCCGAGGCGCACCATGTCGCCGAACGCGATCTGGAACCCGGCGAACATGTTGCTCAGCGTGGACTGGGCCGCGACACCGGCGACGATGCCGAGGATGCCGGCCGAGGCCAGCAGCGAGGCGCCGGCCGCGCGGAACGCGGGGAACGTCAGCAGCATCGCCGCCACGGCCACCACACCGACGACCGCCGACACCACGCGCATGATCAACGTCACCTGGGTCCGCACCCGCCGGACCCGGGCCGCATCGCGGTGGGCCCGGGCATAGCGGGTGTACGTGGTCTCCACGACCGCCGCCGCGATCCGGATCGCCAGCCAGGCCGCCGCCCCGATCAGCACCAGCGTCAGCACCCGGCCGACGGCGACCTCGTGCTCCTCCAGCAGCTCCGACTCGTCGTAGGAGCCTCTGAGCAGGGCGGCGCACAGGACGAGCTGGTAGGGGACGCGGGCGCGGCGCAGCTGACCCCACAGCGGGGTCTCGGTGTGCCGCTCGTCGGCCTTGCGCATCAGACGGTCGGTGGCCCACCCGATGACCAGGGTGAGCAGGACCGAGCCGCCGATCACGATCAGCGGGCGGAGTATGTTCTCCATGCCGTCGAAGGTAACCACCCGAGGGCGGTCATGAACATGTGCGCCGGTGAGGCGGTGGTCACGGCGTTGTCGTACCCGGCTGGCACCATGGCCTCATGAACATCGTGCTCTTTCACTCGACCTATGGCCTCCGGCCCGCGGTGCGCCGGGCGGCGGACCGGCTGCGCGCCGCCGGACACGAGGTGTGGACGCCGGACCTCTTCGAGGGACGTACGTTCGAGACGGTCGAGGAGGGCATGGAGTTCAACGACACGATCGGCAAGGACGAGCTGCTGAAGCGGGCCGTGCTCGCCGCCGCGCCCTACTCGGAAAGAGGGCTGGTCTACGCCGGGTTCTCGCTCGGCGCCTCCATCGCCCAGACCCTAGCGCTCGGCGACGAGAAGGCCCGCGGCCTGCTGCTTCTGCACGGCACTTCGGACATCGCGGCGAACGCCTCGGTGGACGAGCTGCCGGTGCAGCTGCATGTCGCCGAGCCGGACCCGTTCGAGACGGACGACTGGCTGAGCGCCTGGTATCTCCAGATGGGCAGAGCGGGCGCCGACGTCGAGGTGTACAGATACGCCGGAGCCGGCCACCTCTACACCGACCCCGACCTGCCGGACTACGACGAGGAGGCCGCCGAGGCCACCTGGCGGGTGGCGCTCGGCTTCCTGGACACGCTGTAACCCTCGGGGACGCCCGCGGGACCCGTCAGACGGGGTCGTACGTCCGCTCCACCTTCTGCGTGCCGCTGCGCGTGCGGTACGAACGCGCCCAGGCGGCGGTCGCGTTCTGCTTCGCCTTGTCGGACAGGACGTAGTAGTCCATCTGGGCGCGCTCGGCCGTGATGTCGAGGATGCCGTAGCCGTGGCGGTCGGTGTCGACCCAGTGGACGTGCCGGTTGGCGGCCCTGATGATCGGCGAGGCGATGGCGGAGACCGTGCCCTCGGGGACCTTCACGAGGTCGTCGAGGTTGTCGGAGGTCACCGAGGTGACGACGAACTCCGTGGCGGCGGAGGCGGACAGCGGGTAGGTACCGGCGTCCACCGGCACGTCGTTGGCCCACGCCATGTGGATGTCGCCGGTCAGGAACACCGTGTTGCGGATCGCGTTCGAGCGCAGATGGGCGAGGAGTTCGCGGCGGTCGTCGGTGTAGCCGTCCCACTGGTCGGGGTTGAGGGCGAGGCCCTCCTGCGGCAGGCCCATCAGCTTGGCGAGCGGCTTGAGCAGGTCGGCGGTGAGCGAGCCGATCGCGAACGGGGCGATCATCACCGAGTTGCCGACCAGCCGCCAGGTGGTGTCGGAGGACTTCAGCCCCGCCTTCAGCCAGTCCAGTTGGGCGCGCCCGGTGAGCGTACGGTCCGGGTCGTCGACCTCGCCGTCGCCGACCGAGACCTGCTGCGAGCGGAAGGAGCGCAGGTCCAGCAGGGAGAGATCGGCGAGCTTGCCGAAGCGCAGCCGGCGGTAGGTGGTGCCGGCGATGGCCGGGCGGACCGGCATCCACTCGAAGTAGGCCTGTTTGGCGGCGGCCCGGCGCGCGGCCCAGGTGCCCTCGGCGCCCTCGGTGTGGTTCTCGGCGCCGCCCGACCAGGCGTCGTTGGCGATCTCGTGGTCGTCCCAGATCGCGATGACGGGCGCCTTGGCGTGCAGGGCCTGGAGGTCCGGGTCCGTCTTGTACGTGCCGTGCCGGAGGCGGTAGTCGGCGAGGGTGAGGATCTCGTGGGCGGGCGCGGTCTGTCGTACGACGGTGCCGCGCGTGCCGTACTCGCCGGTGCCGTACTCGTAGATGTAGTCACCGAGATGCAGCCAGGCGTCCAGGTCGCCGCGGGCCGCGAGATGGCGGTACGCGGAGAAGTGACCGCCCTCCCAGTTGGCGCAGGAGACGACACCGAAGCGCAGGCCCGCGACGGACGCGGTCGCCGCCGGCGCGGTGCGGGTGCGCGCCGCCGGGGAGTCCGTGGCGCCGGCCGAGAAGCGGAACCAGTAGTCGGTGGCCGGCTCCAGGCCGCGTATGTCCGCCTTGACGGTGTGGTCGGAGGCGGCGGTCGCGGTGGTCGAGCCTTTGGCGACGATGTTCGTCAGCGCCTTGTCCTTGGCGACGATCCAGCTGACCTCGGTGTCCGGACCGAGGCCGGAGCCGGGCGTCGCCTCGGGTATCGGCGTCACCCGGGTCCACAGCAGGACACCGTCGGGCAGCGGATCGCCGGAGGCGACGCCGTGCAGGAAGGCGGGGGCCGCCTCGGCGGCGCCGGCGGGCAGCGCGGCCGCGAGCGGGCCGGCCAGGACAGCCGTCGCCGCCGCGGCCTTGACGACCGTACGGCGGCGCGGGGCAAGGGAGTTGAGTCGCTCGTCGAGTCGCTCGGAAGATCTGTGTCGATTGGTCACGAGCGATCAGGTTACTGATCGGTATGAACGAGAGCGGGCGAACCGGTGAAAGTTCGCCCGCTCTTCGCGCGAAGGCCGCCTTCGAGGCCCTCCGGCTGCCCTGCGGCCGGCGTCAGCCCTTGAGGGCCGCGTCCACCACCTGGGTGAACGTCTCCGCCGTCCAACCCTGGTTGGGGTTGGGGTTCTCGAGCTTCTTGCCGTCCATGACGAAGCTCGGGGTGCCCGTCACGTCGTCCTTGTTGGTGTCGAAGGTCTTCGACATGGCCAGCGCCCAGGCGTCGTACGTGCCCTTCTTCACCGCGTTCTGGAACTTGGTGTTGTTCTTCAGGGCGGGGACGGAGTCCGCGATCTCGATCAGGTAGTCGTCGTCCTTGAACTTGTCGTCGGACTCCTCCGGGTGGAACTTCGCCGAGTACAGCGCGGTCTTGTACTCGAGGAACGCCTCCGGGCTCACGTTCAGCGCGGCGCCCATGGCGCTCATCGCGTTCTTGGAGCCCTCGCCGCGGGCTCCGATCTCGTCGTCCTTCATCTGGTCGCCGTCGAGGAACGTGCCGCCGACGAACTGCAGCTTGTACTTGCCGGCCTCGACGTCCTTGTCCACGACGGAGCCGGCGGCCTGCTCGAACGAGGCACAGACGGGGCAGCGCGGGTCCTCGTACATCTTGAGGGTCTTCTTGGCGCTGTCCTTGCCGATGACGACGGTCGTGCCGTTCGTGCCGGAGGTGTTGGCGGGCGCGACGACCTTGGCGTCCGTCATCGACTCCCAGTGGCTGGGCTTGTTGGCCTGGACGACCGCGTAGCCGATGCCACCGGCCGCCGCCAGGACGCCGACGACCGAGCAGGCGACGATGATCTGCCGCCTGACCTTGGCCCGCTTGGCCTCGCGCTCACGCTCGGCGCGCAGCCGCTCCCGGGCCGCCGACTTCGCCGCCTGGCTGTTCCGCTTGCTCATCTTGGTGATCTCCATGGGGACGCGCACACCTGTGTGTGCGGGATACGTATCGGGACGTGGTGGTGCTCGAAATGCCGTGCGCGTGTGATCAGTGACGGTGCGGCCGGTTCAACGGCGCGGTCGGTTCACACGAGGGCGGGTGAGCACGGAGGGCCACGCCGTCCCAGGGAGTGCGCGAGGAGGAGGCTGCGGGCGCCGGCCGTACGGAGGGCGGGGCGCGGCAGCCGAGGGGCCGGCGCGGTCCGGCGGACCGTCACCGCCGCGACCGCCAGCAGCAGCGGGCGGAACGTCGTCGCGGCCACGGCCCGCACCAACTGGTCCAGGGCCCGCTCGCCGCGCCGCAGCCAGGCGGCGGCGACCAGGCCGACGCCGATGTGCGCGCCGAGCAGCAGCCAGGCGGTGGCCGGGTCGGCGTGGGCGAGGAGACCGCCGAGCTTGTCGGGATCGGTGCCGGTGACCTGGGCCAGCGGGGTGCCGACCCGGGTGCCGTCACCGCACAGCACGTCCCAGCCGACCGACGCCAGCGGACCGGCGACCGGTCCGCCCGCCCTGCCGTAACAGACGTGCTGGCCGGTGGTGAGGATCGTGTCGGCGGCCAGTTCCAGCGGGATCAGCAGGGCGGCGATCCGCCCGAAGCTCCGCTCGCGGCCGGCCAGGGCGTACGCCAGGACGAACACGGCGGCCGCCAGCAGGGCCACCGTGTTCAACGGCAGGGGGGCCCGCGAGAGCAGCACGTGTGACGCGGTGCTGAGCGTCACGACGAGTGACGTGAACAGCGCCGCGCGTACGGCTCGTAGCTGGGTCCCGGATATGTCCATAGCGGAGGAGAGTGTGTCACGTGGTCCTGTAAGAGACCCCTAAAGGGTCCGTCACAGACCCGGAATCCGGCCGTTGCGGAACAGGTCCACGAAGATCTGGTGGTCGGCACGCGCGCGTGCCCCGTAGTCGTGGGCGAAGGAGACCAGGAGCTCGGCGAAGCCGTCCTCGTCGGCCGCGATGGCCGCGTCGATGGCCCGCTCGGTGGAGAACGGCACCAGGGACTCGCCGGAGGTGTCGTCCGCCGCCGCGTGCATGGTGGCCGTGGCCCGGCCGAGGTCGGCGACGACCGCCGCGATCTCCTCCGGGTCGTCGATGTCGCCCCAGTCCAGGTCCACCGCGTACGGCGACACCTCGGCGACCAGCTGGCCCGCGCCGTCGAGCTCGGTCCAGCCGAGCCAGGGGTCGGCGTTGGCCTGGAGGGCGCGCTGGGAGATCACCGTGCGGTGGCCCTCGTGCTGGAAGTAGTCGTGCAGCGTCTGGTCCGTGATGTGCCGGGAGACGGCGGGGGTCTGGGCCTGCTTGATGTAGATCACGACATCGTTCTCAAGGGCGTCGGTGTGGCCCTCCAGCAGGATGTTGTACGACGGCAGCCCTGCCGAGCCGATGCCGATGCCGCGACGGCCGACCACGTCCTTCACGCGGTAGGAGTCCGGGCGGGCCAGCGAGGCGTCCGGGAGCGTCTCCAGGTAGCCGTCGAAGGCGGCGAGCACCTTGTAGCGGGTGGCCGCGTCCAGCTCGATGGAGCCGCCGCCCCCGGCGAAGCGGCGCTCGAAGTCGCGGATCTCCGTCATCGACTCCAGCAGGCCGAAGCGGGTCAGCGCGCGGGCGTCGCGCAGCGCGTCCAGGAGCGGGCCCTGGGCGGTGTCCAGCGTGAACGGCGGCACCTCGTCGCTCTTGGCGCCGGTCGCCAGGGCGTGCACCCGCTCGCGGTAGGCGACCGCGTAGATCCGCACCAGCTCGCTGATCTGCTCGTCGCCGAGCGCCTTCGCGTACCCGATGAGGGCGACGGAGGCGGCGAAGCGCTTGAGGTCCCAGGTGAAGGGGCCGACGTAGGCCTCGTCGAAGTCGTTGACGTTGAAGATCAGCCGTCCGTTGGCGTCCATGTACGTGCCGAAGTTCTCCGCGTGCAGGTCGCCGTGGATCCACACGCGCGAGGTGCGCTCGTCGAGGAACGGGCCGCCCCGCTTCTCGGCGTCCAGATCGTGGTAGAAGAGGCACGCCGTGCCGCGGTAGAACGCGAAGGCCGAGGCCGCCATCTTCCGGAACTTCACGCGGAACGCGGCCGGGTCGGCGGCCAGGAGCTCGCCGAAGGCGGTCTCGAAGACGGCGAGGATCTCGTCGCCGCGCTGCTCGTCGTTGAGCTGGGGGACCGACATCGCTGGGTGCCTCCTGGTGCATGTGTACGACAGCGTTTCTGTCGTCTCCAACGGACGGGCCCGCAGGAAAGTGCCCGCGGCCCTCGGTGTGAAGGTACGCGGGGGAGCCCCGCGAGTGTCAGTGGCGAGGCATAGACTTCGACGCTGTTCCCGGAAGTGTCCGTCCGCCTGTCACCGAGCGTTTTCCATGGAGGCCAAGCCGTGTCAAAGCCGCCGTTCACGCACCTGCACGTCCACACCCAGTACTCGCTGCTGGACGGTGCCGCGCGGCTGAAGGACATGTTCAACGCCTGCAACGAGATGGGCATGACGCACATCGCCATGTCCGATCACGGCAACCTCCACGGGGCGTACGACTTCTTCCACACCGCGAAGAAGGCCGGAATCACCCCGATCATCGGGATCGAGGCCTACGTCGCCCCGGAGTCCCGGCGCAACAAGCGCAAGATCCAGTGGGGCCAGCCCCACCAGAAGCGCGACGACGTCTCCGGTTCGGGTGGTTACACCCACAAGACGATGTGGGCCGTGAACAAGACGGGCCTGCACAACATCTTCCGGCTGTCCTCCGACGCCTACGCCGAGGGCTGGCTGCAGAAGTGGCCCCGGATGGACAAGGAGACGATCTCCCAGTGGTCCGAGGGGATCGTCGCCTCCACCGGCTGCCCCTCCGGCGAGGTCCAGACCCGGCTGCGGCTCGGTCAGGAGGAAGAGGCCCTCAAGGCCGCCGCCGACTACCAGGACATCTTCGGCAAGGACCGCTACTTCCTGGAGCTGATGGACCACGGCATCGACATCGAGCACCGGGTCCGCGACGGCCTGCTGGAGATCGGCAGGAAGCTCGGCATCCCCCCGCTGGTCACCAACGACTCGCACTACACGTACGCGCACGAGGCGACCGCCCACGACGCCCTGCTGTGCATCCAGACCGGCAAGAACCTCTCCGACCCGGACCGCTTCAAGTTCGACGGCACCGGCTACTACCTGAAGTCCACGGACGAGATGTACGCCATCGACTCCTCGGACGCCTGGCAGGAGGGCTGCGCCAACACGCTCCTGGTCGCCGAGATGGTCGACACCACCGGCATGTTCGAGGCCAAGAACCTCATGCCGAAGTTCGACATCCCCGACGGCTACACCGAGGTCACCTGGTTCAAGGAGGAGGTCCGCCGCGGCATGGAGCGCCGCTTCCCCGGCGGCATCCCCGAGGACCGCCAGAAGCAGGCCGAGTACGAGATGGACGTCATCATCTCGATGGGCTTCCCCGGCTACTTCCTCGTCGTCGCCGACTTCATCATGTGGGCCAAGAACAACGGCATCGCGGTCGGCCCCGGCCGAGGCTCAGCGGCCGGCTCGATCGTCGCGTACGCCATGGGCATCACCGACCTCGACCCCATCCCGCACGGCCTGATCTTCGAGCGGTTCCTCAACCCCGAGCGCATCTCCATGCCCGATGTCGACATCGACTTCGACGAGCGCAGGCGCGTCGAGGTGATCAGGTACGTGACGGAGAAGTACGGCGCCGACAAGGTCGCCATGATCGGCACCTACGGCAAGATCAAGGCGAAGAACGCGATCAAGGACTCCGCGCGCGTGCTGGGCTACCCGTACGCCATGGGCGACCGCCTCACCAAGGCCATGCCCGCCGACGTCCTCGGCAAGGGCATCGACCTCAACGGCATCACCGACCCCTCGCACCCCCGCTACAGCGAGGCGGGCGAGATCCGGTCGATGTACGAGAACGAGCCGGACGTGAAGAAGGTCATCGACACCGCGAAGGGCGTCGAGGGCCTGGTCCGGCAGATGGGCGTGCACGCCGCCGGCGTGATCATGTCCAGCGAGACCATCACCGAGCACGTGCCCGTCTGGGTCCGGCACACCGACGGCGTGACCATCACGCAGTGGGACTACCCGAGCTGCGAGTCGCTCGGCCTGCTGAAGATGGACTTCCTCGGCCTGCGCAACCTGACGATCATGGACGACGCCGTCAAGATGGTGAAGTCCAACAAGGGCATCGACCTGGAGCTGCTGAGCCTCCCGCTGGACGACCCGACGACCTTCGAACTGCTCCAGCGCGGCGAGACCCTCGGCGTCTTCCAGTTCGACGGCGGCCCCATGCGCTCGCTGCTGCGCCTGATGAAGCCCGACAACTTCGAAGACATCTCCGCCGTCTCCGCGCTCTACCGTCCCGGCCCGATGGGCATGGACTCGCACACCAACTACGCGCTGCGCAAGAACAAGCTCCAGGAGATCACCCCCATCCACAAGGAGCTCGAAGAGCCCCTCAGGGAGGTCCTGGACGTCACCTACGGCCTGATCGTCTACCAGGAGCAGGTGCAGAAGGCCGCCCAGATCATCGCCGGCTACTCGCTCGGCGAGGCCGACATCCTCCGCCGAGTGATGGGCAAGAAGAAGCCCGAGGAGCTGGCGAAGAACTTCGTCCTCTTCCAGGAGGGCGCCCGCAAGAAGGGCTACAGCGACGAGGCCATCCAGGCCCTGTGGGACGTGCTGGTCCCGTTCGCCGGCTACGCGTTCAACAAGGCGCACTCGGCCGCGTACGGCCTGGTCTCGTACTGGACCGCCTACCTCAAGGCGAACCACCCCGCCGAGTACATGGCCGCGCTGCTGACGTCCGTCAAGGACGACAAGGACAAGTCCGCGGTCTACCTCAACGAGTGCCGCCGCATGGGCATCAAGGTGCTCCCGCCGAACGTCAACGAGTCGGTGCACAACTTCGCCGCCCAGGGCGACGACGTGATCCTCTTCGGCCTCGAAGCGGTGCGCAACGTCGGCACCAACGTGGTCGAGTCGATCATCAAGAGCCGCAAGGCCAAGGGCAAGTACGCCTCCTTCCCCGACTACCTCGACAAGGTCGACGCCACCGCCTGCAACAAGCGCACCACGGAGTCGCTGATCAAGGCGGGCGCGTTCGACACCCTGGGACACACCCGCAAGGGCCTCACCGCGCACTTCGAGCCGATGATCGACAACGTGGTCGCGGTCAAGCGCAAGGAGGCCGAGGGCCAGTTCGACCTCTTCGGCGGCATGGGCGAGGAGCAGAACGACGAGCCCGGCTTCGGCCTCGACGTCGTCTTCACCGACGAGGAGTGGGACAAGACCTATCTGCTCGCCCAGGAGCGGGAGATGCTCGGTCTGTACGTCTCCGACCACCCCCTCTTCGGTCTGGAGCACGTGCTGTCCGACAAGGCCGACGCGGGCATCGCCCAGCTGACCGGCGGTGAGCACGCCGACGGGGCCGTGGTGACCATCGGCGGCATCATCTCGGGCCTGCAGCGCAAGATGACCAAGCAGGGCAACGCCTGGGCCATCGCCACCGTCGAGGACCTCGCCGGCTCCATCGAGTGCATGTTCTTCCCGGCGACGTACCAGCTCGTGTCGACCCAACTCGTCGAGGACGCGGTCGTGTTCGTCAAGGGCCGGCTCGACAAGCGCGAGGACGTGCCGCGGCTGGTCGCGATGGAGCTCCAGGTCCCCGACCTGTCCAACGCGGGCACCAACGCACCCGTGATCCTCACCATCCCCGCCACCAGGGTCACCCCGCCGATGGTCAACCGGCTCGGCGAGATCCTCAGTCACCACAAGGGCGACAGCGAGGTCCGCATCAAGCTCCAGGGCCCGACCAAGACGACGGTGCTCCGACTTGACCGGCACCGGGTCAAGCCCGACCCCGCGCTGTTCGGCGACCTGAAGGTGCTGCTCGGGCCGTCCTGCCTCGCGGGCTGACCGCGCTGGAATACGCAAGACCTGGAATACGCGAGAGCTGAAATACGCGAGAGGGGCGCACCCCGTACGGGATGCGCCCCTCTTCATGTGCCTGGGTCTCAACAACCCGTTATGCGGATGTCAGTTGTGGCCGAAGCGCTTCTGCCGCCCCTTGCGGGCCATGTCGCCGGGGGTCACCTGCGCGATGCGCTGCTCGGTCTGCGTCTCCATCGACGGCTGCTGGGGCTGCTGCTGACCACGCTCGGACTGGGGCTGCTTACGGTCCTGCTTCTTGTTCTTGGCCATGGTGATGCCTCCTGTGGGGATCTAGGGGCCAGGGCCGGGACCAGATTCACATAGGCTTATAAAGAACGCATTTCGGATAATTACCGTGTGTAACAGCGGTTGTCGGGGCGTGAGGCATGGCGCGTCGAGGGGGCGATGCCCCGAAACGCCACGCCGAAGATCGAGTTCGCCCCGTTAACCCCCGCGTGGTCGGGCAGACTCGAAGGAAGCCCAAAGCAAACCTCCCGGGAAGAGGGTGAGACGCGTGGACCGCTGCATCGTCCTGGTGGACGCCGGGTATCTGCTGGGGGCCGCCGCGAGCCTCCTCGCCGGGGAACCCTCCCGGTCCCGGATCACCGTCGACCACGCCGCCCTCATCCAGGGGTTGCGCGAACGCGCGGAGTCCGACACCCAACAGCCCCTGCTGCGCATCTACTGGTTCGACGGCGCCCCCGACCGCGTCCCCCAGCCCGAGCACCGCAGGCTGCGCGTGATGCCCCGGGTCACCGTCCGCCTCGGCGCACTGACCCGCAGCGACGGCCGCTGGGCGCAGAAGGGCGTGGACGCCGCGATGCACGCCGAACTGACCGAGCTGGCCCGCAACCGCGCCTGCTCCGACGTCGTGCTGGTGACCGGCGACGGCGATCTGCTGCCGGGCATGATGGCCGCCAAGGAGCACGGGGTCGCCGTACACCTGTGGGCCGTACAGGCCGCCGACGGCGACTACAACCAGTCCGAGGACCTGGTCGCCGAGGCCGACGAGCGGCGCGTCCTGGACCGTACGTGGATCACCAAGGCCGTACGCGCCAAGGAGCTCACCGGGGTGTGCGCGCCGCCGCCCGCGCCCCGGCCCGAGATCGCCGCGATCCTCTCCGCGCCGCTGCCCGACTCCGCGCTCGGCGCGCGGGCCGAGCGGACCGCCGAGGAGAGCGAGCACGCTCCGGCCGCCGCCTCGGAGAACGGCACACAGGAGCGGGTGCCGGCTCCCAAGGGCGTGCCCACGCCGAAGGACCTCGCCGCCCTGCGCGCCCCCGGCGTGCCGCCCGCCCAGCACCCGGCGAGCGCGACACTGCGCTGGTCCTCCGACAAGGGATGGGTCGACCGGCCCGGCGCCGCGGCCGAGTCGCCCGACGTCGCCTCGATGCCGACCCTCGCCCAGCTGACCACGGCGGAGCAGCGCTGGGCCGACCGGGAGGAGGACATCACCACGGTCGGCGGCGATCCGTACGAGGTGGGGCAGGTCTTCGCACGGCGCTGGATGGCCCGGCTCGGTGAACAGGGGCATCTGCAGAAGCTGTCCGGGATGTACCCGCGGATCCCGCACCGGATCGACGGGGAACTGCTCAGGTACGCGGCTCGCTTCGGACTGCTCGCGCACAAGGACGACCAGATCGACGAGCACGACCGGTACGCGATCCGGGCCGGGTTCTGGCGCGAGATCGACGTACGGACGGCAGCGGAGCACGCGCCTGCCGGTGAGTGAGCCGGACGGGTGACGACGAGTTCGGCACCGCCGGATCCCGGTAACGCACCCGTACCGCCCCCCGCCCCCCGGCACCCGTCACCGGCGTCGAGTGTCGTTGCGGCGGATTTGTGGGGACCGGCGGATTTCGGCCGGTGAGCCGGTGGTTTGTGGCGACTGGCCGACCCGAGGGCGGATCGGCGTCACGGACCCCTTAGGCTCGTCCCTTGTGAGTACGCGCGCGGCACAGGCACTTCGGCACAGTGGCGATGTCGTGTGCGCGGTGCGCGGACTGACCAAGACCTACCCGGCCGTCCGCGGGCGCCGCGGAGCGCCCGGCACGCCCGAGGTGCGGGCCACCGACGACGTACGGCTGGACATCCGGCGCGGCGAGATCTTCGGACTGCTCGGCCCGAACGGCGCCGGCAAGACCACCCTCGTACGGCAGCTCACCGGGCTGATGCGGCCCGATCGCGGCAGCGTGGAGATCCTCGGGCATGACATCGTGCGGCACCCGGAACGGGCCGCGCGCATCCTCGCCTACCTCGGCCAGGAGTCGACCGCCCTCGACGAACTGACCGTCTCGCTGGCCGCCGAGACCACCGGGCGGCTGCGCGGCCTGGACGTACGGCAGGCACGGGCCGAACGGGACGCCGTCCTCGACGAGCTGGGCCTCGGGCCGCTCGCCGGGCGGCCGATCAAGAAGCTGTCCGGCGGACAGCGCCGGCTGGCCTGCTTCGCCGCCGCACTGGTCGGGGAGCGGCCGCTGCTCGTGCTCGACGAGCCGACCACCGCGATGGACCCGGTGGCCCGGCGGGCCGTGTGGTCGGCCGTGGACCGGCGGCGGGCCGAGCGCGCGACCACCGTGCTGCTCGTCACCCACAACGTCATCGAGGCCGAGACCGTGCTCGACCGGGTCGCGGTGCTCGACCGGGGCCGCGTGATCGCCTGTGACACACCGTCCGGGCTGAAGGAGCGGGTCGCGGGCGAGGTACGGGTCGAGCTGCTGTGGCGGGACCGGGCTCCCCTCGAGGTGCCCGAGGTCGCCGCGCTCCAGGACCGGGTCGTGGAGTCCGGGCGGCGCTGGACGCTGCGGCTCGCCCCCGAGGAGGCCCGCGCGGTCGTCGCCACCGTCACCGGCGGGGCCGCCTTCGCCGCGCTGGACGACTTCACGCTGGCCACGCCGAGCCTGGAGGACGTCTATCTGGCGCTGGGCGGGGACGCGCAGCAGGGGCTGGTGAAGGCTTGAGCACGCAGACCGTCGTTTCCGTATCCGTCTTCGGACGCGTGCGGAACAGGGCCACCGGACGGAACAGGGGCACCTCTCCGGTGGACCCCCGTGTGAAAGGGAGCAGCGCCACGTGAGTGTCGTACCCGCCGAGGTTCTGCCGGGCAGCGCCCTGGCCGTGGACGAGACGGCCCGCCCGGCCGTGGTCGAGCTCGGGCCGCGGGCGCGGCTGTGGCCGTCGCTGTGCGCCGTGTACCGGGCCCAGCTCTCCCGTGCCCGCGTCGCGCGCATCCCGCTGCTGTTCGTGGCGACCTTCCAGTCGATCGGGATCATGATCCTCATGCGCGGGGTCGTGGACGGCGGGGCCGAGGCGCAGGCCGTGGTGGCCGGGTCGTCGGTGCTCGTCGTGGCCTTCGTCGCGCTGAACCTGCTCGCCCAGTACTTCGGGCAGCTGCGCGCCAGCGGCGGGCTCGACCACTACGCCACGCTGCCGGTGCCGCCCGCCGCGGTGGTGCTGGGTGCGGCCGGGGCGTACGCCTCCTTCACCGTGCCGGGGACCGTGGTCACGGCCGTCTTCGGGTGTGTGCTGTTCGGGCTGCCGGTGGCACATCTGTGGGTGCTCGTCGCGGTGATCCCGCTGGCCGGGGCCGCGCTCGCCGGGCTCGGGGCGGCGCTCGGGCTGCTCGCGCCGCGGCCCGAACTGGCGACGCTGCTCGGGCAGTTGGGGATGTCGGCGGCTCTGCTGCTGGGTGTGCTGCCGGCCGACCGGATGCCCGAGGTGGTGCGGCTCGCGCGGGATCTGCTGCCCTCGACGTACGGCGTGGAGGCCTTCGCGCGGACCTTCGGGCCGCATCCCGACTGGGCGTTCGTGCTGGGTGACCTCGCCGTGTGCGGGGTGGTCGGGGTCGTCTCGCTGGCCGTCGCCACCTGGGCGTACCGCCGGGCGGCCGTCCGGTGACGCGCCGCACAGGGCGGCCTGGCACGATGGCAGGGTGACCGCTCCGCTGACTCCTCCGCCGCATCCGCGTGACCAGTCCTCGCACCAGGCGTGGCAGCCGCCCGCTGCCGGCGCCGGGCAGGCTCACGGGACCCACGGATCTCATGGCCCCTACGGCTCTCATGACACGTACGGCATATCCGGCTTGTACGGACAGGACGGTCCTGGGATGAAGACCGAGGTGCGAGAGGCCGCCGTGGTGGCGGTGGTGGTGGGGGTCTTCGGGGCGTTGCTCGGGGTGCTGTGGTGGTGGCTGGCGCCGAGTGTGCCGCTGGTGGGGGATGTCGTCGACGAGAGCTGGGTCGTCTACTTCAAGGACTCCGAGGGGGAGCAGGCTGTCGGGGTGGACGGAACGTTCACTCTGCTCGCGCTCGCGTTTGGGCTGGTGAGTGCGGTTGCCGTCTTTGTGTGGCGGCGGCGTGGGGGTGTGCCGCTGGTGGTGGGGCTCGCTG
>NZ_JAKEIP010000153.1 GCF_021474425.1 Streptomyces muensis | reverse complement strand
GTGCGTGCTGGGGGAGGGAGGCCAGGAGGCCCGCCGTGTACGGGGCCCGGGGGCGGGCCAGCACCTCGTCGGCCGGGCCGAGTTCGGTCAGGCGGCCGGCGTACATGACCAGCACACGGTCCGCGTGGTCCCGTACGACGTCCATGTCGTGGGTGACCAGGACGAGCGCGGCGCCCACGGCCTCCCGCTGCTCGGCGAGCACCGTCAGCACCTGGTCGCGGCGCTCCTCGTCCAGGGCGGTGGTGGGCTCGTCGGCGACGACGACGTCGGGTTCGTTGATCGTCGCCATGGCGATGACGGCGCGCTGCCGCATGCCTCCGGAGTACTCGTGCGGATACGCCCGCGCCTTGCGGGCGGCGTCCGGGATGCCGACCCGGTCGAGCGCGGCGACCGCCCGGGCGCCTGCCTCCTTGCGGGAGACGCGGGCCACGGAGCGTACGGCGGCGGCGAGTTGGTCGCCGACCGGGTGCACGGGGGAGAGGGCGGACAGGGCGTCCTGCGGGACCAGGGAGATGCGGCGGCCGCGGTGCGCGGACAGGTCCGGCTCGATCGCGCCGCTCGTGGTCGCGCCCCGGGGCAGCATGCCCAGCAGCGCCCGGGCGGTGAGGGACTTGCCCGCGCCCGACTCGCCGACGATCGCGAGGGCCTCGCGCGGGCGGACGTCGAAGGACAGGCCGCGCACGACCTCGATGCCGTCGAAGGCGATCCGCAGGTCGCGCACCGAGAGGAGCACATCAGACGGCAACGGAGGTCTCCTTCTTCCTCGCCGCGGGATTCTTCGCCCGAGGACTCTTCGCCGCGGGCTTCTTCGCCGCCGGCCCGCCTCGCCGAACGCTCCGGCCCTGCACGGCCGCCGCGCCCGACACCGCCAGGCCCGCCAGCAGGGCGAGGGCGACGGCCGGGGCGAGGGCTGCCCAGGGGGCGCGTTCGACGTAGGCGCGGGATTCGTCGAGGAGCAGGCCCCACTCGGGGGCGGGCGGCTGGGCGCCGAGGCCCAGGAAGCCGAGGGAGGCCAGGGCGAGGGCGATGCCGGGGAGGCGCAGGAGGGCGTGGCGGGCGACGGGCGCGGCGACGGAGGGCAGGACGTGCCGGGTGAGGATCCACAGCGGGGTCGCGCCCATGGCGCGTTGGGCGGTCAGGAACGCCGACGCCCGGACCTCCTGCACCAGCGCAGCGGCGTGCGCGGACAGCGCCGGCCAGGAGATCAGGGCGACCGCGAGGGCCGCGCCGCCGGTGCCGGGGCCGGCCGCGGCGGCGACCAGGATGCCGACGATCACCGGGGGCAGGGCGTTGGCGATGTCCGCCGCGCCGGCCGCGATGCCGGGCAGGAAGCCGAGGGCGAGTGCGACGAGCAGGCTCAGGGCGCAGATGGCGGCGGCCGTGCCGACGGTCGAGGCGGCGCCGTGTCCGAGCCGGGCGAGCACGTCACGGCCGAGGGCGTCGGTGCCGAGGGGGTGGGCCCAGGTGGGGGCGGCGAGACGGGCGGCGGTGTTGACGGTGTACGGGTCGCGCAGCAGGCCCCAGCCGATGGTCACGGCGAGGACTGTGAACAGAGTCAACGGGATCGCCGGGTGTGAGCGGACCGGACGTGCCGGGGGCAGTGTGAGGCCGGCGTCACGCAAGGCCGGGCCCAGCAGCCGGCGCCGTGTGAACGCGGCCGCCGCGCCCGCGACCAGACCGAGCAGCAGCAGCGCCAGCACCGACCCCTGGAGCAGCGGCAGATCCTGCGACTTGGCCGCGCCCAGCGCCGTACGGCCGATGCCGGGCACCGCGAACACCATCTCCACGGCGACCGCGCCTCCGGTCAGGCCGACGGCGACCATCCCGAACTGCGGTACCAGCGGCGGCAGTACGCGCTTGAGAGCGGCCGCCGAGATCGCCGTACGGCTCACTCCAGCGCCCCGCCACAGCTCCACCCAGCGTTCGTCGAGGACGGCGGGCAGCGCGTCCGCGACCAGCCGGCCGAGCAGGCCGCCCGCCGGGACGCCGAGGGCGAGCGCGGGCAGCACCAGATACTCGGGGCCCGCCCACCCGGCCGTCGGCAGCCAGCCCAGCCACACCCCGCACACCAGCAGGGCGACGGGGGCCAGCAGGAACTCGGGGATCGCGGCGAGCATGGCGGCGAAGGCCCCGGCCGTAGCGCGCCCTCGCACCAGCACCGGCGCCACCAGCGCCGCGGCGAGCGCCACCGCCACGCCGAGCGCCGCGCCCATCAGGCCCAGCGACACCTGGAGCCCGGCGACCACGGACGGCAGGACGTCGGTGCCGGACACCCAGGAGGTGCCGAAGTCGCCGTGCAGCAGGTCCGAGGCCCACCTGCCCAGCAGGGAGAGCGGACCGGCATCCAGGCCGAGGTCCGCCCGGATCGCCGACAGCGCCTCTTCGGTCGCCTCCTGCTCGGCCGACCGGGCGCGCAGCACGGTGAGCGCCGGGTCCCGCTGCGAGAGCCAGGGCAGCAGGCCGACGGTGGCCAGGACGGCGACGAGACAGACGAGGCGGGTCAGCCCGGCGACACCGGCCGACTTTCTTGCCCGGGAGCTCACTTGACGGCGAGGGGTCTTCACTTGACGTAAGTGTCCGCCGTGACGAGCTCACGCTCGCGCGGGTCGTGGGCCGCGTCGACCACACCGGCCGCGTCGCCCTGGATCACCCGCTCGTGGAGCATCGGTACGGCCGCGTCCTGGGCGAGTACGGCGCCCTCGGCCTGGAGGACCGCCTTGCGGCGGGCGTCGCCGACCTTGGTCTCGCCGGCCTTCTTCAGCGCGGCGTCCACGGAGGAGTCGGCGAGCTGGGAGATGTTGAAGGAGCCGTCGGAGGCGAAGTCGCTGTACAGGTAGGCGGTCGGGTCGCCGGAGTCGAGGACGGTGGCGCGGGAGAGGATGAACGCGTCGAACTTGCCGGCGAGGGCGTCGGACTCGATGTTCGCGTACTCGCGGACGTCGAGCTTCACCTTGAATCCGGCCTTCTGCAGCTGCTGCTGCAGCGTGGCGGCGACCTCGGGCAGTTCGGCCCGGTCGGTGAAGGTTCCGATGGTGATCGTCGTGCCGTTCGGCTTGCCGGCCTTGGTGTGCCTGACGGGAGTGCGCAGTTCGGCTGCCCACGGCAGGGCGGGGCCGAGCAGGCCCTCGGCGACATCCGCCCGTCCCTCGTACACGCCCTCCACGATCGACTTGGCGTCGATCGCCTCCCGGGCGGCGGCGCGCAGCGCGCCGTCCTTGAAGGCGCCGTTCTCGGTGTTCAGGTAGAGCGTGTTGGTGCGCGGCATGGGGACCTCGGTGATCAGGTCCTGGTCGAGGACGGCGGCCTGGGAGACCGGAATCGCCTCGACGATGTCGGCCTCACCGGTGCGCAGGGCGGCGGCGCGGGCGGTCCCGTCCGGCACGAACTTGACGTCGATTCCCGGGGCCTTGGCCTTGCCGCCCCAGTACGCGTCATAGCGGTCGAGGGCGGCGGAGGCGGTGCCGTTGACCTCGACCAGTTCGAAGGGGCCGGTGCCGGCACCCAGGGGGTTCACCGTTTTCCCCTCGTAGGCCTTGGCGGCGAGGATCGACAGCTGGGGCGAGCTCAGCCGCTGCGGGACGAGGGGGTCCTCGGTGCCGGTGGTGACGGTGACCGTGTCGGAGTCCTGGGCCTTCGCGGTCAGGTCCACGCCGTCGAGGATGCGGGGCTTGGGGGAGGCGCCGGCGGCCTTGGTGAGCGACCGCACGACGGCGTGCGCGTCGAGCTTCGTGCCGTCGTGGAAGGTGACGCCGTCCCGTATCTCGAAGGTCCAACTACGGCCGGACTGCTGCCACTTGGTGGCCAGGGCCGGCAGGGCGTCGCCGTCCTCGTCGAGCTTCACCAGGGTCTCGGCGGTCGACCAGCGCGAGAGCTTGAACGCGTCGTCGCTCAGCGGGGACAGGCCGGAGCGGGGCGGCAGCATGTGCGCGACACGGATGCGCTTGCCTTCGGCGGTCGCCTCATCGGAACCCGCCGACGAGAAGCAGCCGGTGAGCAGGGCGGAGGCCGCGGTGAGCGCGGTGAGCGGGACAAGACGGGCGGGGACGCGCACGGCACACTCCGGGTAAAGGCATGGTCAAAGGTTGAACGTGCACCGACCGTAGCATGATGACAATCATTTTCAGAAGTCCGGACCTGTGTGGCCTGCCGCTCAGGGCGCGCCCGTCAACTGACTCAGGGCGCGCCCCTCAACTGCCTCAGAGCCTTGCCCCCTTCAACGCCATGTGCAGCAGCAGCCGGTCCTCGCCGTCGCCCAGATCCAGCCCCGTCAGCTGTTCGACGCGGGAGAGGCGGTAGTACAGCGTCTGGCGGTGGATGCCCAACTCGGAGGCCGTGCGGCCGGCCTGGCCCGCGCGGTCCAGGTAGACCTCGGCGGTGCGGGCCAGTTCGTGGTGGGCGGGGGAGAGGAGCAGGGCGACCGCGGGATCCTGGGTGACCTCCGCGGGCAGGGACGTCAGCAGGCGGTACGGGCCGATGCGGGCCCACTCGGCGACCGGGCCCAGCCGGGGCTCGGCCAGGGCGGCGCGGGCCGCGGACGAGGCCTCCCGCCAGACGGCGGGCAGTTCGCCGAGGCCCGAGCGGGGCGCTCCGATGCCCGCCGCCGAACGCGTCGCCTCGTCCTTGAGCAGCCTGGACGCCGCAGCCTGGGCCGCCGTCCGCACCTCCGCCGAGCGCAGCCGCACCAGCACCGCGAGGCTCTGCCCGTCGGCCCCCCACGGCACCGTGCACAGTGCCGTCGCATGCGGCACCGTACGGACCGACGGGGTGTCGTCGGGGTCGGCCGACGGCCAGGGGGCGACACAGACCACCGTGTGCGGGCCGTCGCCGCGGGCGCCGAGGGCCGTGCGCAGCGCCGCCACCGCCATGTCCCCCTGCCAGCCCGGCTCCGCCACCAGCGCCGCCCGCAGTTCCCGGCTCAGATCCGCGCCGTGCTGCGCCTCGTCCGCGAGCAGCGCGCCGATCCGCGTCGTCACCTCCATCGCGGCCGTCAGCTGCTGCTCGGTCGGGCCCGGATCGTCGTCCAGGAGCCAGACGTAACCGAGCACGACCCCCCGATGGCGTACCGGCAGACAGATGCGCCCCCGGTACACCCCGGCCTCCGGAGTCGGCGGGATCCGCACCGGGCCCGTCGCGCGCGTGATGCCGAAGCCCTCGAACCACGTCCGTACGGCCGCCGTGGAGCGGCGGGTCAGGATCGAGCGGGCGCGGACCGGGTCCAGGGCCGACGCGTCGAGCTCGTCCTCGCTGTCGTAGGCGCCGAAGGCGATCAGCTCGAAGTCCCGGTTCTCCAGCGTCGCCGGCACGCCCAGCAGCTCCGAGATCTCGTCGACCAGCTCCTGGAAGTCAGCCTTGTATTCGGACGTCACCCGGGCATTCTCCCGCATTTCCGCATGCCCTTCATACATCTGTCTGAGATCTGCGGCACGGATGCGTGACAGCTGTCGATGGCCGACGATCGGAGGGATCCTTAGGTTTCACGGTGGTTCTATCTGCTGGTTTGTGGAGGTGCCCCGTGCTGGGTCCCGTGATTCTTGCCGCGTCGCGCAGCGACCGGATGCGACGCCTGATCTCGGCGGCCCCGGTGACCAAGCAGGTCGTCGACCGCTTCATCCCCGGTGAGACGGTCGACGAGATCGTGCCGATCATCCAGGACCTGACCTCCCGGGGCCTGGAACTGACCATGGACGTCGTCGGCGAGGACATCACCACACCCGAGCAGGCGGAAGCCGCCAGGGACGCCTATCTGCAGCTCATCGACCGGCTCAAGGAGCTGGAGCTGGGCACCCGGGCCGAGATGTCCGTCAAGCTCTCCATGTTCGGGCAGGCGCTGGACGGCGGCCACGAGCTCGCCCTCGCCAACGTCCGGCCGGTCGTCGAGGCCGCCGCCGCCATCGGCACGACGGTCACCCTCGACGCCGAGGACCACACCACCCTCGACTCGATGTTCGCCATCCACGAGGAGCTGCGGAAGGACTTCCCGCAGACCGGCTGCGTCATCCAGGCCTACCTCTTCCGCACCGAGGACGACGCCCGCCGACTCGCGGCGAACGGCAGCCGCGTACGGCTGGTCAAGGGCGCCTACAAGGAGCCCGCCGAGGTCGCCTACCAGCAGAAACACGAGATCGACAAGGCGTACGTCCGGGTCCTGGGGATTCTCATGGAGGGCGCCGGGTACCCGATGATCGGCTCCCACGACCCGCGCCTGATCGCCATCGCCCAGGAGCTCGCCCACCGCGTCGGCCGAAAGCTCGACGAGTACGAGTTCCAGATGCTGTACGGCATCCGCAGCGACGAACACCTGCGGCTCGCCGCCGAGGGCCACCGGATGCGCGTCTACACGGCGTACGGCACCGACTGGTACGGCTACTTCATGCGGAGGCTCGCGGAGAAGCCCGCCAACCTGCGGTTCTTCCTGCGCTCGATGGTCAGCAAGGGCTGAGCCCCCACACACGGCTCGCAACACACCGCTCAGTAAGGAGTTACGGAACCCATGGACGCTGTGACCCAGGTCCCCACCCCCGTCAACGAGCCGGTGCACGGCTACGCCCCCGGCTCGCCCGAGCGCGCCCGGCTGGAGGTCAAGCTCAAGGAGCTGGCCGAGAACCCGATCGACCTGCCCTGCACCATCGGCGGCGAGAAGCGGATGGGCGGCGGCGAGCGGTTCGACGTCGTGCAGCCGCACAACCACAAGGCCCGCATCGGCAGCTACGGCAACGCCACCCAGCAGGACGCCCAGGACGCCATCGACGCGGCCCTCGCCGCCGCGCCGGCCTGGCGCGCGATGTCCTTCGACGACCGCGCCGCGATCATCCTGCGCGCGGCCGAGCTGCTCGCCGGGCCGTGGCGCGAGACGATCGCCGCTTCCACGATGCTCGGCCAGTCGAAGACGGCTCAGCAGGCCGAGATCGACTCCCCCTGCGAGCTGATCGACTTCTGGCGCTTCAACGTCAAGTACGCCCGTGACCTGCTCGCCGAGCAGCCGGTCGCCAACTCCCCGGGCGTCTGGAACCGCCTCGACCACCGCCCGCTGGAGGGCTTCGTCTACGCGATCACGCCGTTCAACTTCACGGCCATCGCGGGCAACCTGCCGACCGCCCCGGCCCTGATGGGCAACGTCGTCGTCTGGAAGCCGTCCCCGACGCAGACCCACGCCGCCGTGCTGCTGATGCAGCTGCTGGAGGAGGCGGGCCTGCCCAAGGGCGTCATCAACCTCGTCACCGGCGACGGCATCGAGGTCTCCAAGGTCGCATTGGAGCACCGCGACCTCGCCGGCATCCACTTCACCGGGTCGACCAAGACCTTCCAGTACCTGTGGAAGACGGTCGGCAACAACATCGAGAAGTACCGGTCCTACCCGCGCATCGTCGGCGAGACGGGCGGCAAGGACTTCGTCGTCGCCCACCCGAGCGCCGACAAGGCCGTCCTGAAGACCGCCCTGACCCGGGGCGCCTTCGAGTACCAGGGCCAGAAGTGCTCGGCGACCTCCCGGGCGTACATCCCGGCGTCGATCTGGAACTCCGGCTTCAAGGAGGAGTTCGCCGCCGAGGTCGACTACATCACCATGGGTGACGTCACCGACCTGTCCAACTTCATCGGCGCCGTCATCGACGAGCGCGCCTTCGCCAAGAACAAGGCCGCCATCGACCGCGCCAAGTCCGACCCGACCTGCACGATCGTCGCGGGCGGCTCCTACGACGACTCGGTCGGCTACTTCGTCCGCCCGACCGTCGTCGAGTGCTCCGACCCGGAGAACGAGGTCTTCACCACCGAGTACTTCGGCCCGTTCCTCGCCGTGCACGTCTACGAGGACGACAAGTACGACGAGATGCTGGAGCAGATGGAGTCGGTGTCCGCGTATGCGCTGACCGGCTCGGTCATCTCCGGCGACCGCGCGGCGGCCGCGTACACGATGGAGAAGCTGCGCTACGCGGCCGGCAACTTCTACATCAACGACAAGTCGACCGGCGCCGTCGTCGGCCAGCAGCCCTTCGGCGGCGGCCGCGCCTCCGGCACCAACGACAAGGCCGGCGCCCCGCAGAACCTGATGCGCTGGACCCTGACCCGCGCCATCAAGGAGACGCTGGTCCCGCCGACCGACTACGGCTACCCGCACATGGGCTGACACCCCAACTCGACGGCCAGGGCCGGGTCTTGACCGGACAGGCCCTAGCCGTGCGGGAGGATGGGGTCATGACGGTGACGACGGACGACGGTGTACGGCTGTGGGCGAGCGCCTCCGGCCGGGGCGAGCCGCTGGTGCTGTGCCACGGCGGGCCGGGGCTGTGGGACATGTTCGAGGACGTGGCCGCGGTGCTCGGCGACCTGGCCACGGTGGTGCGCTGGGACCAGCGCGGCTGCGGGCGGTCCGAGCGGTGCGCGGGGCCGTGGACGACCGACCGGTTCGTGGCCGATCTGGACGCCGTGCGACGGCACTTCGCGCCGGAGCGGACCGCGCTGCTCGGACACTCCTGGGGCGCCCAGCTGGCGCTCGCCTACACGCTGGCCCATCCGGAGCGGGTGAGCCTGCTGGTGTACGTGGCCGGGACCGGCATCGGCCCGACGTCCGAGTGGCGCCCGGCCTACCAGGAGAACCTTCTCGCGAGACTGGGCGAGGACTCCGAACGCCTCGCCCGCTGGCGGGAGTTGCCCGCGGGCGACCAGGAGGGAGCCGTGCTCCAGTGGTCCGCGGAGTTCGAGGACCGCGAGCGGGCGCCGGAGCACGCCGAGCGGATGGCCGACCCGTGGCTCGGCATCAACACCGAGTGCAACGCCGAACTGACCGCCGAGAACCGGCGGGGTCTGGACACCCCCGAGCTGTACGCCGCCTGCCGGGCCCTCGACGTGCCCGTGCTCATCGTCGACGGCGAGCGTGACATCCGGCCGCGCTCGGCGGTCGACTCCCTGGAGCGGGCGCTGCCGAAGGCGGACCGGGTGATCCTGCCGGGCGCCGGGCACCTGCCCTGGGTGGAGGACCCGGACGGCTTCCGGGCGGCGCTGGCGGCCGTGCTGGGCTGAGCGCGGCCGGCCTACTCGGCGATCTCCGTCCGCTCCCACCACTCGTACACGGGCAGCGCGCCCTCGGGAGTCTGCGACTGCCGCGAGGTCGGCCGGAAGTGCTCGTACCCGCCGCGGAGCTTGATCTTCACGTCCGGGCCGGGCGTCGGGGTCGGGACGATCCGCTCGGGCAGGTCGTCCGGGCCGCCCTCGAGGAACACTTTCGCCGTGTCGTTCATGACCTCACCGTTCCCCTCGCGGTCGCCCTCTGTCCCGTACCGCGCGGAGGATCAGCCGAGTGGGCGATCCGCCACCGCGCGGATACTGGACGGATGACCCCACCCACGTCCCCCGTCACGTCCCGCACCGCACACACCGCCGACCTCACCCCCGCCGAACTGCGTGCCGTCCGCGCTCTGTTGGACGAGGCCTTCGACGGGGACTTCTCCGACGAGGACTTCGACCACGGGCTCGGCGGCATGCACGCGCTCGTCCACGACGACGCCGGACGACTCCTCGCACACGGTTCGGTGGTCATGCGGCGGGTGCGGCACCGGGAGCGCTGGCTGCGGGTCGGCTACGTCGAGGCGGTCGCCGTACGCCCCGACGCGCGCCGGACCGGGCTCGGCGGCCGGGTGATGGCCGAGCTGGAGCGGGTGATCGAGCGGGCGTACGACGCGGGGATGCTGTCCGCGAGCGACGAGGGGGCCGCGCTGTACGCCGCCCGGGGCTGGGAGGTCTGGCCCGGGCGGGTCTGCGCGCTGGGCCCGCAGGGCGTCGTCCATCTGCCGGACGAGGAGGGCAGCACGTTCCTGCGGCCCGCGCTCGCAGGGCCCCTCGACCCGGCGTTCGAGCTGGTCTTCGACTGGCGGGACGGCGATGCTCTGACGGAGTGACGGGAGAAAGCGCAGGTCAGTGGCGTGTGACCCACTCCACCGTCTCAGATAGTAGGAAGTCCGAGTAATTGTGGAGACAGACGCGCCGTCCTCCCTTAGCTTTGTAGAAGCCGAACGTCTCGCTCGATCAAGCGAATGGCGGTCGTGAGCCGGGCCCCGTGCAGGCAACCCCTGCGGCACCGCTCCCCGCCCCATCCGGCGTCTCGTAACCCCTTTCCGCACTCCCGGATTGTCGAAGGAGTCGATTTCCCATGGCCGAGACGACCGCCCGCCGCCGAGTCCGTCACCTCTCCCGCACGAGCGAGTCCGACCGCAAGAACGCTGCCGCTGCTCTCCAGCGTGCCCTGGACCGCAGGGACAACGGGGGTGCCACGGGGCATCAGGCGGCGTAGCCGCATATCGACACAGCCCCGCGCCCCTAGGGGCGCTTCACCTCGAAGTAGTCGATGCGCTCCCCGCTCTGCGCCAGCGCCGACACCCTCAACCGGGGCTTCGTGCCGCTCCCGGCCTCCACCGAGAGGAACGAGAAGCCCCGGTAGCGCACCCGGGACCACTCCACGCGCTCCGCCTTGGCGTCGCGTGACCTGGTCCAGCTGAACGTGGCGACCGACTCCCGGTCCGTCACATGGCCCTCGTAGCTCTCCTCGACGCCCGCCGGGAAGCCGTACAGCTCCTTGCCGCCCCCGCCGGCGGTGACGTACACGGTGCCGTCCCGCGTCGGATCCGTGGACCCGCCGATCGGGACCTGCCTGCCGACCTCGCCGTTCTTGATGGCGTCCGTCCGCTCGTAGACGTGGTTGTGCCCGTTGATCACCAGGTCCACCTGATGCCGGGCGAACAGCGGCACCCACTCGGCCCGCACACCCCCGTCCGAGGCGTGCGTGGACGTCGAGTAGGCGCAGTGGTGGAAGTAGACGACGACGAAGTCGACGTCCTTCGCCGCCCGCAGCTCACCGAGCCGCTCGTCCAGCCACTTGGTCTGACGGCCGTCCGTGTGCCCCAGGTTGGCCGGGATCTCGTACGACACGTCGTTGGCGTCCAGCGCCACGAAGCCGACGTTGCCGTAGACGAAGGAGTACGCGCCCGGGGCCGCCCCGGGATCGAAGCCGCTCTCCGGCAGGGACCAGCGGGCCAGCTGCCCGCCGTAGCCGTCCGGCGAGTACCAGGCCTCCATGTCGTGGTTGCCGGTCGTCACCATCCACGGCACCGACCTGGACACCGACTCGGTCTGCTTCAGGTAGAAGTCCCAGAAGCCGGGGTCGTAGGCGTCCGACTCCTTGCCCAGGCCCTTGGCGTCGGCGTAGCAGATGTCGCCGGCGT
Organism: Streptomyces muensis; assembly: GCF_021474425.1. Taxonomy (GTDB): domain Bacteria; phylum Actinomycetota; class Actinomycetes; order Streptomycetales; family Streptomycetaceae; genus Streptomyces; species Streptomyces muensis. Next base: position 8,883 of record NZ_JAKEIP010000153.1, on the reverse strand, counting down.
GGAGGTGGAAGGCCGGGTTCTGGCCCAGCAGGAGTTTGTCGTTGGTGGCGGCCGCCTCGCTGACGCCCTGGTCGCCGAAGGCCGTGAAGGTGAAGGTCTGCGGGGTCGCGGGCGCGGTGCGGAAGTCGGCGATCGTCGAACGGTTCTGCGGGGAGGCGGGGTCGAAGCCCTCGTGGCCGACGCCGTAGTAGTACCTCGTGCCGGGCCGCAGGCCGTCCAGGGCGGCGTGGAGGTAGTACTGCTCCAGCGCCGCGCGGACGCCCCGCAGTTCCGGTGTGCGCAGCTCGCGGACCTCGGCGTCGATCCTGCGGCTCAGGTCGTCGGGGCGCAGGCCGACCCGGATGTACGGCCTGCGCACCGCGGCCGGCACCTGCCAGGAGATCCGCATCTGGTTCCTGGGGTCGGCGCCGAAGGCGAGATGGCGGCCGAACGGGGCGACGGCGGAGCCCGGCACCCTGGTGCGGGAGGACGCGGAGGCCGACGTACGGGACGGGCCCGGGCCGGAGTCCGACCCCGAGCAGCCCGTCAGCAGGCCGCCCGCCACCGCGCCGGCGGTGACCAGCGTGCGGCGCCGGGTCAGCTTCGTCCGCAGGTACTCGTGCTGTTCCGCCATGGTCATTCGTCGGGCGAGCCGGGGCGGGATGCCGAAGTCGGGGAGGTCCATGAAAGGGAAGTTCCCAGCGGAGGCCAACACCCGCCCCACGTACGGGTGAACGGCGGTCGAAGCGCAAGAGCCTTACCCCGTCCGGCTGTCCGTATCGCGGACATCGCGTGTCATCCCATGGGACGAGGAGTAGGGTGCCGACATGTCTCGCAGCCTCAATCTCGCAGTGATCCCCGGTGACGGCATCGGGCAGGAAGTCGTGGCCGAAGGCCTCAAGGTCCTCTCCGCCGTCCTCCCGCAGGATGTGAAGCTGGAGACCAAGGAGTACGACTTCGGCGCCAAGCGCTACCACGCCACCGGTGAGACCCTCACCGACGCGGACGTCGACGCCCTGAAGAAGCACGACGCCATTCTGCTCGGCGCGATCGGCGACCCGTCGGTCCCGTCCGGCGTCCTGGAGCGCGGCTTCCTGCTGAAGCTCCGCTTCCTCTTCGACCACCACGTCAACCTGCGTCCGTCGAAGCTCCTCCCCGGTGTTCCCACCCCGCTCGCCGGCCAGCCCGAGATCGACTTCATCGTCGTCCGCGAGGGCACCGAGGGCCCGTACACCGGCAACGGCGGCACGATCCGCAAGGGCACCGAGCACGAGGTCGCCACCGAGGTCTCCGTCAACACGGCCTTCGGTGTCGAGCGCGTGGTCCGTGACGCCTTCGCCCGCGCCCAGGCCCGGCCGCGCAAGAAGCTCACGCTGGTCCACAAGAACAACGTGCTGGCCTTCGCGGGCCACCTGTGGACGAACGTCTTCAACAAGGTGGCCGAGGAGTTCCCCGAGGTCACCACCGACTACATCCACGTCGACGCGGCGACCATCTACCTGGTCACCGACCCCGGTCGCTTCGACGTGATCGTCACCGACAACCTCTTCGGCGACATCATCACCGACCTCGCCGCGGCCGTCTCCGGCGGCATCGGCGTCGCCGCGAGCGGGAACATCAACCCCTCCGGCGAGTTCCCCTCGATGTTCGAGCCGGTCCACGGTTCCGCGCCCGACATCGCCGGCCAGGGCAAGGCCGACCCGACCGCCACGGTCCTGTCCGTCGCCCTGCTCCTGCGTCACCTCGGCTACGACGCCGAGGCCGCCCGCATCGACGAGGCGGTCTCCGCCGACCTCGCCGAGCGCACCGGCAAGCCCGCCCGCAGCACGTCGGAGATCGGCGACGCGCTGGCCGTACGAGTAGCCGGCTGACGCCCGCCGCGCCACTCGAACTTTCGAAGCCGCCGGGTCGCTCCGCACCCGGCGGCTTCCCCATGTCCGCCGTCGGGTGGCACCATCTGCCCCTGGGTCGCGATTCACGCCGAACAGGCCGATTTCTTCCACGGCTCCCGCTTGCGATAATCGAACGCGGAGCCGCGGAATGACGGATTGCTCGGACGTCCTAGCACTGGCCACTGACAGTACTGGCGTGAGCGCGGCCCGCCACAATCAAAACCGGTGAAGGACATCTACTCATGACGACGCCCACGATCGAGCTCAAGCCCTCAGCCAGCCCGCTCTCCGCCGCCGAGCGCGAGGCGATACTGGCCAACCCCGGGTTCGGCCGCCACTTCACCGACCACATGGTGACGATCAAGTGGACCGAGGGCCGCGGCTGGCACGACGGCGAGCTCGTGCCGTACGCGCCGCTCTCCCTCGACCCGGCCACCATGGTCCTGCACTACGCGCAGGAGATCTTCGAGGGCCTGAAGGCCTACCGCCAGCCCGACGGGTCCGTCGCCTCCTTCCGTCCCGAGAAGAACGCCAGGCGCTTCCAGGCCTCGGCCCGCCGGCTCGGCATGCCGGAGCTGCCGGTCGAGACGTTCATCGAGGCGTGTGACGCGCTGGTGAGCCAGGACGAGGCGTGGGTGCCGGCGCACGGCGGCGAGGAGTCCCTCTACCTGCGGCCGTTCATGTTCGCCACCGAGGTCGGGCTGGGCGTGAAGCCCGCCAGCGAGTACCTCTTCATCGTCATCGCCTCCCCGGCCGGCGCCTACTTCCCCGGCGGCGTCAAGCCGGTCTCCATCTGGGTCTCCGAGGACCACGTGCGCGCCGTGCCCGGCGGCATGGGCGACGCCAAGACCGGCGGCAACTACGCCGCGTCCCTGCTCGCCCAGGCCGAGGCCGCCGCCGAGGGCTGCGCCCAGGTCTGCTACCTGGACGCGGTCGAGCGCAAGTGGGTCGAGGAACTCGGCGGCATGAACCTGTACTTCGTGTACGGCGACAAGATCGTCACCCCGTCCCTCACCGGCTCCATCCTGGAGGGCGTCACCCGTGACTCCCTTCTCCAGGTCGCCCGTGACCTCGGCTACGAGGCCGAGGAGGGCCGCGTCTCCGTCGACCAGTGGCAGCGCGACTCGGAGAACGGCACCCTCACCGAGGTCTTCGCCTGCGGCACGGCCGCGGTCATCACGCCGGTCGGCACCGTCAAGCGCACGGGCGCGCAGTGGCAGCAGGGCGACGGCGAGCCCGGCGAGGTCACGCTGAAGCTTCGCCGGGCCCTTCTCGACATCCAGCGGGGCAAGGCCGAGGACAAGCACGGCTGGATGCACAAGCTGGGTTAACTCTCGGCCTTGACCGTCAGGGTCGTCGCGGACTCGGAGTCCGCGACGACCCTTTCGCGTACCGGAGCGGAGTCGCCCACCGTCAGCAGCAGGTACGCCACACCCCCCACCAGCCCCGACAGCAGGAAGCTGCAGTCCACCCCGCCCGTCAGGCCCAGCAGCGGGCCCTCGTACGACGGGAGGGACACGGCCAGCAGGCCGACCGTCGCGCCCAGCGCCCAGGCCGCCGTCGCCGGGATGTTCCAGCCGCCCCGGAACCAGTAGATCCCGCCCCGCGCACGGCGGTTGAAGACCTGGAGGGCCTCCGCGTCGTACACGCCACGGCAGCGGGCGAAGCCGATCAGGGTGATGACCGCCCACGGGGTGCCGATCGCGGTCAGCAGCAGCACGAAGGACGTCATGGCGTCCTGGGCGCTGGAGGCGTAGTGGCCGACGAAGACGCAGGCGGTCGCGACGACGGCGACGGCGTAGGTGGCCCGGGCGCGGGAGGCGCGCGGGAGGATGGCGTCGAGGTCGAGGCCCATGGAGTAGAGCATCAGGCCCGCGTTGCCGACCGAGCCGGCCGAGGCGGCCAGCAGGAGCGGGACCAGGTACCAGGTGGGGGAGGCGGAGACCAGCGGCCCGGCGTAGTCGAGGGCCGCCTGGGCCGCGTACGCCGTGAAGGTGCCGAACAACTGGGGGACCAGGAGGCCGAGGAGCAGGCCGAGCCAGGTGGCGTGCAGCACCCGGCGTGAGGTGTGGCGGACCGGGGAGATGTAGCGGGTGTAGTCGCCGAGCAGCGTGATGAACGCGATCGGGCCGGACAGGCCCGCGGCCACCGTCGCCAGCAGCCAGGTCGGCCAGAACCCGCCGAGCAGATAGCCACCGGTCTCGGGCAGCGCGGCGGTCGTGAAGTGCGGGGCGTAGGCGACGACGCCGAGCACCAGCAGGGCCGTCATGCCGATGGCGAGGACCCGGGACAGGGCGAGCAGCACCCGGTAGCCGTACACCGCGCCCGCCACGGTCGCCGCCGCCAGCAGCCCGTAGACCACGCCGTACGACACTCCGTTCGCCGGCAGTCCGAAGAGCCGGCCCAGCACGCCGACCATGACGTCGCCGCCGATCCACACGGTCAGCGCCGTGTAGCCGAGGGCGAGCAGGAGGCCGACCACCGAGCCGACCAGACGGCCGCGCACGCCGAACTGGGCGCCGGAGGACGTGGACAGGTTCGTCGCCGTGCGCAGGGAGATCAGCGCGAGCGGGGCGGTCAGGGCCGTGCCGGCCACCGTGCCGACCACGATCGAGCTCACCGACGCCCACCAGTCGAGGCCGAACGACGGCGGCAGCCAGCCGAAGACGATCACTCCGAGGCAGAGGTTCGAGCCCAGCAGGATCGAGACGAGGTCCCGTGGGCCGCTCGTGCGTTCCTCCTCGGGGATGGTGTCGACTCCGCGCTGTTCCATCGGCATGGCAGGTCTCCTTTGATCGGCCGCCAGAGTTAGAGCGACGTTCAATATCGAGAATCGATGGTGTCGAGTCAACACTTCGGTTCACTGGAATTAATGTTTAGAGTGATGCTCTAATGCGGGAGAGGCAAGGAGGTGCCCGCGTCATGAGACTGACCCCCACCGAACGTGACCGGCTGCTGCTCTTCGGAGCCGCCGAGCTGGCCAGGGCGCGCAGGGCCCGCGGGCTGAGGCTGAACGTGCCGGAGGCGACGGCGCTGATCGCGGACACCGTGTGCGAGGCCGCCCGGGACGGGGCCCGGCTGGCGGAGGCCGTCGAGCGCGCCCGGTCCGTGCTCGGCCCGGACGACGTGCTGCCGGGCGTCGCGGACGTCGTCACCGAGGTGCATGTCGAGGCCGTCTTCGACGACGGCTCACGGCTCGCGGTCGTGTCCGATCCGCTCGGGGCGGGGCTCGGTCCGCAGGCTCCCGGCGCGCTGCTGCCGGGGCCCGAGCACGCCGAGCCGGAGCCGGTTCTCCGGCTGACGGTCACCAACACCGCCACCGTGCCCGTCTCCGTGACCTCCCACTTCCACTTCTTCGAGGCCAACCCGCGGCTCGACTTCGACCGGGGTGCCGCCTACGGGATGCGGCTCGCCGTGCCCGCCGGGTCGTCCGTGCGGTTCGGGCCGGGCGAGAGCTCCGAGGTGGGGCTCGTGCCGATCGGCGGCGAGCGGATCGCGATCGGGTTCGCGGGGCTCGTCGACGGGGCGCTGGACGCGCCGGGCGCCCGCGAGGAGGCACTGCGCCGCGCCGCCGCCTGCGGCTACCTCGGCGTCACGGAAACACCCGACCAGCAGCTGGAGGTCGAACGATGAGCCGTCCCGGAGGCCACCCCGCCGAGGCCCGCCGCCTCACCCCGTACGAGTACGCCGCCACCCACGGCCCCCGCGCCGGCGACCGCGTCCGCCTCGGCGACTCCGGGCTGACGATCCGCGTCGAGTCGGACTCCCAGAAGTACGGCGACGAGTTCCTCGCCGGGTTCGGCAAGACCGCCCGGGACGGGCTGCATCTCAAGGCCGCCGCCGTCCGCGAGACCTGTGACGTCGTCATCAGCAATGTCGTCGTGATCGACGCGGCGCTCGGGATCCGGAAGGTCTCCATCGGGATCAGGGAGGGCCGGATCTGCTCGATCGGACGGGCCGGGAACCCCGACACCCTCGACGGGGTCGACGTGGTCGTCGGCACGGGGACGTCCATCGTGTCCGGCGAGGGCCTCATCGCCACCGCCGGAGCCGTCGACACCCACGTCCATCTGCTGTCGCCGCGCGTCATGGAGGCCTCGCTCGCGTCCGGCGTGACCACGATCGTCGGGCAGGAGTTCGGGCCGGTGTGGGGCGTCGGCGTCAACTCGCCGTGGGCGCTCAAGCACGCCTTCAACGCCTTCGACGCCTGGCCGGTCAACATCGGTTTCCTGGCCCGGGGTTCGTCGTCCTCGCCCGCCCCGCTGGTCGAGGCGCTCGCCGAGGGCGGCGCCTCCGGCTTCAAGGTGCACGAGGACATGGGCGCCCACACGCGGGCGCTGGACACGGCACTTCGCGTCGCCGAGGAACATGACGTCCAAGTCGCCCTGCACAGCGACGGGTTGAACGAGTGCCTGTCGGTCGAGGACACCCTCCGGGTGCTGGAGGGGCGCACCATCCACGCCTTCCACATCGAGGGCTGCGGCGGCGGACACGTCCCGAACGTCCTGAAGATGGCCGGCGTCCCGAACGTCATCGGCTCCTCCACCAACCCCACCCTGCCCTTCGGCCGGGACGCCGTCGCCGAGCACTACGGCATGATCGTCTCCGTCCATGATCTGAAGACCGACCTCCCCGGCGACGCCGCCATGGCCCGTGACCGCATCCGCGCCGGGACCATGGGCGCCGAGGACGTGCTGCACGACCTGGGCGCGATCGGCATCACCTCGTCCGACGCACAGGGCATGGGCCGGGCCGGCGAGACGGTCCGCCGTACCTTCGCGATGGCCGGGAAGATGAAGGCCGAATTCGGCGCCCCGGACGACGGCCACGACAACGAGCGCGTCCTGCGCTACATGGCCAAGCTGACCATCAACCCGGCCATCGCCCACGGCCTCGCGCACGAGGTCGGCTCGATCGAGGTCGGCAAGCTCGCCGACATCGTGCTGTGGCGGCCGGAGTACTTCGGCGCCAAACCGCAGCTGGTGCTGAAGTCCGGCTTCCCCGCGTACGGCGTGGTCGGCGACCCCAACGCCGCGACCGACACCTGCGAACCCCTCGTCCTCGGACCGCAGTTCGGGGCGTACGGCGCCACGCCCGCCGACATCTCGGTCGCCTTCGTCGCCCGGGCCGCCGTCGACCAGGGAGGCGACTCCATGCCGACCCGCAGAAGGAGGGTCGCCGTGCGCGGCACCCGTGGCATCGGACCGGCCGACCTGCGCCTGAACTCCCGTACCGGAGCCGTCGACGTCGACCAGCGCACCGGCCTGGTCACCCTCGACGGCGAACCGCTGCGCTCGGAACCGGCCGACTCCGTCGCCCTGAACCGTCTCTACTTCCTCTAGGACTTCTGATGACCTACCGCATGCCCCCCGAGTGGGCCCCGCACGAGCGCACCTGGATGGCCTGGCCGGGGCCGAACGCGACCTTCGAGGACGCCGAGGACCTCAAGGCCGCCAGGCTGGCCTGGGCTTCCGTCGCCCGCGCCGTGCGCCGCTTCGAGCCGGTGACGATGGTGCACGGGCCCGGGCAGGGCGAGTCGGCGCGTGCGCTGCTCGGCCCGGACGTCGACCTGGCCGAGCGGGAACTCGACGACGCCTGGATGCGTGACATCGGACCGACCTTCGTCAAGGACGAGGAGGGCCGACTGGCCGCCGTGGACTGGGTGTTCAACGGCTGGGGCGCCCAGGACTGGGCCCGCTGGGAGCACGACTCCAAGATCGCCCGCCATGTCGCGGACCTGGCCGGGGTGCCGGTGCTGTCCTCGCCGCTGGTCAACGAGGGCGGCGCGATCCATGTCGACGGCGAGGGCACGGTCCTGCTGACCGACACCGTCCAGCTCGGCCCCGGCCGCAACCCCGGCTGGACCCGCGAGCAGGTCGAGGCCGAGATCCACGCCAAACTCGGCACCCGCAAGGCGATCTGGCTGCCCCGCGGCCTCACCGGCGACTACCCGCCGTACGGCTTCGGCACCCTCGGCCATGTCGACATCGTCGCCGCGTTCGCCCGTCCCGGTGTGGTCGTCGCCCATGCGCAGCCGGACCCCGCGCACCCCGACCACGAGGTGACCAAAGAGGTCATCGGGCTGCTGAGGTCCCAGACGGACGCCCGCGGCCGCCGCCTGGAGGTCGTCGAGGTCCCGGCGCCCACCGTCCTGGAGGCCGACGGCCACTGGGCCGACTACTCCTACATCAACCACTACCTCTGCAACGGCGGCGTGGTGCTCTGCGGCTTCGACGACCCGCGCGACGAGATCGCGGCCGGCATCTTCCGCAGGCTGTTCCCGGAGCGGACGGTGACGCTGGTGGACGCGCGGACGATCTTCGCCGGGGGTGGGGGCATCCACTGCATCACCCAGCAGCAGCCGAGGGCCGTGGTCAGGTAGAACGTACGGGTGAAAGTACTGCTGCTCTGCACGTCCTGCGGTCACCGGCTCACCGAGCCGCTGCGTCGGCTGCCCGAACTGCCGGAGCGTCCCGCGTACGTCGGGCGGAAGAATCCGGACGGCACGCGGCACGCCCCGTCGACGGTGCCGCGGGGCACGTACGCGGTGGACCCGGAGCCCAGCGGGGCGCCGTACGTGCCGCAACCCGACTACGACGTCTGGCTGCGCACCGAGGGCTCCCACGCGTACAACGGCGAACAGCTGGTCCCCGCCGGGCCGCGCGACACCCTTGTGGTCCACCCGCAGGACACACTGGGGAGGCTCTCCCGCAGGCCGGGGCTGCGAGACCATGGTTGCTGCGGTCTGCCCGGCATGGAAGGGCCCAACCAACTGTGCGGGGGCTGCGGCGGCGCGGTGGCGACGGAGCTCAGCGAGTGCTACGGACCGTACGAGACGCACTTCCTGCCCGACGCCGTACGGGCGGAGTCGGCATGAGTGCCCCCGGCGCCCGCCGCCGCACCCCCAGACCCCGTGGTCCGGCACGCCAGCAGGGCCGCCTCCGGGCGCGGCCCCGAGGGCGTCCGCGACCAGGTCGCCCAGCGCGGCGGCAAGGGCGGCAGGGATGCGGCC
>NZ_JAKEIP010000152.1 GCF_021474425.1 Streptomyces muensis | reverse complement strand
CCTCGTCCTCAAACGCCGGACGGGCTGGAGATGACCGTGCCGCCTCCTCAAACGGCGGGCAGGCTGAAGATCCTCAAGCCGACGCCTCCGTAAGCCTCCCCACCTGCTCCTCCGTCAGCCTCAGGTCGTCCACCGCGAGGAGGGCCGGGAGTTGTTCCACCGTGCGGGCGGAGGCGATCGGGGCTGTGACCGTCGGCTGGGCTGCCAGCCAGGCGAGGGCGATGGTGGCCGGTGAGGCCTGGTGGGCGGTGGCGATTTCGTCCAGGGCGGTGAGGACCTTCTGGCCGCGTTCGGTCTGCGTGTGCTTGGCGGCGCCCTCGGCGCGCGGGCTCTCCACCGTCGTGCCGGCGCGGTACTTGCCCGTGAGGAAGCCGGACGCCAGGGCGAAGTACGGGACCGCGGCCAGGCCTTCGCGCTCGGCGAGGTTCTGGAGTTCGCCCTCGTAGGTGTCGCGGGAGACCAGGTTGTAGTGGGGCTGGAGGGCGACGTACCGGGCGAGGCCCTCGCGGTCGGAGAAGGCCAGGGAGGCCTCCAGGCGCCGCGCGGAGATGTTGGACGCGGCGATGTGCCGCACCTTGCCGGCCTTCACCAGGTCGTCCAGCGCGCCGATGATCTCCTCGACCGGCACTTCCGGCTTGTCGAAGTGCGTGTAGTAGAGGTCGATGTGGTCGGTGCCCAGGCGGCGGAGCGAGGCGTCGGCGGCGGCCTTGATGTTGGCCGCGGTCAGGCCCTGGAAGTCGGGGTGCTGGCTGACCTTGGTGGCGATGACGACGTCGTCCCGGTTGCCGCGCGCCCTCAGCCAGTTGCCGATGATGGTCTCGGACTCTCCGCCCACGTTGCCCTCGACCCACGCCGAGTACGAGTCGGCCGTGTCGATGAAGTTGCCGCCCGCGGCCGTGTAGGCGTCCAGGACGGCGAAGGACCGGGTCTCGTCCGCCGTCCAGCCGAAGACGTTGCCGCCGAGCGAGAGCGGGAAGACCTCGAGGTCGGAGGAGCCGAGCTTGTGAAGGGATGCAGTCATGCTCAGCATCAACGTCCTTGGCGGAGGCCGGTCTTCCAGTGCCGCCGCAAAGTTCCCGTAAACAAGCGGATCCCGGCGCTCCGGAAACCGGCAGCCCTGACGTCGGGGGGTTGTCGCCAGGACCGCCGGTGATCAGAGACCGCCAGGGGATCAGGAACCGCCGGGTTCGGGAAGGTGTCCCTCAAAGACCTCGGCGCCTCAGGGCGTAAGCCCCTTGCCCCGCAGCCAAGCCAGCGGGTCGATGCCGTTCGTGCTGCCGTCGGGGTGCACCTCGAGGTGCAGGTGGGCGCCGGTGACGTTGCCCGTCGCGCCGACGCGGCCGATGACGTCGCCCGTGTTGACCTTCTGGCCCACGCTCACGCTGATCGAGGACTGGTGGGCGAACCAGATCTCGGTGCCGTCGTCGAGGGTGAGCTCGGTCTTGTAGCCGTAGGACCCGTCCCAGCCGGCGAACGTGATCGTGCCGCTGTGCACGGCCTTGACCAGCGTGCCGGTGGGGGCGGCGAAGTCGAGGCCGGTGTGGTAGCCGGAGGACCAGTAGGCGCCGGCCTGACCGAAGGTCGAGGTGATGGTGTACGAGGAGGTCGGCAGCGTGTACTGCTTGGCCAGCTCGGCGAGGCGCTCGGCCTCGGCCTTCTTGCGGGCCTCCTCCTCGGCCTTGGCCTTCGCGGCGGCGGCCTTGGCCTCGGCCTCCTTCTCCGCCTTGGCGGCCGCGGCGGCGGCCTCCTTCTCGGCGGCGGCGACGGCGGCCGCGGCGGCCTTGCTCTCGATCTGGTCCTGCTGCTGCTCGGCCTGCGCCATGATCCGGCTGCGCAGCGCCTCACCGGCGTCGGTGGCGTCCTGCGTGGTCTCGTCGGTCGCCGCACCCATGGTGCTGAGGGCGGTACCGGCGTCCTCGGCGGGCGCGGCGTCGTCGTCGGAGATCAGGGGCAGGTCCGGGATGGTGATCGCCACCGGCGGCTTGCCGCTGTTGGCGCTGGCCATGCCGCCCGCGCCGACGGCGGCTATGACACCGACGCCGAGAACCGTGGAGCTGCGGGCGAGTCCCCCGCCGCGCTGCTTGGAGACGCGATGCCTGCCGCGTACCGGACGAATGGACTCCGCGGTGGGGTTCCACTCCTCGAACGGGCCCTCGTCGGTGCGATGGCGGTCGTAGCCGAAGGTCTCGGTGGTGCGCTGGCTCGGCACGAACGGGGCTTGCGGGGCAGGCCGGTTGGACGCCACGTGGGCGTACTCCTTTCCTTCCTTCTCGCCTACCGGGTTAGCTGACGGGTTCGGAGCAGGAAGGTCTCCTACGCGCGTATACCAACCGTGACTTCCCGGTGGTATCCGTGCGATTCACCCCAAGGTGGTGGTTCCCCGGTTCCCTTGCGGGATTCGGCGCGTGCGCACGGAGCCGCCTCTTGTGACGGCTGGGACGACCGCGCTGCGTTATCGAACGTTAATAGACGCGGGGTGCGGATTCCAAGCTGTTCCGCTTGATCATTAACGATTTTCGGCTGGACTTACGGGTCATGAGCGGCCTAATTCGGGCGAGTTGGCCAGCACTCAGGAGTCACACAGGTATTGACGGTATGTCAGTTGTTATGCGGAGGGGGTTCGTGCGATCACTGTTGGTGATGATGATCGTGGATCGGCTCCACAAGATCTCCATCAGGGACGCCGTACGGCGATGAGGGCCATGTCGTCCGCCATCCCGCCCCCGGAGTGCCGGCGCACCTCCGCCGCGAGCGCGCCGAGCAGCGCGGTCGGCTCGCGCCGGGCGTTGGCCCGTCCCGCGAGCCCCGTCTCGGGGTCGTAGAACCGGTCGTCGCCGTCCCGCGCCTCGGACAGGCCGTCGGTGTACACGAGCAGCGTCGCCCCGGTCGGGAAGCCGGCCTCCTGGGCCCGGTCCGGCCAGGCTCCCAGCTCGCGCATGCCGAGCGGCAGGGCGGGCTCGGGGGCGGGCAGGGCGCACACGGTGCCGTCGGCGTACAGCAGCAGCGGCGGTGGGTGCCCGCGGTTGACCAGGCGCACGATCCCGTCGCCGTGTGGGAGTTCGGCGAGGACGGCGGTGGTGAACCCCTCGGCGGCCTCCACCCCCTCGCGCCGCGTGCGCTCCCGCGCGAGCGCCCGCTCCAGGCGCTGCGCCACCGCCTCCAGCGTGGTCTCCTGCTCGGCGGCCTCCCGGAACGCCCCGATGACGACGGCGACGATCCCGACCGCCCCCATGCCCTTGCCGCGCACGTCCCCCACGACGAGCCGCACACCATGTGGGCTGTCCTGCACCGCGTACAGGTCACCGCCGATGAAGGCGCCCTCCTGCGCCGCCTCGTACCGCGCCGCGATCTGGAACCCACCGATCCGCTCGGCGGGTTCGGGCAGTACGGCGCGCTGGGCGGCCTCGGCAATCGCGCGGGCGGAGGCGAGGCGGGCGTCGCTGCGGCGGACCAGGACGTTGATGAGGACGGCGAGGACGGAGACGGTGGCCACGGTGACCAGCTCGGTGATCACCCCGGCCCGGGGGAGGTCGTCCAGGCCGGCGCGGAGCAGCAGCAGCGCGCCGACCGCCACGACTCCGGTGAGCACCGTGCCGCGCTGCGAGTAGAGCGGGGCGGCGACCAGGGGCGCGGCGGTGAAGAAGGGGGCGCCGGTGAAATCCGTGGGCGTGACGTAGTCGTATCCGCACCCGGCCGCGATCAGCAGGGCGGGCAGCAGCCGGACGAACCGGCGTGCGTGGGAGATCCGCCGTTCCTCCACGTCACCAGGGTTGCGGATGCGGGGGCGGGGAGCGAGCGGTGGAAAACACTCAGGGCCGGAACTTTTCAGTTCCGGCCCTGAGTCTTCAGTAGCGGGGACAGGATTTGAACCTGCGACCTCTGGGTTATGAGCCCAGCGAGCTACCGAGCTGCTCCACCCCGCGGCGATGACTCAATAGTACGCCATCCGCAGGACGGAAAGCACACGCCTTTCCGGGGGCCGCCGCGAGCGGCGCTTTTCGAGGCCTGTTCAGGGGGCCGGCCCCGGCCCCGGTGTCACGGCAGAAGGTGGCTGTTCGGGGCCTTGGCCCGGCCCTCGTACTCGGGCAGGACCACCACGTCCACCCCTTCCCCCGCCAGCAGCCCGCTCCCGTCGGCGCCCGCCACGAACGTGTCCGGCTCCCGCCAGGCCGTCACCACCCGGCGCACCCCGGCGTCGAGGATCAGCCGGGCGCACGGCACCGGACGGGAGGCCCGGCGCGTACAGGGCTCCAGGCTCGTGTACACCGTGGCGGAGGTCACACGAGGATCCCCGGGCGCGATCTTCGCCAGCGCCGCCTCCTCCGCGTGCACCACGGGATCTCCGCCCTCGCGGGAGTGGCCCCGCGCCAGCTCGGTCCCGTCGGCCGCCACCACGACCGCCCCGACGCTGAAGGCCGTCCCGGACGGCGGGCACTCGGCCGCCAGCTCGCACGCCAGCGCGAGCCACTTGCGGTCCGCAGCGGAGGGCAGCACGCCGGCGCCGGGCGCGGTCGGCTCGTAGCGCATCAGGACGACGTCCTCGATCTGCCGTGTCTCCAGCAGACGCAGCCGTCCGCCCTGGTAGCCGCCCGGGCCGAACAGCCGCGGCGCCTTCGGATCCCCCACGAACAGCGGCGCCAGCACCAGCTGCACCTCGTCGGCCAGACCCTGCTGGAGCAGCTGGGTGTGGATGGTGCCGCCGCCCTCCACCATCAGCCGCTCGACCCCGCGCGCCTCGCGCAGGTGGCGCAGCAGGCCCCGCCAGTCCAGGTCGGTGCCCAGCGCGACCACGTCCGCCGCGACCGGCGCCCGCCGCAGCCGCTCCGCGCCCCTCTCCGTCGTATAGACGACCTTCTCGCCGCCGGTGTGCCAGAAGTTCGCCGTCGGATCCAGCTCGCCGGTCGCGCTGACCGTGACCTTCAGCGGGTACTCGGGCTTGCCCCGCGCCTTGCGCGCGGCCCGCCGCTCGGCCGAGTTCACCAGCAGCCGGGGGTTGTCGGCCCGGATCGTGCCGGCGCCGATCAGGATGGCGTCGACGGAGGCCCGTACCTCGTCGACGCGGTCGAAGTCGGCCGGGCCGGACAGGAGCAGGCGGTCGGGGGTGGTGTCGTCGAGGTAGCCGTCCAGGGAGACCGCGGCGGACAGCAGGACGTAGGGGTACGACGGCATCGGCACGCTCCGCTTGGTTCAAGTTTGAAACAAACCTACACTGGCCGCATGACGACTCGCTGGCTCACCCCCGAGGAGCAGCGCGCGTGGCGCGCCTACATCGCCTCCGCCGCTCTCGTGGAGGACGCGCTGGACCGGCAGCTCCAGCAGGAAGCCGGCATGCCCCATCTGTATTACTCCATCCTCGCCACCCTGTCCGAGGCTCCGGAGCGGCGGTTGCGCATGACCGATCTCGCGGAAGGGCTGAAGATCACCCGCAGCCGGCTGACGTACGCCGTGACGCGGCTGGAGAAGGACGGGCTGGTGCGACGCGAGGACTGCCGCTGGGACAAGCGCGGCAGCATCGCGACGCTCACCGACGAAGGGATGCGCGTCCTGGAGCGCACGGCGCCGGGGCATGTCGAGACGGTGCGGGCACTGCTCTTCGACCGGCTGACGCCGGAGCAGGTCGGGCAGCTGGAGGAGATCTTCACGGCGGTCGCCGGGGGCTTCCAGGGGGACGACGCGCACGCCACCGCGGAGGACGTGCCCTGGCGGCGGCGCTCCGGCAAGCCCTGTTCGTGACGCACACCACAGAAATTCTGTTGCTTCAAATTTAAAGCACGAGGTAGGGTTCCGAACCGAGGAGCTGCTTCAAATCTGAAGCAGAAGGCCCGCGCACGGAACCCGGAGAACCCGCATGCCCGACTTCACCGTCGCCGCCACCCAGCGCGCCCGCGTCCGGGTCCCGCTGCGCTTCCAGGACGGCTACCGCGTGGACGCCGAACTGGTCACCTTCCACGGCCTGACCGACGGCCTGGAGCACGTGGCCGTCGTTCTCGGCGACCCGACCCCCGGCACCACCCCGCTGGTCCGACTGCACTCCGAGTGCCTGACCGGCGATGTCTTCGGCTCGGCCCGCTGCGACTGCGGCCCCCAGCTGCGCGAGGCCGTCGAGCGCATCGCGGAACGCGGCGGCGTACTCCTCTACCTCCGCCAGGAGGGCCGCGGCATCGGGCTGTACAACAAGCTGGACGCGTACGCCCTCCAGGACCAGGGCCTGGACACCTACGCCGCGAACGCCGCGCTCGGCCTGCCCGAGGACGCCCGTGACTACACGGCGGCCGCCCAGATGCTCACCGCCCTCGGCATCGGCGAACTCGACCTGCTCTCCAACAACCCCGACAAGGCCGACCAGTTGCGCGCCCTCGGCATCCAGGTCCAAGGCCGCGTCCCCACCGGCGTCTTCGCCACCCCGGACAACGTCCGCTACCTGCGCGCGAAGGTCCTGCAGACCCAGCACACGCTGCCGCTCGGCGAACTCGCGGGGCTCAACGCGGGCTGACGGCGAGGAAAGGGCGGCAAGGCAAGAGGGGCGGGCGTCCGGATCGGACACCCGCCCCTCAGCCGTACGTCACACGGCTACGGCGATGACTACGGCGTGACCTTCTCGATCGTCACGCCGCCCACGCCCGCGATCGTCCCGCGCGTGTTCACCAACCGCACCTCGCCGAAGAGCTGCCGGCCCTCGGGCACCGCCCGCGCGACCGTGACGTCCGCCGCCACCTTCGCGGAGTCGCCCGTGCCGAGCTTCACCGGCGTCGACTCGTCGACCTTGACCGAGCCGAGCGCGGAGGAGAAGAACGCGTCCCGGTAGTCGTACGCGGTCGAGCCGGACGGCACCTCGAAGCCGACCACCTCGACGGTGTAGGTACCGGCGGCCGGGTTCGCGATGGAGACGGACTCGTCGGAGTCACCGTCCGCGGACTGGCCGACGAGAGCGCCCTCGGCGTCGTACACGTTCAGGTCGAGGTCGGAGCCCAGGTCGGAGACACCGCCGATGGCGACGTCCAGCGACGTGGTGCCTTCGGGGACCTCGATCGTGCTGGTCTGCGTCGCGCCGTCGGCGATGGTCGGCCGCGTGGTCTTCGACGAGCCCAGCGCGCCGCCCTTGAGGTTGCCCTCGACGGCCGCCAGCTTGTTGGTCACCGTCCAGGAGGCGGCGACCGGCGTGCCGACCTTGGCCTCCGGCACGGTCACCGACTCCGGGGCGAAGGAAGCGCCGTAGACGGTGGCGTCCAGCTTGTACGGGTTGTCCAGTGGCGCCGACGTACGGCGCGCGTCGACCTCGATCTCCCAGACGCCGGGCACGGGGTCCGCGTAGGAGGCGATGTCGGTCGTGTCCGGGTCGTTGTCGGCGACCGGGGTGCCGTACGGGCTGATGGCGCTGAACACCGTCCGGCTGCCGTCCTTGAGGCCGCCGAGCGTGACCTGGAGCGACTTCGCGCCCTCGGGGACGGTGACGAAGTACGACCGGTAGTTGTTGCGCTCCACCGAGCCCGAGGCGGTGAAGGTGGGCTGGACCGGCGTGGAGACCACGACGGTGTTCAGGATCTGCTTGTCGACGCCCGGCGTCCTCGGGTCGTCGGCTTCCAGGATCACGCTCTTGATGCCCGCGTGCTTCGGCGCGGCCTGCACCTTGACGGTGACCGCCTTGTTCAGCGGCAGGTCGACGACCTTCGGGCCGACGATCGAGAAGGTGCGGGCCTTGTTGTTCGCCAGCCGCAGGGTGTGCGCGAGCGAGCCGGCGGGGCCGGACGTACGGGTGATGGTGACGTCGTACGACTTCTTCTGCCCGGCCTTGAGGCCGCCCTCGCGGTCGTGGACGCCCGTGCCGAAGCCCGGCGTCTTCAGTGCCTGGTCGAGCGCGGTGTCGACCGGTGCCTTCACGGCGTAGTCGTGGGCGGTGGCGCCCGCCCTGACCGCCTTCCAGGCGTCGACGACGTCGATCCGGCCGGCACCCTCCTCGTACGCCTGAAGCCCCTCGATGTGGTGGGCGGTCGAGGTGAGAGCGGTGCGCAGCTTCTCGGGCGTCAGCTTGATGCCCTTCTGCTTCGCGGCACTCAGCAGCAGCGCGCTCGCGCCCGCGGCCTGCGGGGAGGCCATCGAGGTGCCGTTGTACATCGCGTAGCCGGCCGGCAGCTTCCAGCCCGCCTCGGCGATCGGCGCGCCGGGCATCCAGGCCGGGATCGTGCTGACCGCGGAGCCGGGGGCGACGACGGTCGGGGTGAAGCCGCCGTCCTCACGCGGGCCGCGCGAGGAGAAGTTGAACAGCTGGTACTTGGTGCGCACGCCGGTGCCGTAGTTCGCGGCGAAGGTCTCCTTGGAGACGCCGGCGCCGACCGAGATGACCTTGTCGGCGAGGCCGGGGTCGCCGATGGTGTTGGCGCCGGGACCGGAGTTGCCGCCGGAGATGACGAGCTGCACGCCGTAGGTGTCGATGAGACGGGTGTACATCTCGGCGCGGGCGTTGTTGCCGTCGTTCAGCGGGGGCAGACCGCCGATGGACATGTTGACGACGTCGACGCCACGGTTGGCGACGAGGTCGATCATGCCCTCGGTGAGCGCGACGCTGGAGCAGCCGGGACCGAAGATGCAGGCCCTGGACGACACGATCTTCGCGCCGGGGGCGGCGCCGTTCATGTTCTTGCCGCCGAACATGCCGTTGGCGGCGGTGATGCCGGCCACGTGGGTGCCGTGCGAGCCGGCGGTGAGGCCGATGTTGACGAAGTCGGCCTTCTTGCCGACCCAGTCGCCGCCCAGCGGGTCCATCGGGACGTCCTTGCGGACCTCGACGACGAAGTCCTGCGTCTCCGGGATGTCGGTGGCCGGGTTGTCGGTGCCGAAGTGGCCGACCTGGTGGCCGTCCTTGTACGGCTTCATCGGCGTGTCGTCGGTGAAGTCGCCGTTGTCGTTGACATCGACCGTCACGGTCCCGGCGGCCGGGTCGTACAGCACGCCCCAGTCGTCGGTGGTGTCGCCGTCACGGTTGACGTCACCGTCGGCGTCGCCGTCGGTGACCTTGCCCTGGTTGGTGACGGCTTCCCGGAAGGTGCTGATCAGATACGACCCCGCGGCGGCCTTCCAGCTCTTGCCGCCGTAGGTGAAGGCAGGCCCGTCGACCGACGTGGTCATCGCCCGCCAGGTGCCGTCGCCGTCGACGATCGGGTCGGTGGCGGTCACCCAGTCGACGATCTTGCGCTCGCCGGTCGTGGTCTTCTGCAGCGCGGAGCTGCCGAGGTCGACACCGGTGTCGAGGACACCGATGGTCACGCCACGCCCGTCCGCCTTCGGGTTCTTCTTCACGAAGTCGACGGCACCCGTCTCGAAGGACGGGTTGTACGGGTTCTTCGCCGCGGTGTCCTTGCCGGGCCCGGGGTAAGTGGCCACGGAGGCGCTCGACTTGGCGCCGCCGTCGAGGTGCGGCTCCTCCAGGGGTATCTCGTCCCGCAGGTCGATGGCCTGCACGGAGGTGAGCTTCGCGGCGGCGGCGATGGCCGAGTCGGCCTTGCCGGTCGGCACGGTGGCCCGTACATAGCCGAGCTTGTCGTACGTACGGCCGACCGAGCCGCCCTTGACCGCGTCCAGCTCCGCGGCGACCTTCTCGGTCTGCCCCGGCGCCGTGGCGATCATCATCGTGACGGTCTTGTCGCGCTGTGCCTTGGCCTCCGCGAGGAGGTCGGCGTCGTCCGAACCGAGCTTGTCGTGCGCGGACTTGACGCCGGGGTCGGCCGCGGCGGGGGCGCCGTCCGCGGCGAGGGCGAGGGGTATGGGCCCGGCCGCGGAGAGCGCGGCGACGAGGCCGGCGGCCACGGCGACCCTGACGACGCGTCGCGCGCCGCCCGGTATCGGGGCCGGGTGGGGGGTGGGGGGCATGGTGATCCCTGGTGCTGAAGGAATGAAGAGGTCGGCGGCCGGATCGAGCACCTTCGACCGCCGCGGTCCGGAATGTGATCCCGGATGATCGCCCAGCTTTCCTCAAGGGACCGATTTCTGTTGATAGTTCGAGGCGGGTAGATCGCGGAGTGACGCAAACTCGCCATGCGTCAGGGGGGACTTATCGGGGTGGTCTGTGACATTCCTGTGAGGGGCGACGACACCTCCGACACGCTCCGTCGGCCCGTGCCGGAGAACAAGAAGGTCAACGTCTAAGACCTCCGGCTTCGGGAACCAATCGAGGCCGAGGGACGCGTGTACGTCCTGCCCTGCGCCTACGCCACTGTCCATGGGGGGCCATGCGCCACATCACCACCCTCACTGCTGCCCTGCTCCTCGCCGGCCTCACCGTCGGCTGCTCGTCCAAGGCCGACGAACCGACCGTCTCCAAAGCCACCACACCGCCGACCTCCGACCGCACACCGAGCCCGAGCCCGTCCCCCACCCAGGAGACGTACAAGCTCGGCGACACCATCGACATCAGCAACGCCGGCTTCGAGTTCTCGGTAGCCGCGCTCGCCTTCAAGGACGAGGGCATCACCAGCGTCCCGGGCCTGCTCCAGGCAGGCGAGAAGTGGGCCGTGGTCGAGGTGAAGGTATGCAACACCGGCACCC
The DNA here is from genome assembly GCF_021474425.1 of Streptomyces muensis. GTDB lineage: Bacteria > Actinomycetota > Actinomycetes > Streptomycetales > Streptomycetaceae > Streptomyces > Streptomyces muensis. Next base: position 9,559 of record NZ_JAKEIP010000152.1, on the reverse strand, counting down.
AGGTGTTCTCGGTGTCGCCGTTCCCGTGGTCCCTCGCGTATGAGGACGGAGCGCGGGTGGAGGCTACTGGAGTGAGCGGCGGGGAACTGCCACCGCCGGAGGATTTGGAGGAGCCGATCGAGTGGGCCGTGCCGAAGGGGTAGGGGCACCGCACGGCAATGACGGGCCCAGTAGGGGTCAGGACGATGACGGCGTGGGTGGTCACGTCGACCTCCGAGGGAATTCCGCAGACGTACGTGGGGACACCGCCGCCCCCGGCGCACCGTCGCCGCCTCGGCCCGGTCGTCGTCGCCAAGGGTGCGGCCGATGAAGTGGGTCATGCGCTCGCGGTCGCCCTGGCGCGCGGCCACGGCCGCGACGGAGCGGGAGTTGAGCCACCGGGTCAGCCAGTCGTCGGGCCGCTCGGTCCGCTGCTGGTGCGCCAGCCACTCGGAGGTGTCGGCTTCCTGGTCGAACCCGGCGAGGTAGAGGGCCTGCCGGCGCAGCAGGAAGTCCCGGCCGCCCCGCGCCTGCTCGGCTGTCTCCCGCATGCGGCCGTAGAAGCGGCGCCGGTCGACCGCGGGTAGCTCGGGCGCCGTCGGCACCGGCCCGCGGCGTGGTCGAGGGGGCGCCGGGAGGTCGCGCACGGGGCTTGGCGGTACGCCGTTGAGCGGCCAGGTCAGGACCTCTACGAGGTCGCGTTGCATCCCCCGGTGATCGGCCACTGACCGGCCCCGCTCGTCCGCTACCCCCCGTGGCGGATGGGCGGGGTCTTCCGTCGCCCGCCGCGCACGCCGACCGCGGTCTTCCTCGGGGCACCTCAGCTCATGATCGTCTGCACTTCGGTTGAGCGTCGACTGAGCTAGCGATCATGAGACCGGCCTAAAACGGACTCGCCCCCAGCTCTAAGTGCCTCTGAGCTGGGGGCGACCAGTAGGCCCTGTGGGACTCGAACCCACAACCAATGGATTAAAAGTCCACTGCTCTGCCAATTGAGCTAAGGGCCCAGGCGATGTTGCCTCCCCGAGCATAGCCGCACGTGGCCGAGACTCCGATCGGGTATCGGGGTCACGGCCGCGTCGGCGGTGGCGGAGGCCGGTGGAATGAGCCCGCCGGGGACCCGTGCGCGCCGGAGTGCTACGGGTCCACCGGTTCGACCGCCCCGGCGCGAGCCGCGTTCCGGGCGATCGTCCGCTCGTGGTCGGGGTTGAGGAACCAGTGCCGGGCCGAGGCCAGCCACCAGGTCGCGGCGAAGCCGAGGACGACCAGGACGGCGACGGGGGCGTAGTTGAAGGTCTCCCAGGTCACCGGAGACACCTGCGGCAGCATGAACAGCACCGTGATCACGCCGACCCACGTCACCGCCACCACCCCGATGGCCCCCGACCAGCGCCCCAGGTGCCACGGCCCCCGCTCGAAGGCGTCGCCCCTGCGCAGCCGCAGCAGCGTCGGGATGACGTAGGCGATGTACAGGCCGATCACCGCGATCGAGGTCACCGCCGCGTACGCCGTGACGTTGATCAGATACGGCAGGCCGAGGAGCAGCGCTCCACTCGCCGCCAGCCACACCGCCGCGACCGGTGTGCGCGTACGGGGGCTCACCGTGTGCCACACCTGCGAGTACGGCAGCGCGCCGTCGCGGGAGAAGGCGTAGATCATGCGGCTGTTGGCCGTCACGGACGCCATCCCGCAGAACAACTGCGCGCCGACGACGACCAGCAGAAGCAGCTTGCCCGCGGTCGCGCCCAGCGCGTCGAGCAGGATCTGCGCGGGCGGCGCGCCCGTCGGGGAGGCCAGCGCGCCCTCGTAGGACTGGATCGCGAAGGTGAAGCCGAGGAGCAGCACGAACCCCGCGATCCACGACGTCCAGATCGACCGCACGATGCCCTTCGGGCCCGCCGTCGACGCGTCGTGCGTCTCCTCCGTCATATGGGCCGAGGCGTCGTATCCGGTGAAGGTGTACTGGGCCATCAGCAGCCCCAGCAGCACCACGTACAGCCCGCTCCCCCAGCCCGTGTTGTTCACGAACTCGCCGAACACGAAGGACGCCGACTGGTGCCGGTCGGGTACGAAGGTCAGCGCGCCGACGATCACCGCCACGCCGAGCACGTGCCACCACACGCTGATGCTGTTGAGCAGGGCCACGATCCGGACGCCGAAGGTGTTGAGGAGTCCGTGGAGCACAAGGATGCCCGCGAAGAGCAGGATCGTGCGGCCCGGGGTCACCTCGAAGCCGAACTGGAGGTTCAGGTAGGCACCGAGGAAGGACGCCGCGCCGAAGTCGATGCCCGCGGTCACCGCCACCTGGCCCAGCACGTTGAACCAGCCCGTGAACCACGCCCAGGCGGCGGCCGTACGGGGTGGCGCGAGCCGGTGCGCCCAGAAGTACAGGCCGGCCGATGTCGGGTAGGCCGAGCAGATCTCGGCCATGGAGAGGCCGACGAAGAGGGTCATCAGGCCCACGGCGACCCAGCCCCAGGTGATCACCGCCGGGCCGCCCGTGTTCATGCCGAACAGATAGAGCGTCAGGCAGCCCGACAGGACCGAGATGATCGTGAAGGAGACCGCGTAGTTGGAGAACGCCGACATGCGACGGGCGAGAACCTGCGTGTAGCCGAGCTGGGCCAGCCGTTCCTCGTCGGAGAGAGGTGTCTCCGACGGCCCGCTCGCTATGGCGTCATCTGTCATGTCCCCAGCGATTCCCTCACCAGGGACGTGACATGCATCACACGTGGCTAAAAAAGACCCTTGTAGCCCTGCCAGCCCGAAGCGATCTTCGTACGCGAGCCGAACGACCCCTTCCCGTCACCGCTGTTGCGCCACAGGTAGCCGCTGCTGTCCCGCGAGACGATGTCTGCCTTCCCGTCACCGGTGATGTCACCGACGCCCACAACCACGTTGTAGCTGCCGCCCCAACTGGTGAAGACCTTCACCCGGTCCTTCAACAGCCCGTTGCCCAGGCCGTCGTAGCGCCACAGCGTCCCGGCCCTGTCCCGGGCCAGCAGATCCCCGCGACCGTCACCGTTCAGGTCCCCGGCACCCACGATCTTCGTGTAGCCGCTCCACGCCGAACGGATCTTCTTCCCCGCCGCCAGCGTCCCGTCGCTCTTCGCAGCGAACAGGTAGATGTCCCCGGTCGACGCCTTCCGCGCCAGCAGATCGGCCCGCTTGTCACCCGTCAGATCGCCGGGTGAGGTGAGCACGTTGTAGGCGTTCCAGCCGGTGCCGAGCTTCGTGTACGACGTCGAAGGCGTCGGCGCCAGCCCGCACTTGGGCTTGTAGCCGCGCAGCGAGCCGTCGCTCATCCGCACCAGCACGTCGTTGCACCGGTCGTTGTTGAGGTCCCCGAACGGCACCGCCACCGTCTTCGTCGACCAGCCGCTCCCCGAGACCTTCCCGGAGAACGTGCCCTTGCCCGTGCCTTGCTGGAAGGTCAGCGCGCCCGAGGAGTTGAGGGTGAGCAGGTCACCGACCCCGTCCGGCAGGCCCGCCGCGCCGACGTGGTCCCGGCGGACCGCGTCGCCCCTCACCAGCCGGACGGTGCCGCGCACCTGCAGCGGAGCGCCGGCGCCGTCGGCCGGGGTGACGGTCAGGGTCCAGTCGTAGGAACCGTTCGGCACGAAGGCGTCCCCGGTCCTCGTGGGGTCGTCGCCGTGCCAGCCGACGGCCAGCTCACCGCGCGCCGCCGTTCCGTCCACCCCGTCGGTGTAGACCTTGCCGGTCGCGCGGTTGCGGACGGTCAGGTCCCAGCCGGAGGAGGGCTTGGACAGCAGCACGGTGGTGAGGGTGTCCGGCACGGTGTCGCTCGTGCGGGCCGTGACGGTCGCCGTGCTCTGCGCGGGACCCAGCAGGCGCAGCGGCTGCTGCGCGACCCCGGACGGGACCAGGTGCACCCGCTCCTGGTCGTCCACGTAGGCCGCGTTCGCGCCGGCCTCGTCGACCGTCCAGCGCACGTCCCGCTGCGAGACCCCGGTGTCGGGCAGGTCGCCGATGACCCGGCTCACGGCCGTCCCGTCGGCGACCATGGTGAGCGTCAGCTTCCCGGCCTGCCGGTCGTGCGTGACGACGAACCCGTCCCCGAGCTTGGCCTCACCCGCCGGCACGGCCACGGACGTCTTCGCCGTACGGTCGTAGACCCCGGCCTTGTCATCGCACGTCCAGTACAAGTACCGCCCGAGCGCCTGGAGTTCGGTCGGCGCACAGCCAGCGGCGAGCGTCACCGTCTCGGTGGTCTTCTTCGTCGTCAGGTTGTACGCGGTGACCGTGCCGGGGGCCGTACCCGCGGTCCACAGGGTGTCGCCGGAGAGGGCGGCGGGGCCCCGCGTGGCGTACGGCGCCGCATGGTCACCGATCTTGTAGGCGTATGTGGTGCCGGGCGTCGCGTAGAGGACGTACCGCCCCGACACGTCGAGGATGCGCCCGTCGACGGGCACGCCCCGCTCCCACAGGCCCGCGCCGGTGGGGCCGTTGACGCGCAGGACGTTGGTCTCCGAGCCGTACTCCATCCAGGCGATCCGCCCGTCGGCCGTACCGAAGACCTGCGAGCACGCCACATCGGTCACCGGGCAGGTGCCGATCACCCCGGTGGTGCTGGGCGTGAACGAGGAGCGCTCACCGAAGGCGGGGGCGCCGGTGGCGGCGACGGTCCGCAGATAGTCGTTGCGCTGCGTGCTGCCGCCGGTGTCGGTGACGACCAGGCGCCCCTGCTCCAGGGAGATGCCCTGGATCGGAGCGGGCGGCTTGGGGAGCGCCCTGGCCTGCGTGACGACCGGCTTGCCCGACGCGTCGGCGTGGATGCGCTGAATGCCCCAGTCATCGGCGGCGGTACGGCCGATGGAGACGGCGGTGCCGTCCGACACGGCGGCGACCTCGCCGCGTGACGAGGTGAGCAGGGTCACCTCGTCACCGCCCGCGATCGGCTTGGCCGTGATCTGGGCGCTCCCGGTGGGTTGGTGCACCAGCCAGTCGCCGACGACGGCCAGTTCGTCGACGTAGTTGGCGCTGGGGCTCCCGGCGAGGCCCACCTCCACCGGGGCGGCCCCCAGGTCGGCGCGGGGCATCACCAGCACCTTGGTGTTCAACGCCCTGCTGTAGACGGCGACATGGTCCGCCGAGAGCTTGACGTAGCCGTAGGCGAGGGAGGGCAGCGGCCGGGTCCAGTTCTGGACGCGGCCCGTGGCGCGGTCGACGGCGACCATGCGGGCGGCGCCGTCCAGCGTCGCGTTGAAGATCAGACCCTCGGCGTCGGCGCCGCGCGGCTGCCCCAGCGTCATGCCCGCCGGCGCCCCGCCGACCTCCGTGTCGACGACGGTCCCGTCCTCGAGTACGTCCAGGAGGTGGACGACCCGGGTGACCGTGCCGTCGGCGTTCGTGACGTTGGCGGCGGTGACGACCGTGGTCCCGTAGATCGTGAGCACGGTGTGGCCCGCGGGCAGCTGGAAGGTGCGGGTGGTGCCGTCCGCCGCGTTCCAGAAGTCGATCCGGCCGCCCGACGCACGGTAGGCGAGCACATCGGTGCCGGTGCCCGTCATGCTCGCGGTGCCGGTCGGCATCGGCGCCTCGAAGGACCTGCCGTCGGCGTACCGCGTCCACAGCAGCCGGTAGCTGCCCTCCAGCCGGTGGAAGACGCCCTCGGCGCCGGCCCCGTTAGCACCGGTCGTGGTGTCGGAGGAATGGAGCGTCGCCGCCAGATGGGTGGTACGCGGGGTCGCCGGTACGACCGTCTCCTGCGGCACCTCCGCCGCCGACGCGGCCGGCAGCAGCGGGCTCAGCCCACCCGCGAGCGCGGCGGACGCGGCCACGGCGACGGCCGCGCGTCTCGCTCTCGAACGACGTACGAAGACATGGCGGGCCAAGGCGATCCTCCCCTGAACGCGGGAGAGGGAGCGGCGCACTGTTCTCAGATGCCCCCGGCCCCCCGGCCGTCGCATCCCCCTCATAAGTCGGCTGATCTTACAGCTCTTTCACAGCTGCGAGGAGAGCGCTTCCGACCGGCCCGAACACGAAAAAGCGCCGGGCCCCCACCCGGAGAGGTGGGGGCCCGGCGCTCAGTGCCTCACCGGCTGACGTCAGCCGTTGCGCTTCCAGCGCGGCTTGTCGTCACGGCGCCCGAAGGAACCGGAGGTGCCGCCACGGTGGTCGTCACGGCGGCCGTACGGACGCTCGTGCCCGCCGGAGCGGAAGCCGGGACGGTCGTCACGGCGGTCGCGGTTGAACGGACGGTCGCTGCCACGGTGCCCACCGCGCTCGTCACGGCGCTCGAAGGAACGCCCGGCCGGACGGTCGTCCCGACGGAACCCACCCCGGTCGTCGCGGCGCTCGAAGGAACGGCCACCACGGTCACGGTCGAAGGAACGGCCACCGCGGTCGTCCCGGCGGTCGTCGCGACGGAAACCGCCACGGTCGTTGTCCCGACGCTCGAACCCACGGTCCCCACGGTCACGGTTGAACCCACCGCGGTCGTTGTCCCGACGCTCGAAGGAACGCCCACCCCGGTCATCCCGACGGTCGTCCCGACGGAAGCCACCACGGTCGTCGCGGCGCTCGAAGGAACGGCCACCACGGTCACGGTCGAACCCACCGCGGTCGTTGTCCCGACGCTCGAAGGAACGCCCACCCCGGTCGTCACGGCGGTCGTCCCGACGGAAGCCACCACGGTCGTTGTCCCGACGCTCACGACGCTCGTACGCCGGAGCCTCCGCCCGGTCCACGTCCTGCGACACCGGCTGCTCGGGCACGGCCACCTCGACGGCGTCGACCACCGCCGCGGCCTGCGCCTCGGCCACCGCGGCCTCCGGGTCCTCACCGCGCTCGCGCGCCGCGCGGGCGACGAGTCGGTCGGACTCCTCACGCAGCTCCACGGCACGCCGCTGCGCCCGCTCCAGCTGCTTGGTCAGCTGGGCGACCTCACGCTCGGCCTGCTGCGCGGCGTTGCCCGCCGACTCGGCCTGCACCTCGGTCATCGAACGGGCACCGGTGATCTCGGCGACCTCCGGGTCGAAGGCGGCACCGCCCTGGATGATGTGGCGCGAGGCGTCGACGCCCGCGTCCTCCATCAACCGGAAGATCTGCCGACGCTGGTGCGGCAGCGACAGCGACACGACCGTGCCGGTACGCCCCGCACGCGCCGTACGGCCCGCCCGGTGCAGGTAGTCCTTGTGGTCACCGGCCGGGTCCACGTTCAGCACCAGGTCGATGCCGTCGACGTGGATACCGCGCGCGGCGACATCGGTGGCGACGAGGACGTTGACGTACCCGTCCTTGAAGTCCGCCAGCGTCCGGGTCCGCGCGCCCTGCGTCATACCGCCGTGCAGCGCGTCCGCCTTCACCCCGGCGTCGCGGAGCTGCTCGGCGACCCGGTCGGCGCCCAGCTGCGTCCGCACGAAGATGATCGTCCGGCCCTTGCGGGAGGCGATGGCCGCCGTCACCGGCGCCTTGTCCTTGGGCTTCACGATCAGGATGTGGTGCGACATGGTCGTCACCGCGCCCTGCGCCGCGTCCACCTCGTGGCTGACCGGCTCGTTCAGGTAGCGGGTGACCAGGGTCTTGATCTCGTTCTCCATCGTGGCGGAGAACAGCATCCGCTGGCCGCCGGCCGGGACCTGGTCGAGCAGCTCGGTGACCTCGGGCAGGAAGCCCAGGTCGGACATCTGGTCGGCCTCGTCGAGGACGGCGACCTCGACGTTGCCCAGGTCGCAGGCGCCGCGGTTGATGAGGTCGCGCAGCCGGCCCGGCGTGGCGACGAGGATGTCGACGCCGCGCTCCAGGGCGTAGATCTGGTTGCCCATCGACGTACCGCCGCAGACGACCTTCATCTTCAGGCCGACCTGGTCGCCGTAGGGCTGCAGCGCGTCCGCGACCTGCATCGCGAGCTCACGGGTCGGTGTGAGGATGATGGCGCGCGGCTTGTGCTTCTCGGTGCGGCCGCCGGTCAGGCGGGCCAGCGTCGGCAGACCGAACGACAGGGTCTTGCCGGAGCCGGTGCGGCCACGGCCCAGGATGTCCTTGCCGGCCAGGGCGTCCGGGATGGTCGCGGCCTGGATCGGGAAGGGGACCGTCACGCCGTTCTGCGCGAGCTTGCGGACGACGCCCTCGGGGAGACCGAGGTCCGCGAAGGTCACCTCGGGAGCGTCCTCGACGGCCGCGTTCTCCGCGTCCTCGGGCACGACGACGTGATCAGTACTGGAAATGGACATGCGTATGCGAAACCTTCCGGAGTCTCGTCGGCACGCGCCCGTCAACTCCGTGATTCGCAATACGACCGCCTCAATGCGGTCAGCCACGGCAAGGGAGAGAACGCGCCACACGGCGCGCTCTGCAGTGGCGCCGGGCAAATGGGATCAAACGATCTACCACCATACGCACCCCAGGCCCCCCAAGGCAAACCGACCGTCACCCATGTAGTCAACGTCACTTGCCACCACCCCCTCACCCCCGCCTAGGGCCACCTCACGCGGGCGCCCCCGCGGCCGGCGCCGGCTCCCGCTGAGCCAGCTGCGGCCCCGTCTCCTCGTGCGCCGACGACGACGGCTCGGCCGCCGTGGGCGTCGGCGACGGGGTCGTCGGCTGAGGAGTCGGCGTCGGCTCCGGATCCGGCGTCCGCGTGGGCGTCGGCTCGGCCGTCCGGGTGGGTCCCGGCTTCTCGGTCGCCCCCGGCTTCGCCGGCGCGGGCGCGGAGGCGCTCACCTCGGCCGACGGCGAAGCGGAGGGAGACTCCGACCCGGCCCCCTTGTCCTCGCCCTTCCCCTTCTTGCCCTTCTTCTCCTTCTCGCGCTCGCCGTCGCCCGCGTGCGCCCCGTACCCGGACCCGCCACCCGAGACCGCCGACCCGCCGTCCGGCTCCTCACCACCACGCTGCCCCGCCGAATGCGACGGCCGCGCGTCCTTGCCACCCCCGTCGTCACCCACGCTCATACAGCCGGCGGCAGCGGCGACGGCCATCACCGTGGCGGCCAGACGGACAGGTACGTACAAGGGGCGCACGGGAGCCACCTCCAGGGGCGGGCGAAGAAGTCAACCTGCCCAACTCCCGCCGCCCACAAGAGGACACGCGTCCACGACAGACCCTTGCCCGAGCCACCTCACCCGTACCCGAGCGCATGCAACCGCGCATCGTCGATCCCGAAGTGATGCGCGATCTCGTGCACCACCGTCACCTCGGTCTCCTCGACGACCTCCTCGCGCGACTCGCACATCCGCAGCGTCGGCCCCCGGTAGATCGTGATCCGGTCCGGCAGCACCCCCGCGTACCACTCCCCGCGCTCCGTCAGCGGCGTCCCCTCGTACAACCCGAGCAGCTGCGGGTCGTCCACCGGCGGTTCGTCCTCGACGAACACCGCGACGTTGTCCATCAGCCGCGTCAACTCCGGCGGAATCCGGTCCAGCGCCTCGGCGACCAGTTCCTCGAACTCCTCGCGCGTCATCTCCAGCACACGCCCATTGTCAGGCACCACACCGCCGTAAGGAGCCGCCAACAGCCCCGCATATCCACTTCCACGCCTGGGCATACGGGACCAATGGCCCGCGTCCCCGCCGCCGTCACCAAGGCCCTCGGTCACCTCCCCAGGGCCCCACACGCGCT
>NZ_JAKEIP010000151.1 GCF_021474425.1 Streptomyces muensis | reverse complement strand
TTGTGGAAGCAGGAGCTGTAGCCGGCGGCGAACAACTGCTCGGGGTTCGTGCCGTTGCCGTCCCCGCCCAGCGCCGGACGCGGTCCGGGCCCGCCGATTCCTCGGCCCGAGCGAGTTCCACGGTCGCCGGGTCGAAGAGCCGTACGCCGTCGACCGCGCCGATCAGCGCCGCGTAGAAGCGGGCCAGACCGTCGGCCGTCGCGATGCCGTTCGTCGCGGGGAGGGCGGCGGCGAGGTAGGCGGGGTCGTTCTGGTCGGGGAACGGGGTGATGGCGGCGAACGCGCGGCGGGTCAGCGAGTCGGGATCGGCGTAGGCCTCGGTGACCGACCGCTTCGGGCGTGAGCGCAGACCGCCCGCCGGCTCGGGCCCCTCGACCCGGCCGGTACGCCCCACCCGTCCAGCCGCCGACGACGGCAGCCCCAGCCACAGGTCCAGGCCCAGCGGCCCGGCGACCTCCGCCGCGAGCCACTCCCCGGCCCGCCGCCCCGTCACCCGCCGCACCAGCTCGTCCAGCAGCCAGCCGTACGTCAGCGCGTGATAGCCGTGGTCGGTGCCCGGCTCCCACGCGGGCGCCTGCCCGGCCACCGCCTCGGGGCCGCGGTGCGGGTCCAGGGCCTCCTCGGGTGTGAGCGGCCGGTCCAGTACCGGGAGCCCGGCCCGGTGGTTCAGCACATGCCGGACCAGCAGCCGCTCCTTGCCGTGCGCCTTGAACTCCGGCCAGTACGCGGCCAACGGCGCGTCCAGGTCCAGCTCCCCGCGCTGATGGAGGATGAGCGGTACGGCGGCGGCGACGCCCTTGGTGGCCGACCGCACGACCTGCGCGGTCCCCTGCTCCCAGGGCTCGGTTCCGTCCACGTCCTTGGTGCCCGCCCACAGATCGACGACCTTGCGCCCGCCCCGGTACACCGCGACGGCCGCGCCCCGCTCCCCGAGCGTGGCGAAGTTCCGCGCGAACGCCTCCCTGACCGGCTCGAAGCCCTCGGCCACTGTGCCGTTCACGTCCACGTCCATGCTCCCTGCGCCTGTGCTCTCGGCCACCGCCAGCCATCCCAACACGAGCACAGGCCCCCCGATTCCGAACTGTGGCCGACGTCTCTCCCCTCATGACACCGGTGATGTTCAGCCCAGCAGAATGCTCACATCGACGTTCCCCCGAGTCGCGTTCGAATACGGGCACACCTCATGCGCCGCATCCACCAGCTTCGCCGCGACGCCCGCGTCCAGCACCGGCAGGGACACGCTGAGCGCGACCGCGAGGCCGTAGCCGCGGTGCTTGTTGGGGCCGATGCCGACCTTCGCGGCGACCGTGGACCCGGTGAGGTCGTAGCCCTCACGGTTGCCGACGAGAATCAGCGCGTTGTGGAAGCAGGAGCTGTAGCCGGCGGCGAACAACTGCTCGGGGTTCGTGCCGTTGCCGTCCCCGCCCAGCGCCGGCGGCATCGCGACCTTGAGCTCGATCTGGCCGTCCTGGCTGGTGACATACCCGTCCCGGCCGCCGTGCGCGGTGGCCTCGGCGACGTACATGATCTTCGTCGGACGGGTGTCCACGGCGGTGTCCTGGTCGTTCATGGTTGGCCTCCCCCAAAAAGAACGTACGCAAGTACATCGTGCACAAGGTACTGGCCGGTAGGGACCCCTCGATTACCAGGGGGTAGTAACTTCCGGTAAGCCGAGCTCAGCGCGTGCGGTCGGCCGCTGCCGACGCCCTCGCCGCCAGCCGCCACAGCTCCTCGCGCAGCCGCTCCACCTCCGGCCCGCCGAGCCCGGTCTCCGCGAGCAGCGTGCCCGGTACGCACTCGGCGCGCTCCCGCAGCCGTTCGCCCTGCCCGGTGACCGAGACGAGCACCGACCGCTCGTCCCGCGCCGACCGCTCCCGCCGCACCAGCCCCGCCGCCTCCAGCCGCTTCAGCAGCGGGGAGACGGTCCCGTAGTCGAGCCGAAGGGCTGCCGCCAGTTCCTTGACCGTCGTCTCGCCGCGCTCCCACAGGACCAGCAGGACCAGGTACTGCGGGTAGGTGAGCCCGAGTTCGTCGAGGAGCGGGCGGTAGGCGGCCGTCACCGCGCGCTGGGCGGCGTACAGCGCGAAGCACAGCTGCTCGTCCAGCAGCAGTGAGCCCTCGGTCCCGGTGCCCTCGTCGTTGGTCACTCCGCCATTGTCACGGACCGCGGATCGAAGCCGAACGGCAGCTCCAGGCGATGGGTGCGCATCAGCTCGTCGTCGGACAGCAGCTCCGACGTCTTGCCGTCCGCCGCGATCACGCCGTCGCTGAGGACGAGCGAGCGCGGGCACAGCTCCAGGGCGTACGGCAGATCGTGGGTGACCATCAGGACGGTGACGTCCAAGGAGCGCAGGATGTCGGCCAGTTCGCGGCGGGAGGCGGGGTCGAGGTTGGAGGAGGGCTCGTCGAGGACGAGGATCTCCGGCTCCATCGCGAGGACGGTGGCGACGGCCACCCGGCGGCGCTGGCCGAAGGAGAGGTGGTGCGGCGGACGGTCCTTGAACTCGGCCATGCCGACCCGCTCCAGCGCCCGGTCGACCCGCTCCTCCAGCTCCGCGCCCTTCAGCCCGGCAGCCGCCGGCCCGAACGCCACGTCCTCGCGCACGGTCGGCATGAAGAGCTGGTCGTCCGGGTCCTGGAACACGATCCCGACCCGGCGCCGGATCTCGGCCATGTGCTGCCTGCCGACGGGCAGCCCGGCCACGTGCACCGTGCCCGTGCCGCCGCTCAGGATGCCGTTGAGATGGAGCACGAGCGTCGTCTTGCCGGCGCCGTTCGGGCCGAGCAGCGCGACCCGTTCGCCGCGCGCGATGGAGAAGTCCACGCCGAACAGGGCCTGATGGCCGTCGGGGTAGGCGAAGGCGAGGCCGGAGACCTCCAGGGAAGCAGTACTCACAGGGCCCATCCCAACAGACAGACGACGAGGGCGGTGAAGGGGAGGGCGAGGGCGTACGACCACTGCGCCCGGGACGCGGTCACCTCGTCGATCACCGGCATCGATCCGGCGTACCCGCGGCTGATCATGGCCAGATGCACGCGTTCGCCGCGCTCGTAGGAGCGGATGAACAGCGCGCCCGCCGACTTGGCGAGCACACCCCAGTGCCGTACGCCCTTCGCCTCGAAGCCGCGCGACTCGCGGGCGATGCGCATGCGCCGCATCTCGTCGGTGATGACATCGCCGTAGCGGATCATGAAGGAGGCGATCTGCACGAGCAGCGGCGGCAGCTTCAACCGTTGCAGGCCGAGCAGCAGTTCACGCAGTTCCGTCGTGGAGGCGAGCAGGACGGACGCGGCGACGCCGAGCGTGCCCTTGGCGAGCACGTTCCAGGCGCCCCACAGCCCGCTGACGCTCAGCGACAGGCCCAGCACCTCGACCCGCTCGCCCTCCGCCACGAACGGCATCAGCACCGCGAAGGCGACGAACGGCACCTCGATCAGCAGCCGCTTGAGCAGAAACCCGGCCGGCACCCGCGCGACGAAGGCGACGACCGCGAGCAGCACGGCGTACAGCCCGAACGCCCACATCGCCTCCCGCGGCGTCGACACCACGACCACCACGAACGCGAAGGTCGCGGCGAGCTTGGTGTGCGGGGGCAGACCGTGCACCGGCGAGTGCCCGTGCCGGTACAGCCGATGCGCGTGGCCTGCGCCCATGGTCAGACGCTCGTGCTCGTCGGCGACACGTCGGCCGCCTCGTCCGTACGGCGCCGGCGCACCGCCCAGAAGACGCCGGTGCCCGCGACGACGGTCGCGCCGACGCCGATCACACCGGCGAGGCCGCCGGACAGCCGGACGTCGTCGATGTTCTTGACGCCGTAGTCGGCGAGCGGCGAGTCGGCGTTCGTGTGCTCCTCGGCGGACTCGGCGAAGCCCTTGTCCTCGGCGACCTTCTCCAGGCCGTCGGGGCTGGCGGAGGCGTAGAAGCTGACGAACCCGGCGAGGACCAGGGAGGTGACCAGGCCGCCGATCCACAGCGTGCGGCGCGAGGTCCGGGCCGCCACCGGCCGTGCGGCCTCGGGCGCCGGGGCGTCGACGAGCTCGCCGCCGACCCGCAGCTTCAGCGGCTGCCGCAGATCACGGGCGCCGTACACGAGGTCCGGGCGTACGGCGATGACGGCGCCGATGGTCAGCGCGGTGATCGCGGCCTCGCCGATGCCGATCAGCAGGTGGACGCCGACCATGGCGGTGGCGACCTTGCCGATCGAGACGTCGGTGGTGCCGCCGATCCAGAACAGCAGCGTGAACGCGAGGGCCGCGGCCGGAACCGACACGATCGCGGCGACGAAGGAGGCGGCGGTGATCGAGCGCCGGGTCTTCGGCAGGACCTTCACCAGGCCGCGGAAGACGACGTAGGCCACGACGACACCGACGATCGCCATGTTGGTGATGTTCACGCCGAGCGCGGTGAGGCCGCCGTCCGCGAAGAGGATGCCCTGCATCAGCAGGACGACGGAGATGCACAACGCGCCGGTGTAGGGGCCGACGAGGATCGCGGCGAGGGCGCCGCCGAGCAGATGCCCGCTGGTCCCGGCCGCCACGGGGAAGTTCAGCATCTGCACCGCGAAGATGAACGCGGCCACCAGGCCGGCCAGCGGCGCCGTCCGCTCGTCGAGCTCACGGCGCGCGCCGCGCAGGCTCACGGCGACCGCGGCCGCGGCGACCACTCCGGTCACGGCGGACGTCGGGGCGTCTATGAATCCGTCAGGTACATGCACCGTTCGATGATAGTGGCTTAATGCGAACGCCTTGCAAGAGCGAGAGCCTCGTGAATCCGGTCCCGTGTATCGCGCATGTGATATACGCCGGTCCCGACGGGCGGTTCCCGGAAGATATGCGACATTGGAGGGGGAGCGAAGGCACAGCTTTCGCACAGGTCACGCAGTGTGAGAGGGCCGTCCGATGTCTGTAGTCGAACAGTACGCCCGAGCCCACATCGTCACGGACGCGGACCTCCTCGCGGAGGAACAGGACGCCGTTCCGGTCGTGCTGCGCTATGACCCCGACATCGATCCACGCTCGGTGCGCATCCGGCTGCCCGGGCGCGAGGCCCACGAGTACACCTTCTCGCGCTCCCTGCTCGAACAGGGACTGCGCGCCCCCGCGGGGAGCGGCGAGATACGGGTGTGGCCGTGCGGCCGGGTGCAGGCCGTCGTGGAGTTCCACTCCGCGCAGGGGGTGTCGGTGGTGCAGTTCGAGTCGAAGGCGCTGATGAGGTTTCTGCGGCGGACCTATCTGGCAGCCGCCGCACCCGTCGAGCGTCAGGCCCAGCTCAGACGCTGACTTTCAGCCGCCCAGCTTCAGCAGGTCCGCCACGATCGGCCCCGCCGTCTCGCCGCCGTGGCCGCCCGCCTGGACCACGCCCGCCGCCGCCAGATCGTTCCGGTACGCCGTGAACCAGCCGTTGGGCTTCTTCTGGCCGTCGACCTCCGCCGAGCCCGTCTTCGCGCCGACGTCACCGGTGACCCCGGACATCGCCTCGGCCGCCGTGCCGTAGGCCGCCGTGTACGCCATCAGCTCGCGCAGCTGGGACAGCGTGTCGGCGGACAGGGAGCGGGAGGCGGTGGCGAGGGTGCGGTTGTCGACCGACGGGGCCACCAGGTAGGGCTGCTTGAAGGTGCCCGTCTTGATCGTCGCCGACACCGACGCCATGTTCAGCGGGTTCATCCGCACACCGCCCTGGCCGATGAGCGAGGCCGCCATCTGGGCCTGCGACTGGACCGGGACGGAACCGTCGAAGGTCGGGACGCCGACGGACCAGTTGTTCAAGGAGAGGCCGAAGACCTGCTGGGCCTGCTTGGTCAGGCTGTCGTTGTCCAGCTCGGGGGCCTGGCTGATGAAGGCCGTGTTGCAGGAGCGGGCGAAGCTCGCCTTGAAGGTGCCGCCCTTGATCTCGAACTTGTCGTCGTTCTGGAACTTCCAGTGCCCGTAGGTGAAGTACTTCGGGCAGGGGTGCTGCTTGTCCGCCGACGCCAGACCCTTCTCGATCAGCAGCGTGGAGGTGATGACCTTCATCGTGGAGCCGGGCGCGAGGGAGCCCTGGAAGGCCGTGTTGAAGCCGTGCGAGGAGTTCGCGACGGCCAGGATCTCGCCGGTCGAGGGGCGCAGGACGACCACCGACGCCTTCGACTTGGCGGCCACCTGCTTCTCCGCCGCTGCCTGCATCGTCGGGCTCAGCGTCGTCTTCACCGTGCCCGGCGTGCCCTTGCTCAGCTCCAGCAGGGTCTTGTCGGACAGCTCGGCCTTCTGGGACTCCTTGCCCCGGACGACCTGGAGCTCGACACCCGCCTTGCCGCCGGCCTTGTCGCCGTACTTCTCCCGCAGCCCGTCCAGGACCGAGCCCAGCGACGGGTACTCGTCCTCCGTCAGCTCGCCGCCGTCCCGGTCGAGCGCCTTGACCGGCGGGGTGCCGGACTCGCCGGTGACGAGGGTGTCGCCGTCCTTCAGGTCGGGGTGGACGATCGCCGAGTGCCACTCGACGAGCGGCTTGCCGTCCTCGGCCCGCCGCACGACCGTCAGCGAACTGTCGTACGCCAGCGGCTTGGTGGTGCCCTTGTAGGAGACGGTGCCCTTCACGGAGAAGGGGACCTTGTCGCCGGTGCGGGCGCCGGCGGTGAGGGTGACGTCCTTGATATGGGCGTCCTTGGTGTAGCCGGTCAGCAGGGCCTGGGCGGCCGTCGTGTCGTCCGTCGCGGCGGCCGCCTCGGTCACCTGGCCCTTCTGCCAGGCGGTGAGGAACGTGCGGGCCGCGGACGTGACCTCGGTCGCCGACAGGGGGCCGGTCTTGACGTCCTTCGCCTTGTCGTCGGCGCTCGCCGACGTCGACTGCGTACGGCTGTCGGCGACGGCCCCGCCGCCGAACAGCGCGTAGGCGCCGAACCCGGCGCCGCCGACGACCACGGCGATCATCCCGCCGAGCACGGCGGGGTTGGTCTTCCGTCGCTCAGCGACGCGCCCTCTGTTGCCCACTGCTTTCCGTTCCCTCGCGTATTCAGGGGCCCCCGCTACCCCGCCGACCTCACGCATACCAACGACGTGGACCACCCTAGAGTCCCGTCCCGCGGAGGGTGAGTTCAGCCGGACGCTCGTAGCACGTCTGCGACAATCGGCCCCGCCGCGTCGCCGCCGTGGCCGCCCTGCTCGGCCATGGCCGCGGCCGCCACGTCATTGCGGAAACCGGTGAACCAGCTGTCCGAGGTGGCCTCTCCGTCGACCTCGGCGGAGCCGGTCTTGGCGCCGATGTCACCGCTCAGCCCGGACATGGCCCGCACGGCGGTGCCCTGGGCCGAGGTCGCGGTCAGCCTCATCATCTGCTTCAGCTGGGCGGCGGTGCTGGATCGCAGCCCGTCGGCGGTGGCGAACGGCCGGTCGTCGAGGTCACGCGCGACCAGGTACGGCTGCCGGAAGGTGCCCGTGATCGCGGTGGCCGTCACCGACGCCATGTTCAGCGGGTTCATCTGGACCTGGCCCTGGCCGATGGCGTTGGCCGCGCGGTCCGGGCCGGTGGAGGCGGGGACGCTGCCGTCGACGGAGGTGATGCCGGTCTTCCAGTCGCGGCCGAGCCCGAACCGGTCCTCGGCCTCCTGTGTCAACGAGGCGTCGGTGAGCGGGTCCTCGTCGACGAGCTTGATGAAGGCCGTGTTGCAGGAGCGCATGAAGCCGGCCGCGAGGGTGGCGTTCGCGCTCTCGTCGGGCCGGAGACCGTCCAGGTTCTTGAAGGTCTGGCTCTGCCAGGTGGCGGTCGGCGGGCAGGGCGCCGGGCCGTTCATCGACGTCACGCCGTTGTCGATGAGCATGGCGGCGGTGATGATCTTCATGGTGGAGCCGGGCGCCACGCGTCCCTCGAAGGCCGCGTTGAAGGCGTCGTCACGGTGGTTGGCCACCGCCAGGACCTCGCCGGTGCTCGGCTTGACGGCCACCACCGAGGACTGGCGGTACTTCTTCACCGCCTTCTCGGCCGCCGCCTGCACGCTCGCGCTGAGCGTCGTCTCCAGCCTGCCTGCCTCGCCCTTCGCGAGGGTCAGCAGCGAGGTGTCCGGCGACTCGTCGGCGTGCTCGATCGCCAGCTCGATGCCCGGGGTGCCGCCCGCCTTGCTGCCGTATCTGTCGCGCAGGGTGTCCAGGACCGGGCCGAGGGAGGGGTACTTCTCCTTCGTCAGCACGGTTCCGTTGCGGTCGACGGCCTCGATCGGCGGGGCCGAGGCCTCCCCGGTGACGAGCCTGTCGTCCTTCTTCAACTGCGGGTGGATCACGGTCGGCTGCCAGTCGACGAGGGCTCGCCCGGTGGTGATGCCGCGCACCACCTTGAGCTCGCTCTTGTAGGTGAGCGGCTTGGACTTGCCTTCGTAGGTGACCTTCGCGCTCACGCTGAACGGCACGGTGGCGCCGGTCGCCTTACCGGGGGTGATCTTCACGCCGGTGATGTGGGCGCGCTCGCTGAAGGACCTCAGCACCGGCGCGGCGGCCGCGTCGTTGTTCGTGTACGCCGCCGTCTGGACCGCATCCCCCTTCTCCCAGGCCGCGAAGAACTTCGCCGTGGTCTCCTCGACCTCCTCGGCACTCGGCGGCCCCGACCGCACCGGCGCCGGCCCTCCCTGACCGGTCGCCCCGCCGCCGTTCAACGCCGACATGATGTTGTAGGCGCCGTACCCGGCCCCGCCCACCATCACAGCGAACACGCCGCCTATGACGGCGGTTCTGACCCCCTTGGACATGCGTCCCTCCCCGTTTTCGTCCATCGCACTGTAAGTGGCGTGAGGGACGACCGGGGAAGCTGTTTTCTTTTGTTGTCCGAATGCGTGACCGATTTGTGGCTAGACCCAGGTGTCCAGCCACATCCGTGAGCGCCAGTCGTCGATCGGGATCGCCGTGCCCGTGTAGATGGGCCAGAAGTAGATGAAGTTCCAGGCGATCAGCAGCACCAGGACGCCCGCGCCCGTGGCGCCCGCCACCCGGCGGGTGTCGCTGGAGCGTGGTGGGCCGATGATCGCGCCGAGGAGCATGGCCACGGCGAGGCAGAGGAAGGGGAGGAAGACGACGGCGTAGAAGAAGAAGATGGTGCGTTCCTGGTAGAGGAACCAGGGCAGGTAGCCGGCCGCGACGCCGCAGGCGATGGCGCCGGCCCGCCAGTCGCGGCGGAAGGCCCAGCGCCACAGGACGTACAGGACCGCGAACGCGGCCACCCACCACAGCAGCGGGGTGCCGATGGCCAGCACCTCGCGCGCGCACTTCTCGCCCGCGTCGAGCGGGCAGCCGTCCTTGCCGGGCGCGGGGGACTCGTAGAAGTACGACACCGGGCGGCCGGCGACGATCCAGCTCCACGGGTTGGACTGGTAGGTGTGCGGCGAGGACAGGCCGACGTGGAACTCGTACACCTGGGACTCGTAGTGCCAAAGGCTCAGCCACCAGTCGGGGAACAGCCACGACCAGCTGCTGCCGCGGCCGTCGGCGCTCGCCCAGTTGCGGTAGTAGCCGCCGGTGCCGTCCGTCGGGGAGAGGATCCAGCCGGTCCACGAGGCGATGTAGGTGACGATCGCCACCGGCACGGTCGCCAGGAAGGCGAGGCCCAGGTCGCGCTTGAGGACCGCCGTGTAGGGGTGGCGGGCACCGGCGACCTTGCGGGCGCCGACGTCCCAGAGCACCGTCATCAGACCGAAGGCGACCAGGAAGTACAGGCCGTTCCACTTGGTGCCGATGGCCAGGCCCAGCATCAGACCGGCCAGCCAGCGGTAGGGGCGCCGGCCGAGGCGCAGGGTCTCGGCGATCTCGGCGTTCGGGCGGACCCGGCCGTCCTCGTCGGCCGGCAGCGCGGCGGCGAGCCGGGCGCGGGCCCGGTCCCGGTCGAGGACCAGGAAGCCGAACGCCGCCAGCACGAAGAACATCAGCACCCCGTCGAGCAGCGAGGTGCGCGCCATCACGAAGGCCAGCCCGTCCACCGCCATCAGCGTGCCCGCGAGGCAGCCGAGGAACGTCGAGCGGAAGATACGGCGGCCGATGCGGCACAGCATCAGCACGGCCAGGGTGCCCAGCAGCGCCGTCATGAACCGCCAGCCGAACGGGTTGAACCCGAACATCAGCTCGCCCAGCCCGATGACGTACTTGCCGACCGGCGGATGCACGACGTACGCCGCGTCCGTAGGGATCTTGACCTGGCTGCCGATGTCGAGGATCAGGTCGTTGGCGTTCTTGTCCCAGTTGACCTCGAAGCCGCGGTGGACGAGCGCCCAGGCGTCCTTGGCGTAGTACGTCTCGTCGAATATCACCGCCTTGGGGCTGCCCAGGTTCCAGAACCGCAGCACCCCGGCGAGCAGCGTCACCAGCAGTGGACCGATCCAGCCCGACCAGCGCGCGATCCGCTCGGCGAGCGGCCGCGAGACGCCGAGGAACTGCCACATCCGCGGGCTGGGCCGGACATACGGCGGCACGAGCCGGTCGCGGACGTCGCTGCGGGGCGCCGCCGTGTAGCCGAACCGGCGCAGCCGCTGCTGCCACGACGGTCGCTGCTCGTGGGTCGCCTGGCCCTGCCGGGTGTCCGTGGAGGACGCGGTACTGGTCACCGCGCCATCGTAGGGAACACGTCTGTGACAGTCGCGCGGATGCGCCCTGCGAGGATGGAAACGTGACAGGAACCCTTGTTTTGGCAGGCACCCCCATCGGCGACGTCAAGGACGCCCCGCCCCGGCTGGTCGAGGAACTCGCCGGCGCGGATCTGATCGCCGCCGAGGACACGCGCCGGCTCAAGCGCCTCACCCAGGCGCTGGACGTGCAGCCGACGGGGCGGGTCGTGTCGTACTTCGAGGGGAACGAGGCCGCCCGGACGCCCGAACTGGTCGAGGCGCTGCTGGCGGGCTCGCGGGTGCTGCTGGTGACGGACGCCGGGATGCCGTCGGTGTCGGACCCCGGGTACCGGCTGGTCGCGGCCGCGGTGGAGAAGGACGTCAGGGTCACCGCGGTGCCGGGGCCGTCCGCCGTGCTGACCGCGCTCGCCCTGTCGGGGCTGCCCGTGGACCGGTTCTGCTTCGAGGGGTTCCTGCCGCGCAAGGCCGGCGAGCGGCTGTCGCGGCTCAGGGAGGTGGCCCGGGAGCGGCGGACCCTCGTCTACTTCGAGGCCCCGCACCGCCTCGACGACACCCTCGCCGCGATGGCCGAGGTGCTCGGCGCCGACCGGCGGGCCGCCGTGTGCCGGGAGCTGACCAAGACGTACGAGGAGGTCAGGCGCGGCGGGCTGGGCGAGCTGGCGGCGTGGGCGGCCGAGGGGGTGCGCGGGGAGATCACCGTGGTCGTCGAGGGGGCGCCGGAGAAGGGGACCGAAGAGGTCGACGCCGCCGAGCTGGTCCGGCGGGTTCGCGTGCGCGAAGAGGCGGGGGAGCGGCGCAAGGAGGCCATCGCGGCGGTGGCGGCGGAGGCCGGGCTGCCCAAGCGGGAGGTCTTCGACGCCGTCGTGGCGGCCAAGAACGCGGGGGCGTGAAACGCCGTGTGAGCAGGGCGTATATCGCATGAGCGGGCGCCCCATGCGGGGGTAAAGGCAGCCGGGCCTTTCGGCAAGGAACGTCCAAGTCGCCCCCAACAGTGGACAGATGGCGTGCGTTCGCTCCTGCGGAGGAGTCCACTGGGTGGTGGGACGCAACCCGTCCCACCAGCGGACCACAGGAGCTGGCATGAGCGAGATCACCGGACACACTGGCCTTCGCAACGGTGCGACCGCCGTCGTCAACGAGTCGTACTCCTTCGCCTGCATGCGCTGCGGGCACGGCTGGGAGCAGTCGTACGAGATAGAGCACCACATAGACGGCGAAGGCCGTGAGTTCGTGATGTACGTGGCCGACGGCGAGGTCGTGCCGTCGCCGCTGAGCCGGCCCACGTGCCCCAACTGCGACAACCACCTCGTGCGCATCATGCGCCCGGGCCGGGTCTCGTCGGTGCGCGACGCGGTGCACCAGCAGCGCCGGGTGCCGCCCGCCGGTCCCGTGGAGGTCCCGGGCGTGCCGTCGGACGGCGGGGTGCCGAAGGACGACCACCACTGGCACCTCTCCGACCTGCTGCACGTCTTCCAGCGCAAGGCGAGCTGAGCCGGGCACCGGCCGAGCAGGCCGACCCGTTCGCGGGCATGCTCCTTTCGTAGGATCGGGGCATGCCTTCGAACACCTCCGACAAGCACGCCGCCCCGCCCCTCCCGGAGCCGCTCCGGGTGCCGGTCGCCGACTCGCACACCCACCTCGACATGCAGTCGGGCACGGTGGACGAGGCTCTGGCCAAGGCGGCGTCGGTCGGGGTGACGACGGTCGTGCAGGTGGGCTGTGACGTACGCGGCTCCCAGTGGGCGGCCGACACGGCGGCGCGGTACGACGCCGTGCACGCGACGGTCGCCCTGCACCCGAACGAGGCGCCGCGCATCGTGCACGGGGACCCCGACGGCTGGTCCCGACAGGGGGCGCGCGAGCCCGGGGGCGCCGCGGCGCTCGACGAGGCGCTCGCGGAGATCGACCGCCTCGCCGCACTCCCGCAGGTCAAGGGCGTCGGCGAGACCGGCCTCGACTACTTCCGCACCGGGCCCGAGGGCAAGGAGGCGCAGGAGGCGTCCTTCCGCGCCCACATCGAGATCGCCAAACGGCACGGCAAGGCCCTGGTCATCCACGACCGCGAGGCCCACGCGGATGTGCTGCGGGTGCTGAAGGAGGAGGGCGCGCCCGAGCGCACCGTCTTCCACTGCTACTCCGGGGACGCCGAGATGGCCGAGGTGTGCGCCCGCGCCGGCTACTACATGTCCTTCGCGGGCAACGTCACCTTCAAGAACGCCCAGAACCTGCGGGACGCGGTGGCGGTGGCCCCGCTGGAGCTGCTCCTCGTGGAGACCGACGCGCCCTTCCTCACTCCGGCGCCGTACCGCGGACGGCCCAACGCGCCGTATCTCATTCCGGTCACGGTGCGCGCCATGGCCGCCGTCCGGGGCATCGACGAGGACGCGCTGGCGACGGCCCTCGGGGCGAACACGGCACATGCCTTCGGCTACTGACGGATAACCGCCGCATAACGCTCGCGGGGGTACACCTCCGACTTGTCACGACTGTGGGTAGTCGCGTCGCTTTGGAGGTTATTCACCGCTCCGCTAGGTTCTGGGGGCCCTGAAACGGACCCCTCCGCTGGAGCGTGTCGTCGTGAGCAACGCGCAGTACGAGACGTATGGCCCGAGCCCGGCCCACCGGCCCCCGGGGTACGGCGGCTTCGACCCGAACAGCGTGCGGACGCTGGCGTACGGGGTGGGGGTCGCACCCTCGTACGAGGGATACGGCGGGTACGAGGGATACGAGGGCTACGAGGGGCGTGGCCCGTACGGCGGCGCGTACGAGGACACGTACCGGCCCGCCTACGAGGAGTCCGAGACGGCGTACGAACCCGTCGTGCGCCCCCGGAGCGGCCGGCGCGCCGCGCACCGGCGCCGGGCGCGGCTCGCCGAGCGGGGGGACGGGCCCATGCGCCGGCTCGTCCCGCAGGCGCTGGTCGTCGCCTTCCTCGCGGGCGGCACGAGCGCCTTCGTCGCCAAGGACAAGGCGATCGAGCTGAACGTCGACGGCAAGCCGCGCACCCTGCACACCTTCGCGGACGACGTCACCGAACTCCTCGACGAGGAGGGCGTCGGCGTGGGCGCCCACGACGCCGTGACGCCCGCCGCCGACGCGGCGCTGACCAGCGGCGACGAGGTCGCGGTGCGCTACGGACGGCCCGTGCGGCTGACCCTGGACGGCCGGCGGCGCGAGGTGTGGACGACGGAGCAGACGGTGGAGGCGGCGCTGCGGCAGATCGGGGTGCGCGCGGAGGGGGCGTACGTCTCCACCTCGCGCTCGCGGCGCATCGGCCGTGAGGGGCTCACGCTGGACGTGCGTACCGAACGCGCCGTGACGATCATGGCCGACGGCCGGGCAAGCACCATCCGCACCAACGCCGCGACCGTCAGCGAGGTCGTACAGCAGGCCGGCATCACCCTGCGCGGCCAGGACACCACCTCCGTCCCCCTGGACAGCTTCCCGCGCGACGGCCAGGCGGTCACCGTCCTGCGGATCACCGGCCGCAAGGAGATCCACGACGAGGCGATCCAGTTCGCGGTACAGCGGGTCGAGGACCCCTCGGTGTTCAAGGGCACGGAGGTCGTCGAGCGGGCGGGCCGGCTGGGCCTGCGCCGGATCACGTACTCCCTGCGCACCGTCAACGGCGTCAAGCAGAAGCCGCGGCGGATCAAGTCCGAGGTGGTGCGCGAGCCGCAGACCCAGGTGGTCAAGGTCGGGACCAAGCCGCTGCCGACGTCCGTGCGCGCGGCCGGGGGACTGAACTGGCAGGGGCTGGCGGCCTGCGAGTCCGGGGGGCGGCCGGACGCGGTGGACTCCTCGGGAACGTACGGCGGGCTGTACCAGTTCGACACCCAGACGTGGCACAACCTCGGCGGAAAGGGCCGCCCGCAGGACGCCCCGGCGGAGGAACAGACGATGCGGGCGAAGAAGCTGTACGTCCGCCAGGGGGCGAGCCCGTGGCCGCACTGCGGGGAACGGTTGCACGGGTGAGCCCGCGGAGCGGGGTCGGCCACGGGCGGACGAGCGCTGCCCGCGCTGACCCGTACCCTTGTGGCCGTGAGCAGCAGCCCCACCCCCGACGCCCTCCTGGGCCCCGCCGACGTCCGTGAACTGGCGGCCGCCCTCGGTGTGCGGCCCACCAAGCAGCGCGGCCAGAACTTCGTGATCGACGCGAACACGGTCCGCCGTATCGTCCGCACCGCGGAGGTCCGCCCCGACGACGTGGTGGTGGAGGTCGGCCCGGGACTCGGCTCCCTCACGCTCGCCCTGCTGGAGGTCGCCGACCGGGTCACGGCGGTGGAGATCGACGACGTACTGGCCGCGGCGCTCCCCGCCACGATCGCGGCCCGCATGCCGGAGCGCGCCGACCGTTTCGCGCTGGTGCACTCCGACGCGATGCACGTCACCGAGCTCCCCGGCCCGCCCCCCACCACCCTGGTCGCGAACCTCCCCTACAACGTGGCCGTCCCCGTCCTCCTGCACATGCTCGCCACCTTCCCGAGCATCGAACGCACCCTCGTCATGGTGCAGTCCGAGGTCGCCGACCGCCTCGCCGCGGCGCCCGGCTCCAAGGTGTACGGTGTGCCGTCGGTCAAGGCCAACTGGTACGCCGAGGTCAAGCGGGCCGGCGCCATCGGGCGTAACGTCTTCTGGCCCGCGCCGAACGTCGACAGCGGCCTGGTGTCCCTGACCCGCCGCACCGAACCGCTCAAGACCACCGCCTCCCGGCGCGAGGTCTTCGCCGTCGTCGACGCCGCCTTCGCCCAGCGCCGCAAGACCCTGCGCGCCGCCCTCGCCGGCTGGGCGGGTTCGGCAGCCGCCGCCGAGGCGGCCCTGGTCGCGGCCGGCATCTCGCCACAGGCCCGCGGAGAGGCCCTGACGGTGGAGGAGTTCGCGGCCATCGCGGAGAACAAGGAAGCCGCCGCCCAGCACAAGGAGTCCGAGTAAGTGAGCGCGAGCGTCGCCGTCCGCGTCCCCGCCAAGGTCAACGTCCAGCTCGCGGTCGGCGCGGCCCGCTCCGACGGGTTCCATGACCTGGCCAACGTCTTCCTCGCCGTCGGGCTGTACGACGAGGTCACCGTGACGCCGTCGCCCGACGGGCTGCGGATCACCTGTGACGGCCCCGACGCCGAGCAGGTCCCGCTCGACCGTACGAACCTTGCCGCCCGCGCGGCCGAGGCGCTCGCCGCGCGGTACGGCCGTACGCCCGACGTGCACATCCACATCGCCAAGGACATCCCGGTCGCCGGCGGCATGGCGGGCGGCAGCGCGGACGGCGCGGGTGCGCTGCTGGCGTGCGACGCGCTGTGGGGTACGGGCGCCTCCCGTGCGGAACTGCTCGACATCTGCGCCGAGTTGGGCAGCGACGTGCCGTTCAGCCTGGTCGGCGGGGCGGCCCTCGGCACCGGGCGGGGCGAGAAGCTGCGCGTGCTCGACGTGGGCGGCGCCTTCCACTGGGTGTTCGCGATGGCCGGCCGCGGGCTGTCCACCCCCGCCGTCTTCCGGGAGTTCGACCGGCTCGGCGAGGGCACGGTCATCCCCGAGCCCGTCGCCTCCCAGCCGCTGCTCGACGCCCTCGCCAAGGGCGACCCGGACGCGCTGGCCGCCGCCGTCTCCAACGACCTCCAGCCCGCCGCGCTCTCGCTGTTCCCGGAGCTCGCCGACACCCTCGCCGCGGGCCGCGCCGCCGGTGCGCTCACCGCGCTGGTCTCCGGCTCGGGCCCGACGACGGCGTTCCTCGCCCGCGACCCCGAGTCGGCCGCGAAGGTGGCCGAGACCCTGCGGACGTCCGGCACCTGCCGCGCGGTGCGCACGGCGTCGGGGCCCGCGCCGGGCGCCACGGTCGTGTCCGTCACCGGAGCGTGACGCCCTACTCACAAGTAGACGTTCTTTGCCCGATCTCCACATGAATGTACTGCGCTCGCAGTACACCTGGGGCGGGTGGGGCCGTTAGGGTCGCTTGACGTTTCAACTGCCGGGCCGTGTGTGTCCCGTGCCCGGCCCCCCCACCGTCAAGTGCACTTCTGGAAGGGGACACTTCCGTGTCCGAATCCCCCACCCCCGCCCAGCCGTCCCACCGTAGAAAGCGCTCGCTTTCCCGCCGCGGCATGATCGCCGCGGGTGGCGCGGTGGCTGCCGGAGCCGCGATCACGCCGATGGTTTTCGCCTCCACGGACTCCGGCGAGAGCGACAACTCCGCGTCCGGCTCCGGTGATTCCGGTACGACGCCGGAGAAGTTCCCCGCCACCCGGACCGAGGCCGCCACCGGCACCGGCGCGGCCACCACCGCGTTCGCCGCCTCCTACGTCGGGGTGCGCTGGTCCGGCGCGAAGGAGGGCGCCGCCATCCGGCTCGCGGACGGCGACTGGCAGACCCTGAAGAGTGGCTGCGCGACCGCCGAGGACGGCGGCACGGTCCTGGTCGCCGCCCAGAACGCCACCGCGTACGAGGTGAAGGCGTCGAGCGGCATCGACGGCGTGCACTCGCTGGCGATCGACACCACCGACGGCCCCGACCGCACCTTCCAGGTGCCGAGCGAGCCCACGCGCGTGCGCGGCGTGCGCTATCTCTCGCGGCCGGCCTGGGGCGCCGACGAGTCCAAGCGGTTCAAGCCGGACGGCTCGGTCAACTCGCCGGAGACGTACTACCCGCTCCAGATCATCACGGTCCACCACACCGCGACGCCGAACGACGACCCCGACCCGGCCGCGACGGTGCGCGCGATCTACGAGATGCACGCGATCACCAACGACTGGGGCGACATCGGCTACCACTTCCTCATCGACGAGGCCGGCAACGTCTACGAAGGCCGCTACTCCGGCGACGACGGCATCCCCGCCTTCAACCCCGACGGCGACCTCGTCACCGGCTTCCACTCCGTGGGCTACAACTCCGGCGCCCTCGGCATCGCCCTGATCGGCAACCTCGACCAGCAGGCCCCGACGGACGCGGCCAAGGCCTCCCTGATCCGGCTGATCAAGGTGATCACCCGCTTCAAGGGCCTGGACCCGCAGGCGCAGGTCACGTATACCAACCCGGTCAACGGCACCAAGAAGGACACCCACACGGTCGGCGGTCACCGCGACTACTTCGCCACCGAGTGCCCCGGCCAGATCATGTACGACCTCCTCGGCGAGGTCCGCGCGGCGGCCGCCCGCCGCTGACGGCCGAGCACGTCGCCGTGCCCCGGGGACCACGGGGGGTTCCCGGGGCGCACGCGTGTCCGAAGAGCCGCAGGGGGTGAGGGGCCGGCGCGGGGCGCGACTACCCTGGAAGGTCGATCGTCCCCCTGGGCAGGAGAGAAATGGCCGTCAACCTGGTCAATGTCGAGAACGTCAGCAAGGTGTACGGCACCCGTGCCCTGCTCGACGGCGTGTCCCTCGGCGTCTCCGAGGGGGACCGCATCGGCGTCGTCGGGCGCAACGGCGACGGCAAGACGACCCTGATCCGGATGCTGGCCAAGCTGGAGGAGGCCGACACCGGCCGGGTCACCCACTCCGGCGGACTGCGGCTCGGCGTGCTCACCCAGCACGACTCCCTCGACCCCGAGGCCACCGTCCGCCACGAGGTCATCCGGGACATGGCCGACCACGAGTGGGCCGGGAACGCCAAGGTCAGGGACGTCCTCACCGGGCTCTTCGGCGGCCTCGACCTGCCCGGCTTCCCGCAGGGCCTCGACACCGTCATCGGCCCGCTCTCAGGTGGCGAGCGGCGCCGGATCGCGCTCGCCAAGCTGCTCATCGAGGAGCAGGACCTGATCGTCCTCGACGAGCCCACCAACCACCTCGACGTCGAGGGCATCGCCTGGCTCGCCCAGCACCTGCGCGAGCGGCGCTCCGGGCTCGTCTGCGTCACCCACGACCGCTGGTTCCTCGACCAGGTCTGCACCCGCATGTGGGACGTCCAGCGCGGCACCGTCTACGAGTACGAGGGCGGCTACTCCGACTACGTCTTCGCCCGCGCCGAGCGCGAGCGCATCGCCGCCACCGAAGAGGTCAAGCGGCAGAACCTCGTCCGCAAGGAGCTCGCCTGGCTGCGCCGCGGCGCCCCCGCGCGGACGTCCAAGCCGCGCTTCCGCGTCGAGGCCGCCAACGAGCTCATCAAGGACGTGCCGCCGCCCCGGGACAGCAGCGAGCTGATGAAGTTCGCCTCCTCCCGGCTCGGCAAGACCGTCTTCGACCTGGAGGACATCACCGTCCAGGCCGGCCCCAAGGTGCTGCTCAAGCATGTGACCTGGCAGCTCGGCCCCGGCGACCGGATCGGCCTCGTCGGCGTCAACGGCGCCGGGAAGACCTCCCTGTTGCGGGCGATGGCCGAGGCCGCGCGGACGGACGGCGAGACCCAGCCCGCCGGTGGCCGCATCGCCGTCGGCAAGACCGTCAAGCTCGCCTACCTCTCCCAGGAGGTCGACGAACTCGACCCGAACTGGCGGGTGCTGGAGGCCGTCCAGGCGGTGCGCGAGCGCGTCGACCTCGGCAAGGGGCGGGAGATGACCGCCGGTCAGCTGTGCGAGACGTTCGGGTTCGGCAAGGAGAAGCAGTGGACGCCGGTCGGGGACCTGTCCGGCGGTGAGCGGCGCCGGCTGCAGCTGCTGCGGCTGCTCATGGACGAGCCCAACGTCCTCTTCCTCGACGAGCCCACCAACGACCTCGACATCGAGACCCTCACCCAGCTGGAGGACGTCCTCGACGGCTGGCCCGGCTCGATGATCGTCATCTCCCACGACCGGTTCTTCATCGAGCGCACCACCGACCGGGTGTTCGCGCTGCTGGGTGACGCCACCCTGCGGATGCTGCCGCGGGGCATCGACGAGTACCTGGAGCGGCGGCACCGGATGGAGGCGCAGGTCGCCTCCGGCGCGGCGGCGTCTTCTCCGGCCGCCGAGAGGGCCGTACCTGAGAAGAGCGCCGCGGATGTGCGTGCCGCGAAGAAGGAGTTGCAGCGGATCGAGCGACAGCTCGACAAGCTCTCCGAGCGGGAGAGCGGGCTGCATGCGCGGATCGCCGAGAACGCCACGGACTTTGCGAAGGTTGCCGAACTCGACGCTGAGTTGCGGGACTTGGCGGGGCAGCGGGATGAGCTTGAGATGCGGTGGCTGGAACTCGCCGAGGACGCGTAGCGCTCCGCGGGAGGGGCGGTGCGACTACGGGGGTGCCGGGGAGTGTTGGTTGTCGGGTGCGGCGCCGTTGTGGCTTGTCGCGCCCCGCGGCGGAGCCGCAAATCGACACAGCCCCGCGCCCCTCACCAGGGCGCTGCGCGCCTCTGGTGAAGGGGGTGTGAAGGCGGATAACGGGGGCATCACGGGGCGGTTCTCCCTTGGGAACAGGGGCGAGACGGCTCGGTGGGGTGTCGGGGGTGGGTGATAGAAAGAGCCGTCTGAGAACAGTCTGAGAACCGCCGGTGTGGCGGAAACGCGACGGCGCAGGACGTGGCACCACACCGGTCACGAGGGGGAACCGCTCATGAGCCAGCCGCCCAACCAGCCGCCCCAGGGCGGTTTCGGCGCACCGCAGGACCCGCGGCAGGGTGGCTTCGGCGCACCGCAGCCTCCGCAGGACGCCCCGCAGGCGCCGCCCCCGCCGCAGGGTCCGCCCCAGAC
>NZ_JAKEIP010000150.1 GCF_021474425.1 Streptomyces muensis | reverse complement strand
CACCCGGCCCCGCCCCATGCCCACCGGCAGGATCAGGCTCGGCAGTCCCCGCCCCCGGCTGCGCATGGTCGGCCTGGCCCTGACCCTCGTCCTGGCCGTCTTCGTCGTACGGCTGCTCCAGGTGCAGGGCGTCGACGCGAGCACCTACGCCGCCAAGGCCGAGAAGAACCGGTACGTGGGCTACACCCTGGCCGCCGAGCGCGGCGGCATCACCGACCGCAACGGTGTGGCGCTCGCGGCCAGCGTGGACGCGTACGACATCACGGCCGACCCCACCCTGTTCTCCCGTGAGCAGCTGAAGATCGACGACGGCCCCGAGCAGGCGGCCGCCCTCCTCGCGCCGATCCTCGGCCAGGAGCCGGAGAAGATCGTCCACAAGCTCCGGCCCGCCAACAAGAACCTGCGCTACACCCTGCTGGCCAGCCGGCAGACCCCGCAGGTCTGGAAGCAGATCAAGGACCTGAAGAGCGCGCTGGCCACCAAGGCCGAGAGCGACAAGAGCACGGTCAACGTCCTCGCGGGCGTCCTGTCGGTCGCCAGCAGCAAGCGCGTCTACCCGAACGGCGATCTCGCCGCCGGGATACTGGGCTGGGTCAACGCCGACGGCAAGGGCGGCGGCGGCATCGAGCAGCAGCTGAACAAGCAGCTGTCCGGCAAGGACGGCGAGATCCGCTACGCCCAGTCCGGCGGCCGCCAGGTCCCCACCGTCGGCTCCACCGAGACGCCCGCCGTGCCCGGCAGCGACGTCGAGCTCACCATCGACCGCGACATCCAGTGGGCCGCGCAGAACGCGATCACCAAGCAGGTGCAGGAGTCCAAGGCGGACCGCGGCTATGTGATCGTCCAGGACACCCGCACCGGCGAGATCCTCGCCATGGCCAACTCGCCCGGCTTCGACCCGAACGACCTCTCCGCGGCCAGCAGCGCCAACATGGGCAACGCGGCCGTCCAGGACGCCTTCGAGCCCGGCTCCACCGCCAAGGTCATGTCGATGGCCGCCGTACTGGAGGAGGGCGTGGCCACGCCCGGCACGCATGTCATCGTGCCCAACCGGCTGCACCGCGGCGACCGGCTCTTCAAGGACGACATCGACCACGACACCTGGTTCCTCACGCTCAACGGCGTGCTCGCCAAGTCCAGCAACATCGGCACCATCCTGGCCACCGGCCAGCTGGGCAAGACCCAGCGGGAGGCCAACAAGGTCCTCTACGACTATCTGCGCAAGTTCGGCCTCGGCAGCTACACCGGCCTCGGCTTCCCCGGCGAGACCCCGGGCATCCTGGCGGCACCGGACAAGTGGTCGACGTCGCAGCAGTACACGATTCCTTTCGGCCAGGGCCTGTCCCTCAACGCGATGCAGGCGGCCTCGATCTACTCGACGATCGCCAACGGCGGCGTCCGCGTCGAACCCACGCTCGTACGCGGCACCGAGGGGCCCGACGGAAAGTTCACCGAGGCCCCGAAGCCCGAGAAGAACCGGGTGATCAGCGCCAAGACGGCGAAGACCCTCGCCCAGATGCTGGAGTCGGTCGTGGACGACCGGGAGGGCACCGGCACCAAGGCGCGCATCCCCGGCTACCGGGTCGCGGGCAAGACGGGTACGGCGAACCGAGTGGATCCGGCCACCGGCAAGTACCGCGGCTACACGTCGTCGTTCGCCGGCTTCGCACCCGCGGACAAGCCCCGTGTCACGGTGTACTGCGCCATCCAGAACGCCACCCAGGGCAACTACTTCGGCGGCCAGATCTGCGGACCCATCTACAAGCAGGTGATGGAGTTCGCCCTGAAGACCCTCCAGGTCCCGCCGACCGGGGCCAAGCCCGCCAAGCTCCCGGTCGCCTTCAACTGACCACCGACCCTGACCACCCTGATCAGCACCGAGCAGCCAGGAAACACCTCGTGACAACGATCACTCCCGACCCCGGGAACCAGGGCACGCCCCGCCCCTCACTTCGCTCCCGGGCCGGTGCGCCCGGTACGCTCACCGCCGTGCCACACGCTGATCAGTCCCAAACCACCCAGAAGGGGCATCCCGTGACGTATCCCGGGCCGCCCAGGCCGGTGCAGCTCTCCGCCACACCCCTCGCGGAACTCGCCGACCAGCTGGGTGCCGCCGCGCCGGACCGCGCGGACGCCGCCGTAGCGGTCACGGGCATCACCCATGACTCGCGCGCCGTCCGCCCCGGCGATCTGTACGCCGCTCTCCCGGGCGCCCGCCTGCACGGCGCCGACTTCGTCACGCAGGCCGCGGGCCTCGGCGCGGTCGCCGTGCTGACCGACCCGACCGGCGCCGAGCGCGCCGCTGTGACCGGACTGCCGGTCCTGGTCGTCGAGGACCCGCGCGGGCAGATGGGTGAACTGGCGGCCACGATCTACGGCCACCCCGGCCGCGACCTCCTCCAGATCGGCATCACCGGCACCTCCGGCAAGACCACCACCGCGTATCTCGTCGAGGGCGCCCTCAAGACCGCCCGGTCGACCGGGCTGATCGGCACGGTCGAGATGCGCATCGGCGACGAGCGCATCAAGTCCGAGCGCACCACACCCGAAGCCACCGACCTCCAGGCCCTGTTCGCCGTCATGCGCGAACGCGGCGTGGAGGCCGTCGCCATGGAGGTCTCCAGCCACGCGCTGGTCCTCGGCCGGGTCGACGGCTGCGTCTTCGACATCGCCGTCTTCACCAACCTCAGCCCGGAACACATGGAGTTCCACTCCGACATGGAGGACTACTTCGGGGCCAAGGCACAGCTGTTCACCCCGAAACGCAGCAGGCTCGGCGTCGTCAACCTCGACGACGAGTACGGCCGCAGGCTGGTCAAGGAAGCCGGCGTCCCGGTCGTCACCTACTCCGCCGAGGGCCACCCCGACGCCGACTGGCGGGCCGAGGACGTGACCATCGGCCCGATGGACTCGACGTTCACCGTGATCGGACCCAAGGGCGAGCGGATCGCCGCCAGGTCGCCGATCGCCGGCCCCTTCAACGTGGCGAACACCCTCGCCGCCATCACCGCCCTGGCCGCCGCAGGCCTCGACGTCCAGGCCGCCGCCGACGGCATCGCCGCCGTGCCGGGCGTGCCGGGCCGCCTCGAGCGCGTGGACGCCGGGCAGCCGTATCTCGCGGTCGTGGACTACGCCCACAAGACCGACGCCGTCGAATCGGTGCTCAAGGCGCTGCGCAAGGTCACCGAGGGCAGGCTGCACGTCGTGCTCGGCTGCGGCGGCGACCGGGACGTGACCAAGCGCGAGCCGATGGGCGCGGCCGCCGCCCGGCTCGCCGACACCGCCGTACTGACCTCCGACAACCCCCGATCCGAGGACCCCCTCGCGATCCTCGCAACCATGCTCCAGGGCGCGGCGTCCGTACCGGCACACGAGCGTGGCGAGGTCCAGGTCTTCGAGGACCGGGCCGCCGCCATCGCCGCGGCCGTGGCGCGCGCCGAGCCGGGCGACACCGTGCTGGTCGCGGGCAAGGGCCATGAGCAGGGCCAGGACATCGCCGGAGTGGTCCGTCCCTTCGACGACCGCCAGGTGCTGCGCGAAGCTATCCAGAAGACCCAGGGATGAACTTGTGATCGCCCTCTCTCTCGCCGAGATCGCAGAAGTCGTCGGCGGGCAGACGCACGACATACCGGATCCGTCCGTCCAGGTCACCGGACCGGTCGTCCGGGACTCCCGTGAAGTGGAACCCGGCACCCTCTTCGCCGCCTTCGTCGGCGAGCGCGTGGACGGCCACGACTTCGCCGAGAAGGTCGTCGCGGCGGGCGCGGTCGCCGTACTGGCGTCGCGTCCCGTCGGCGTTCCCGCGATCGTCGTGGCCGACGTCCAGACGGCCCTCGGCGCCCTCGCCCGGCATGTCGTACGCCGGCTCGGCGCGACCCTCGTGGCCCTGACCGGCTCGGCGGGCAAGACCAGCACCAAGGACCTGATCGCCCAGGTGCTGCGCAGCAAGGCGCCGACGGTGTTCACGCCGGGTTCGCTCAACAACGAGATCGGGCTGCCGCTGACCGCCCTCAGCGCCACCGAGGAGACCAGGTTCCTCGTCCTGGAGATGGGCGCCCGCGGCATCGGCCACATCCGCTACCTCGCCGATCTGACGCCGCCGAGGATCGGCCTGGTGCTCAACGTCGGCACCGCCCACATCGGCGAGTTCGGCGGCCGCGAGCAGATCGCGCAGGCCAAGGGCGAGCTGGTGGAGAGCCTGCCGGCGGCGGCGGAGGGCGGCGCGGCGATCCTGAACGCCGACGATCCCCTCGTACGGGCCATGGCGTCCCGTACGAAGGCGAAGGTGATCCTTTTCGGAGAGTCCGGCGAAGCGGACGTACGCGCCGAGAACGTGCGACTCACGGACAGCGGACAGCCCTCCTTCATGCTTCACACACCCTCCGGGTGCAGCGATGTGACCATGCGCCTGTACGGTGAGCACCACGTGTCGAACGCGCTCGCCGCGGCCGCCGTCGCCCATGAGCTGGGCATGTCCGCGGAAGAGATCGCCACCGCGCTCTCCGAGGCGGGCTCCCTCTCCCGCTGGCGGATGGAGGTCACCGAGCGCCCGGACGGCGTGACGGTCGTCAACGACGCCTACAACGCGAACCCCGAGTCCATGCGAGCCGCTCTGCGTGCGCTCGCGGCCATGGGCAAGGGACGCCGTACGTGGGCGGTGCTCGGCAAGATGGCCGAGCTCGGGGACGAGGCGCTCGCCGAGCACGACGCGGTCGGACGGCTCGCCGTCCGGCTCAACGTCAGCAAGCTCGTCGCGGTCGGGGGCAGGGAAGCGTCCTGGCTGCAACTGGGCGCATATAACGAGGGTTCGTGGGGTGAGGAGTCGGTGCACGTGTCCGACGCACAGGCGGCGGTCGACCTGTTGCGCAGCGAGTTGCGCCCGGGGGACGTCGTGCTCGTGAAGGCGTCCCGTTCGGTCGGTCTGGAGAGCGTCGCCGAGGCGCTGCTCGCGGGCGGCACCGAGGGTGAGGTCGCCGCCCGATGATGAATCAGATCCTGTTCTCAGGAGTCATTGGCCTCTTCCTGACGCTGGTCGGCACCCCGCTGCTGATCAAGCTGCTGGCCCGCAAGGGCTACGGCCAGTACATCCGGGACGACGGCCCGCGCGAGCACCACAGCAAGCGCGGTACGCCGACGATGGGCGGTATCGCTTTCATCCTGGCGACGATCGCCGCGTACTTCCTGTCCAAGCTGATCACCGGCAAGCCGCCGACGTTCTCCGGCATCCTGGTGCTCGGTCTGATGGCGGGCATGGGCCTGGTCGGCTTCCTGGACGACTACATCAAGATCGTCAAGCGCCGCTCGCTGGGTCTGCGGGCCAAGGCCAAGATGGCCGGCCAGCTGCTCGGCGGTATCGCCTTCGCGGTGCTCTCGCTGCAGTTCGCGGACAACCGCGGCAACACCCCGGCCTCCACCAAGCTCTCCTTCGTGCAGGACTTCGGCTGGTCCATCGGCCCGGTGCTGTTCGTCGTCTGGGCGCTGTTCATGATCCTCGCTATGTCGAACGGCGTGAACCTGACCGACGGTCTGGACGGCCTCGCCACCGGCGCCTCCGTGCTCGTCTTCGGCGCCTACACGTTCATCGGCGTCTGGCAGTTCCAGGAGTCCTGCGCCAACGCGCAGACGCTGGCCTACGCGGGCGCCTGCTACGAAGTGCGAGATCCTCTCGACCTCGCCGTCGTCTCCTCGGCACTGATGGGCGCCTGCCTCGGCTTCCTGTGGTGGAACACGTCGCCCGCCAAGATCTTCATGGGCGACACCGGTTCGCTGGCCCTCGGCGGCGCGCTCGCCGGTCTCGCCATCTGCTCGCGCACCGAGCTGCTGCTCGCCATCCTCGGCGGCCTGTTCGTCCTGATCACCATGTCGGTGGTCATCCAGGTCGGCTCCTTCCGCCTCACCGGAAAGCGCGTCTTCCGCATGGCGCCACTCCAGCACCACTTCGAACTCAAGGGCTGGTCCGAAGTCCTTGTGGTGGTCCGTTTCTGGATCATCCAGGGCATCTGTGTGATCGTCGGACTGGGTCTCTTCTACGCGGGATGGGCAGCGGACAAGTGACCGACTGGCAGGGGAAGAACGTCACCGTCGCGGGACTCGGCGTCTCCGGGATCCCGGCGGCCAAGGTGCTGCACGCGCGCGGGGCGAACGTCACGGTCGTCAACGACGGCGACGACGCACGCGCGCGTGCCCAGGCCGCCGAACTGGAGGCGCTGGGCATCACCGTCCGCCTCGGCGACGGCGCGACCCTGCCCGAAGGCACCGAACTCATCGTCACCGCACCCGGCTGGAAGCCCGACAAGCCGCTGTTCGCGGCGGCTCACGAGGCGGGCGTCCCGGTCTGGGGCGACGTGGAGCTCGCCTGGCGGCTGCGCGGTCCGGACGCCGCGCCCTGGCTCGCCGTCACCGGCACCAACGGCAAGACCACGACCGTCCAGATGCTCGCCGCCATCCTCGAGGCGGCGGGCCTGCGCACGGCCGCCGTCGGCAACATCGGCGTCTCCCTCCTCGACGTGGTGCTCGGCGAGGAGCAGTACGACGTCCTCGCCGTGGAGTTGTCCAGCTACCAGCTGCACTGGGCGCCCTCGCTGCGGGCGCACTCCGCGGCCGTGCTGAACCTCGCCCCCGACCACCTCGACTGGCACGGCTCGATGGAGGCCTACGCGCGCGACAAGGGCCGTATCTACGAGGGCAATCGCGTCGCCTGCGTCTACAACGTCGCCGACAAGGCCACCGAGGACCTGGTGCGCGAGGCCGACGTCGAGGAGGGCTGCCGGGCCATCGGCTTCACCCTCGGCACCCCGGGCCCGTCCCAACTCGGCGTCGTCGAGGGCATCCTGGTCGACCGCGCCTTCGTCGAGAACCGGCAGAAGAACGCCCAGGAGCTCGCCGAGGTCGCCGACGTCAACCCGCCTGCCCCGCACAACATCGCCAACGCCCTTGCGGCGGCGGCCCTCGCCCGGGCCTACGGCGTGCCCGCCAAGGCCGTACGCGACGGCCTGCGCGCCTTCACCCCGGACGCCCACCGCATCGCGCATGTGGCGGACCTGGACGGGGTCGCGTACGTCGACGACTCCAAGGCCACCAACACCCACGCGGCACAGGCCTCGTTGGCGGCGTACGAGTCCGTCGTGTGGATCGCGGGCGGGCTCGCCAAGGGCGCCGTCTTCGACGAGCTGGTCGCCAAGTCGGCCGAGCGGCTGCGCGCCGTCGTGCTGATCGGCGCCGATCGCGCCCTCATCCGTGAAGCCCTCGCGCGACACGCGCCGGAAGTACCCGTCGTCGACCTCGACCGGACCGACACTGGGGCGATGCTCGCGGCGGTCCAGGAGGCCAAGCGGCTCGCCGAGCCCGGCGACACGGTGCTGCTTGCCCCGGCCTGTGCCTCGATGGACATGTTCGTCAACTACAACCAGCGCGGTGACGTGTTCGCGGAGGCGGTTCGCGAACTCGGCGCGGGCGCCTGACGCCGGGTCTCGGCCACTGCGGGTGCTTCGGGACCCTTGGAGGGACGCGTGACTCGGATGTGGCCGGACGGTACGTACTCCCACGGCGAGGCGGTGGGCGCCGATGCCCGGTAGCCGTACGGGACGACCCCCTGTTCAGCGCGCCGTCCGGCGCCCCGTCGCTCCCCGGCCCTCACCGCACGACAGCGCCGTACGCCGGCTCTACATCCGGCTGAACCGGGCCTGGGACCGGCCGCTGACCGCGTACTACCTGATCCTCGGCGGCAGCCTGCTGATCACCGTGCTCGGTCTGGTGATGGTCTACTCGGCCTCCCAGATCACCGCCCTGCAGATGTCGCTGCCGGGGTCGTACTTCTTCCGCAAGCAGCTGCTGGCCGCGGTGATCGGCGCCGGGCTGCTGTTCGCCGCCTCGCGGATGCCGGTGAAGCTGCACCGGGCACTGGCCTACCCGATCCTCGCCGGAGCCGTCTTCCTGATGGCGCTGGTCCAGGTCCCCGGGATAGGAGTCGCGGTCAACGGCAACCAGAACTGGATCGCCCTCGGCGGCTCCTTCCAGATCCAGCCCAGCGAGTTCGGCAAGCTCGCGCTGGTGCTCTGGGGCGCTGACCTGATCGCCCGCAAAGAGGACAAGAAGCTGCTGACGCAGTGGAAGCACATGCTGGTCCCGCTCGTGCCGGTCGCCTTCATGCTGCTCGGGCTGATCATGCTCGGCGGCGACATGGGTACGGCGATCATCCTCTCGGCGATCCTGTTCGGCCTGCTGTGGCTGGCCGGGGCGCCGACCCGGCTGTTCGTGGGGGTCCTGTCGGTGGCCGGTCTGATCGGCCTGCTCCTGATCAAGACCAGCGAGAACCGCATGGCCCGTCTGCAGTGCCTCGGCGCCACCGAGCCCCAGGCGGGCCCCGTCGACTGCTGGCAGGCCGTGCACGGGATCTACGCGCTCGCCTCGGGCGGAATCTTCGGCTCCGGGCTGGGTGCGAGCGTGGAGAAATGGGGCCAACTACCCGAAGCCCACACCGACTTCATCTTCGCCGTCACCGGTGAGGAACTGGGCCTGGCGGGGACGCTGTCGGTGCTCGCCCTGTTCGCGGCTCTAGGCTATGCGGGTATCCGCGTGGCCGGACGTACGGAGGACCGCTTCGTCAGGTATGCCGCGGGAGGTGTGACCACCTGGATCACCGCGCAAGCCGTGATCAACATCGGTGCGGTGCTCGGCCTGCTGCCGATCGCCGGCGTCCCCCTCCCGCTGTTCTCCTACGGAGGATCCGCCCTGCTGCCGACCATGTTCGCCATCGGGCTGCTGATCGCGTTCGCGCGCGACGAGCCCGCTGCGCGGGCAGCGCTTTCCGTGCGGCAACCCCGCTTTGGTAGAAAGCGTGCGGGAGGCGCCGGCTCCGGCCGGGCGCCTCGGAGATGGAACACGATGCGACGGCGTGCCTCGGCGGCGCGTTCGTCCGGAGAGCGGTGAATTTCGGTGCATGTCGTACTCGCCGGTGGGGGGACCGCCGGCCACATCGAGCCCGCGCTCGCCCTCGCGGACGCCCTGCGCAGGCAGGACCCGACCGTGGGGATCACGGCCCTGGGCACGGAGCGCGGCCTGGAGACCAAGCTCGTCCCGCAGCGGGGCTACGAGCTCGCGCTGATCCCCGCCGTGCCGCTGCCGCGCAAGCCCACGCCCGAACTGATCACCGTCCCGGGCCGGCTGCGCGGCACGATCAAGGCGGCCGAGCAGATCCTGGAGCGCACCAAGGCGGACGCCGTCGTCGGCTTCGGCGGCTATGTCGCCCTGCCCGGCTACCTCGCCGCCAAGCGCCTCGGTGTGCCGATCGTCATCCACGAGGCCAACGCCCGCCCGGGCCTGGCCAACAAGATCGGTTCGCGGTACGCCGCCCAGGTCGCCGTCTCCACCCCGGACAGCAAGCTCCGCAACTCGCGCTACATCGGCATCCCGCTGCGCCGCACCATCGCCACCCTCGACCGGGCCGCCGTCCGCCCCGAGGCCCGCGCCGCCTTCGGCCTCGACCCGAACCTGCCCACGCTGCTGGTCTCCGGCGGCTCGCAGGGCGCGCGCCGCCTCAACGAGGTCGTCCAGCAGGTCGCGCCCTGGCTCCAGCAGGCCGGAATCCAGATCCTGCACGCGGTCGGCCCGAAGAACGAACTGCCGCAGGTGCACCAGATGCCGGGAATGCCCCCGTACATCCCGGTACCGTACGTGGACCGGATGGACCTCGCGTACGCCGCGGCCGACATGATGCTCTGCCGCGCGGGCGCGATGACCGTCGCCGAACTCTCCGCCGTCGGACTCCCGGCCGCCTATGTCCCGCTGCCCATCGGCAACGGCGAACAGCGGCTCAACGCCCAGCCGGTGGTCAAGGCCGGCGGCGGACTGCTGGTCGACGACGCGGAACTCACGCCCGAGTGGGTGCAGCAGAACGTCCTGCCCGTGCTCGCCGACCCGCACCGGCTGTACGAGATGTCCCGCGCCGCAAGCGAGTTCGGCCGCCGGGACGCCGACGACCTGCTCGTCGGCATGGTGTACGAGGCCATTGCCTCGCATCGCCGCTAGGAACGTATGACGGAGGGCAGGGAGCGTGGCCGGACCGACGACCGCGGAACGCGGTGAACGCCAGCAGGAGTCGTCCGACCCGCCCCTCGCCCGGCGGCGGCTGAGGCCGACCCCGAGACTTCGTACGATCATCATTCTTCTCGTGGTGCTCGTCCTGCT
Organism: Streptomyces muensis; assembly: GCF_021474425.1. Taxonomy (GTDB): domain Bacteria; phylum Actinomycetota; class Actinomycetes; order Streptomycetales; family Streptomycetaceae; genus Streptomyces; species Streptomyces muensis. Next base: position 10,300 of record NZ_JAKEIP010000150.1, on the reverse strand, counting down.
CGCCGCGGGCTCCATCTGGCTGCTGTACGGCTCCAAATGGCTGCGCGTCGAGCGCGTATCCGTCTCCGGGACCCAGGTGCTGACGCCCGAACAGGTCCAGGAGGTGGCCGACGTCCCGGTGGGCGCCCCGCTGATTTCCGTCGACACCGACGCCATTGAGGCGCGGCTGCGTCGGGAATTGCCCCGAATTGACGTGGTTGACGTGGTTCGCTCCTGGCCGCATGGAATCAGCCTTAAAGTGGCGGAGCGCACTCCGGTTCTGATTGTCCAAAAGGACGGAAAGTTCGTCGAAGTGGACAAGGAAGGCGTCCGTTTCGCCACGGTTTCTCAGGCTCCGAAAGGCGTTCCCGCGCTGGAATTGACGGTGTCCCGGTCGAGCTCCGCCGCCGCGAGCCTGCGCCGCTTCGGGGAGAGCCGTCTGGTGCGGGAGGCGGTGCGCGTCGCCCGTGCCCTTCCGGACGCCGTCGCGCGCGACACCCAGGTCGTCAAGGTCCGTTCCTACGACGACATCTCACTGGCTTTGACCGGCGGACGAACCGTCGCCTGGGGGAGTGGCGAGAAGGGGGCGGCGAAGGCTCGCACACTCACCGCTCTCATGAAAGCCTCGCCGGACGCGCGGTACTTCGATGTCGGCGTTCCCACCGCGCCTGCGTCATCAGGGAGTTGACGCACATCCGCGCAGGCCAGCACCCTGGTTGGGCAGCGACACGGCTGATCACATAGGGTGAAAAGAAAAACGGGAGGTTCGGCGTGTTCGTTGAACGTGCGCCACTTGTCGACTTAGTGTCCTGTTCAGAAGACTTCAAGGAACAGACACACTGGTAACCCTAAACTTCAGGGTTAGGGTTCGGGTCGGCGCTACGGACCGTCCCATTCGGCATCAGTCGCGGTTCACGAAGCACAGCCTCTCGTGATCCGACGACCCGTAACTCGAGGCGAGAGGCCTTCGACGTGGCAGCACCGCAGAACTACCTCGCAGTCATCAAAGTCATCGGTGTCGGCGGCGGTGGTGTCAATGCCATCAACCGGATGATCGAGGTCGGTCTCAAGGGCGTCGAGTTCATCGCCATCAACACCGACGCGCAAGCTCTGTTGATGAGCGACGCCGACGTCAAGCTCGACGTCGGCCGTGAACTCACCCGCGGACTCGGCGCCGGAGCCAACCCGGCCGTCGGCCGCAAGGCCGCCGAGGACCACCGCGAGGAGATCGAAGAGGTCCTCAAGGGGGCCGACATGGTCTTCGTGACGGCCGGTGAAGGCGGCGGCACCGGGACCGGCGGCGCGCCCGTCGTGGCCAACATCGCCCGCTCGCTCGGTGCCCTCACCATCGGTGTGGTCACGCGCCCGTTCACCTTCGAGGGACGGCGCCGCGCCAACCAGGCCGAGGACGGCATCGCCGAGCTCCGCGAAGAGGTCGACACCCTCATCGTCATCCCGAACGACCGCCTGCTGTCCATCTCGGACCGCCAGGTCTCGGTCCTGGACGCCTTCAAGTCGGCCGACCAGGTCCTGCTCTCCGGTGTCCAGGGCATCACCGACCTCATCACCACCCCCGGTCTCATCAACCTCGACTTCGCCGACGTCAAGTCGGTCATGTCCGAGGCCGGTTCGGCCCTCATGGGCATCGGCTCGGCCCGCGGCGACGACCGCGCCGTGGCCGCGGCGGAGATGGCGATCTCCTCGCCGCTGCTGGAAGCCTCCATCGACGGCGCCCGGGGCGTGCTGCTCTCCATCTCCGGCGGCTCCGACCTCGGCCTGTTCGAGATCAACGAGGCCGCCCAGCTGGTCAGCGAGGCCGCCCACCCCGAGGCCAACATCATCTTCGGCGCGGTCATCGACGACGCCCTCGGCGACGAGGTCCGGGTCACCGTGATCGCGGCCGGCTTCGACGGGGGCCAGCCGCCGGCCCGCCGGGACAACGTCCTCGGTTCGACCTCGTCGTCGTCCTCCTCCTCTTCCCCTTCCGCGTCCCCGGCCCGCCGCGAGGAGCCCACTCCGGTACGGCCGGCCGAGAGCCGCCCGTCCTTCGGCTCGCTCGGCAGCGTCACGCCGAAGGAGGAGCCCGAGTCCGCACCCGAGCCGGTGAACGACATCCCGGTCGCCCCGCCGGTCCCGCCGTCGCGGACCTACGCCGACAGCGCGGCGGAGGAGCTGGACGTTCCGGACTTCCTTAAGTGATCCTTCAGGCGTGATAGGACAGCGCGACACCGTGAGCGGCGCGCACTTCGCCTTCACCGACCGGTGGGGCGGGGTGAGCGCCGCTCCGTATGAGGAGCTCAACCTCGGCGGGGCCGTCGGCGACGACAGCGACGCCGTACTGACCAACCGCGAACTCGCCGCCAAGTCCCTGGGGCTCGGTCCGGGCGAGGTCGTCTGGATGAACCAGGTGCACGGGGCGGACGTCGTCGTGGTCGACGGACCCTGGCGTGACCGTCCGGTGCCCGAGGTCGACGCGATCGTCACCGCCCGGCGGGGGCTGGCCCTCGCGGTCCTCACCGCCGACTGCGTCCCGGTCCTGCTGGCCGACCCGGTCGCCGGGGTCGTCGGCGCGGCCCACGCGGGGCGGCCCGGCATGATCGCCGGGGTCGTCCCCGCAGCGCTACGCGCGATGACGGACCTGGGTGCCGAGCCGTCCCGGATCGTCGCCCGCACCGGCCCCGCCGTCTGCGGACGGTGCTATGAGGTGCCCGAGGCGATGCGCGCCGAAGTGGCCGCCGTCGAGCCGACGGCGTACGCCGAGACGAGTTGGGGCACGCCCGCGGTGGACGTGGCCGCCGGAGTGCACGCCCAGCTCGGGCGCCTCGGGGTGCGCGACCGGGAGCAGTCGCCGGTCTGCACGCTTCAGTCGCGCGACCACTTCTCGTACCGCCGCGACCGCACCACCGGTCGGCTCGCGGGCTATGTATGGCTGGACTGAATGGACATGACGGACCGTAAGGACGAACTCGCCGCGAACCTGGCGAAGGTGGAGGACCGCATCGCCGCGGCGTGCGCGGCGGCCGGGCGCGCCCGCGAGGAGGTGACCCTGATCGTGGTCACCAAGACCTATCCCGCGAGCGATGTGCGGATGCTGGCGGAGCTCGGTGTGCGCCATGTCGCCGAGAACCGTGACCAGGACGCGGCACCGAAGGCCGCCGAATGCTCGGATCTGCCCCTTGCGTGGCACTTTGTCGGCCAGCTGCAGACCAACAAAGTGCGATCTGTGGTCGGTTACGCGGATCTCGTGCAGTCCGTCGATCGTTCCAAGCTGGTGACGGCCCTGTCGAAGGAGGCCGTACGGCAGGGGCGTGAGGTCGGCTGCCTCGTCCAGGTGGCGCTGGACGCGGGAGCGAGCGGGCGGGGCGAGAGGGGTGGTGTGGCGCCGGGCGGGATCGAGGAGTTGGCCGGCCTCGTCGCGAAGGCCCCCGGGCTCCGGCTCGACGGGCTCATGACCGTGGCGCCGCTCAGCGGGGAGTACGCGGGGCGCCAACAGGCGGCGTTCGAGCGGTTGATGGATTTGTCGACGGACCTGCGCCGAGCTCATCCGGCTGCGAACATGGTCTCGGCAGGGATGAGTGCGGATCTCGAAGAGGCTGTGGCGGCCGGTGCGACACATGTGCGCGTCGGCACCGCGGTACTCGGAGTCCGCCCCGGGCTCGGGTAACGTCGCCAGGAAGTCGGACCACAGTAGAAAATATGGTCAATATCGCCGAAAGGCGGGCGTAACGACCGCGTGGATCGCGGGCACTTGGCAGTCGATCCACCACAGAGCGGAGGACTCAGAGCATGGCCGGCGCGATGCGCAAGATGGCGGTCTACCTCGGCCTCGTGGAGGACGATGGGTACGACGGCCGGGGGTTCGACCCCGATGACGACTTCGAGCCCGAACTGGACCCGGAGCCCGAGCGGGACCATCGACGGCACGACCCGTCCCACCAGTCGCACAGTGCACACCAGTCCCAAAGGGACGAAGAGGTGCGAATCGTACAGCCGCCCGCGCCGCGTGAACCCGTGGCCCGATCGACTTCGCTACCCGCGGAATCCGGCCGTCCGGCGCGCATCGCGCCCGTGGCGTCCATCACACAAGAACGCGCAAGCCTGGAGAAGAACGCACCGGTGATCATGCCCAAGGTCGTGTCGGAACGAGAGCCGTACCGGATCACCACACTTCACCCTCGGACCTACAACGAGGCCCGTACCATCGGGGAACACTTCCGTGAAGGCACCCCGGTGATCATGAATCTGACTGAGATGGATGACACAGACGCGAAGCGACTTGTCGACTTTGCGGCGGGTTTGGTGTTTGGTCTTCACGGCAGCATCGAGCGGGTGACGCAGAAGGTGTTCCTGTTGTCGCCTGCTAACGTCGATGTCACGGCGGAGGACAAGGCCCGTATCGCAGAGGGCGGGTTCTTCAACCAGAGCTGAGACGCACCACCGGAAACAACAGCACGGATCAGGGAACAGGGGAGAGGGAAGCACCAGTCATGAGCGTGGTCTTGCAGGTTCTCTACATCGCGCTGATGGTGTTCCTCATCGTGCTGATCTTCCGGTTGGTCATGGACTACGTCTTCCAGTTCGCCCGCTCGTGGCAACCCGGCAAGGCGATGGTGGTCGTTCTGGAGGCCACCTACACTGTCACTGATCCACCGCTCAAGCTTCTGCGGCGGGTCATCCCGCCGCTGCGTCTCGGGGGCGTGGCGCTCGACCTGTCCTTCTTCGTACTGATGATCATCGTCTACATCCTGATCACGCTCGTGCGGAGCGCGATGTGAGCGATGTGACAGATACGGTCTTGCCGACTGCCGACGACAACGTTGAGGTGAAGAGATGCCGTTGACCCCCGAGGACGTGCGGAACAAGCAGTTCACGACCGTCCGCCTCCGAGAAGGCTATGACGAGGACGAGGTCGATGCCTTCCTCGATGAGGTCGAAGCCGAACTGACGCGACTGCTCCGCGAGAACGAGGACCTGCGCGCCAAGCTGGCCGCGGCCACGCGCGCGGCTGCGCAGAACCAGCAGAACATGCGCAAGCCCCCGGAGGGTCCCGGCGGTCCGCAGGACCAGCAGCAGGGCGGCATGCCTCAGCAGGGCATGCGCGGTCCCGGCGCTCCTGTTCCCGCCGGCATATCGGGCCCGCCGCAGCAGCAGATGGGCGGCCCCATGGGAGGCCCGCCCCAGCTGCCCAGCGGTGCTCCGCAGCTGCCCGCCGGTCCCGGCGGTCAGGGTGGCCCGCAGGGTCCCGGTCCGATGGGCCAGGGTCCGGGGCCGATGGGCCAGCCCCCGATGCAGCAGCAGATGGGTGGCCCGATGGGCGGTCCGATGGGTGGCCCCGGCCCCATGGGCGGCCCGGGTCAGGGTGGTCCCGGTGGCGACAGCGCCGCCCGTGTCCTCTCGCTGGCCCAGCAGACCGCCGACCAGGCGATTGCCGAGGCTCGTTCCGAGGCCAACAAGATCGTCGGCGAGGCGCGTTCGCGTGCCGAGGGTCTTGAGCGTGACGCTCGTGCCAAGGCCGACGCCCTGGAGCGGGACGCGCAGGAGAAGCATCGTGTCGCGATGGGCTCCCTGGAGTCCGCCCGCGCCACGCTGGAGCGCAAGGTCGAGGACCTGCGCGGCTTCGAGCGCGAGTACCGCACGCGGCTGAAGTCCTACCTCGAGTCCCAGCTGCGCCAGCTGGAGACCCAGGCGGACGACTCGCTCGCCCCGCCGCGCACTCCGGCCGCCGCGTCGCTCCCGCCGTCCCCGGCGCCTTCCATGGCTCCGGCCGGTGCGAGTGCCCCGTCGTACGGCGGCAACCAGACGATGGGCGGCGCCCCGTCTCCGGCTGCTCCGTCCTACGGCGGTCAGCAGCAGATGTCCCCGGCGATGACCCAGCCCATGGCACCGGTCCGGCCGCAGGGTCCGTCCCCGATGGGCCAGGCTCCGTCGCCGATGCGCGGGTTCCTCATCGACGAGGACGACAACTGACGGTTGGTAGTACGCCGTAGGCGTCGGCAGCGTTCAGGGCGGGGCCCCGGATTTCGATCCGGGGCCCCGCCCTTTTGCTACGCGTGTTCACGGGGTTTGCGGTGTTTGTTCGGAAGTGGCCGGGGTGTCCTACGGACACAACGCCGAAGGCCCGGACCACCGAGAATTTTTCGGGGCCCGGGCCTTCGAGGTGCCCGGCGTTGGGGCTGGGGGGTGGGTCGCGCAGCCCGGCGCTTGCGGGGTGCCGCCCGCGCCCACCCGTGCCGCCCCAGCGGCACGACTGCCCGCGGGCTGAGTGGGCTGCTGCGCCGGCTGGGCAGCCGATGGTGGTGAAGCCGACCTGAGGGGCGCGGGGAACTGCGCGACCAGCCAGGCACCGCCCGCAGACGCAGAACGAGCGGGCCTGGCAGATGCGACCGCGCCCCCGGCGGAGCGCTACGCCTTACGCAGACGGAACGTCAGGGTCAGGCCCTCGTCCTCGAACGGGGAGCCGTAGCTGTCGTCCGCCTCGCCCTGGGCGAAGTCCGTGGCGAGGACCTCGTCGGCGATCAGGCCCGCGTGCTCGGACAGAGCCGCGATCACCGCGGGGTCCGTCGCCGTCCACCGCAGGGCGATCCGGTCGGCCACGTCCAGGCCGCTGTTCTTGCGGGCCTCCTGGATCAGACGGATCGCGTCACGGGCCAGGCCGGCCCGGCGCAGCTCCTCCGTGATCTCCAGGTCCAGGGCGACCGTCGCGCCCGAGTCGGATGCCACCGACCAGCCCTCGCGCGGGGTCTCCGTGATGATCACCTCGTCGGGAGCGAGGGTGATCGTCTCGCCCTCGACCTCCACCGACGCCGTGCCCTCGCGCAGGGCAAGGGACAGCGCGGCCGCGTCCGCGTTCGCGACGGCCTTCGCCACGTCCTGGACGCGCTTGCCGAACCGCTTGCCCAGGGCGCGGAAGTTGGCCTTGGCGGTGGTGTCCACCAGGCTGCCGCCCACCTCGGACAGCGACGCCAGCGACGAGACGTTCAGCTCTTCCGTGATCTGCGTGTGCAGCTCGGGGTCGAGGTTCTCGAAGCCGGCGACCGCCACCAGCGCACGGGACAGCGGCTGACGCGTCTTGACGCCAGACTCCGCGCGCGTGGCACGGCCCAGCTCGACCAGCCGGCGGACCAGGACCATCTGCTTGGACAGCTCCGGGTCGATCGCCGACAGGTCCGCCTCCGGCCAGGACGTCAGGTGCACCGACTCCGGGGCGTCCGGGCTCACCGGGACGATCAGGTCCTGCCAGACCCGCTCGGTGATGAACGGGGTCAGCGGGGCCATCAGCTTGGTGACCGTCTCCACGACCTCGTGCAGCGTGCGCAGCGCCGCCTTGTCGCCCTGCCAGAAGCGGCGGCGCGAGCGGCGGACGTACCAGTTGGACAGGTCGTCGACGAACGCCGAGAGCAGCTTGCCGGCGCGCTGGGTGTCGTACGCCTCCAGGGACTGGGTCACCTGGTCGGTCAGCGCGTGCAGCTCGGACAGGAGCCAGCGGTCCAGGACCGGGCGGTCGGCCGGGGCCGGGTCGGCGGCGGACGGCGCCCAGTTCGACGTACGGGCGTACAGGGCCTGGAAGGCGACCGTGTTCCAGTAGGTGAGGAGGGTCTTCCTCACCACCTCCTGGATCGTGCCGTGGCCCACGCGGCGTGCCGCCCACGGGGAGCCGCCGGCCGCCATGAACCAGCGCACCGCGTCCGCGCCGTGCTGATCCATCAGCGGGATCGGCTGCAGGATGTTGCCCAGGTGCTTGGACATCTTGCGGCCGTCCTCGGCCAGGATGTGGCCGAGGCAGACGACGTTCTCGTACGACGACTTGTCGAAGACCAGCGTGCCGATCGCCATCAGCGTGTAGAACCAGCCTCGCGTCTGGTCGATGGCCTCGCTGATGAACTGCGCCGGGTAGCGGCTCTCGAACAGCTCCTTGTTCTTGTACGGGTAGCCCCACTGTGCGAACGGCATCGAGCCCGAGTCGTACCAGGCGTCGATGACCTCGGGCACGCGCGTGGCCGTCTTCTCGCACTGGGGGCAGGCGAAGGTGACGTCGTCGATGAACGGGCGGTGCGGGTCGAGGCCCGACTGGTCGGTGCCGGTCAGCTCGGTGAGCTCCGCGCGGGAGCCGACGCAGGTGAGGTGGTCGTCCTCGCAGCGCCAGATCGGCAGCGGGGTGCCCCAGTAGCGGTTGCGGGACAGCGCCCAGTCGATGTTGTTGTTCAGCCAGTCGCCGTACCGGCCGTGTTTGACCGTGTCCGGGAACCAGTTGGTGTTCTCGTTCTCCTCGAGGAGGCGGTCCTTGATGGCGGTGGTGCGGATGTACCAGGACGGCTGCGCGTAGTAGAGCAGCGCGGTGTGGCAGCGCCAGCAGTGCGGGTAGCTGTGCTCGTAGGCGATGTGCTTGAAGAGCCGGCCGCGCTGCTGGAGGTCCTCGGTGAGCTTTTCGTCGGCCTTCTTGAAGAAGACGCCGCCGACCAGCGGGACGTCCTCCTCGAAGGTGCCGTCCGGGCGGACCGGGTTCACGACGGGCAGGTCGTAGGCGCGGCAGACCTTGAGGTCGTCCTCACCGAAGGCGGGGGACTGGTGGACCAGACCCGTGCCGTCCTCGGTGGTGACGTACTCGGCGTTGACCACGAAGTGGGCGGGGGCCGGGAACTCGACCAGCTCGAACGGGCGCTGATACGTCCAGCGCTCCATCTCGGCGCCGGTGAAGGACTGGCCGGTGGTCTCCCAGCCCTCGCCGAGGGCCTTGGCGAGCAGCGGCTCGGCGACGACGAGCTTCTCCTCGCCGTTGGTCGCGACGACGTAGGCGACGTCGGGGTGGGCGGCCACGGCGGTGTTGGAGACGAGGGTCCAGGGGGTGGTCGTCCACACCAGGAGCGCGGCCTCGCCGGCGAGCGGGCCGGAGGTGAGCGGGAAGCGGACGTACACGGACGGGTCCACGACCGTCTCGTAGCCCTGGGCCAGCTCGTGGTCGGACAGGCCGGTGCCGCAGCGGGGGCACCAGGGGGCGACGCGGTGGTCCTGGACCAGCAGGCCCTTGTTGAAGATCTCCTTGAGCGACCACCAGACGGACTCGATGTACTCGGGCTCCATCGTGACGTAGGCGTCGTTCAGGTCGACCCAGTAGCCCATGCGGTTGGTGAGGGCTTCGAAGGCGTCGGTGTGGCGCAGCACGGACTCGCGGCACTTGGCGTTGAACTCGGCGATGCCGAACGCCTCGATGTCCTTCTTGCCGCTGAAGCCGAGCTCCTTCTCGACGGTCAGCTCGACCGGGAGGCCGTGGCAGTCCCAGCCGGCCTTGCGGGCCACGTGGTAGCCGCGCATGGTGCGGAAGCGGGGGAAGACGTCCTTGAAGACGCGGGCCTCGATGTGGTGGGCGCCGGGCATGCCGTTGGCGGTGGGCGGGCCCTCGTAGAACACCCACTCGGGGCGGCCCTCGGACTGCTCCAGGCTCTTGGCGAAGATCTTCTGCTCGCGCCAGAAGTCGAGCACGGCGTGCTCGAGGGCGGGCAGGTCGACCTGGGCGGGTACCTGGCGGTACGTCGGCGTTGTCATCAGCGGGCTTCCTCCGGCGGACTTGCTGCCTTCCGTCCGGAGGGACGAGAGCCGTGTCTTCCTTACGCCGGTTTCGGCGCGCTCCCGCGGTACCACCCTCCTTGGCCCTCCGACGCGGGGTGTGCGTCGGCGAGCCCCCTCATTGGGGTCGCGAGCCGGTTCTACTCGCCGCTGCGTCCTGGCTTCGCCTTGGCTGCGGCTTTCTTCCGGCGGCTCCGGGGTGATCTTCACGTCGCGCTCGCCCCCGGGCTTCCACCGTCCCCGGGTCGCTCTGGGCTGCGTACGTCGCTACTCGTCCCCATCCACGCTTTTCGCTCCGCCCAGTGTACGGCGCCGCGGGGACAGTGGCCGACCGGATTTTCCGTGGCCGGGGGCGGCCGTGTCGGGCCGGCTCAGGTGACCCGAATGGATCGGTACGCGTGTTCGGATTCTGGGACGTCCGGCTCGATTGCATACCCGGCGGGGAGCTGGGCACAACGGTTGCAGGTCTCCCGCGCTGCATGCGCGAGGCGGGCGAATCGGGCGGTGTGCCCCGTTGCCGCGGGACTCAAGTCGATTTATCGTCCCAGCACGATTCGCGAGCAAGATCACAATATGTGAAGGGGCCGCGGCATGGTGGCGAAAAAGACCGCCGTACAGCAGTCGGCGTCGGGCAGGTCCATCCATGCGGGCGCCTCCGGCGGGGTGGGGGCTGGGGCCCCGCCCCCCCCCCCCCGCCGCGCGGGCGGGGGGGGGGGGGGGGGGGCCCCCCCCGGGGCCCCCCGCCGAACTCGGCATGGAC
>NZ_JAKEIP010000149.1 GCF_021474425.1 Streptomyces muensis | reverse complement strand
CACCCGCGCCACCCTGGTCGGCGGCCTCGCGGGCGGCTGCGCCGCATGCGTCCCCTTCGTCGCCGGCCGTGCCCTGCGCAGCCGCCTGGAGAGCAGGCGCATCGACCAGTGGGGCTACGAGTGGGCACGGTTCGGGCCGTTGTGGGGCGGGCGGACGACGGGGTGACAGGGCGGTAGCAGAGGGCCCGGGCCTCAGCGGGCTGCCACGGAACCCGGCAACGCCCGCCCCAGGATCCCGTCCAGGTCGGCCGCGTCCGGCAGGGTCCCGAACGCGTGCCCCCAGTCACCGCCCAGCCGGCTGGCGCAGAAGGCGTCGGCGACCGCCGCGGGGGCGTGTCGGACCAGGAGGGCGGCCTGGAGGGTCAGGGCCATCTGTTCGACCAGGCGGCGGGCGCCGGACTCGGAGCCGGTCGCGAGCAGGCCCTTCAGACGGGTCACGGCCGCGTCCAGCCGGGCGTCCGCTCCCTGTGCCAGGGTGAGTTCGGCGAAGAGGGCCTCCGCGGTGCCCGGCTCCCTGCTCAACGCCCGCAGCACGTCGAGGGCGTTGACGTTCCCCGAGCCCTCCCAGATCGACAGCAGCGGAGCCTCGCGGTAGTGGCGGGGCATGCCCGACTCCTCGACGTAGCCGTTGCCGCCGAGGCACTCCAGGGCCTCCGCGGTGAAGGCGGGCCCCCGCTTGGTGACCCAGTACTTGCCGACGGCGGTGGCGATGCGGCGGAACGCCGTCTCGGCCCCGTCCGCGTCGGCTCCGCGCACCGCACGGTCCGCCGCACCGGCCAGCCGCAGCGTGAGCGTCGTCGCCGCCTCGGACTCCAGCGCCAGGTCGGCCAGGACGTTGCGCATCAGGGGCTGGTCGATCAGCCGGGCGCCGAACGCGCTGCGGTGGCGCGCATGGTGCCCCGCCTCGACGAGCGTCTTGCGCATCAGCGTCGCCGACGACATCACACAGTCCAGCCGGGTGCAGTTGACCATCTCGATGATCGTCTTCACGCCCCGCCCCTCGGGCCCCACCAGCCAGGCCACGGTCCCGTCGAACTCGGGCTCGGAGGACGCGTTGGAACGGTTGCCCAGCTTGTCCTTCAGCCGCTGGATACGGAACGTGTTGCGGCTGCCGTCGGGCAGGACGCGCGGCACCAGGAAGCAGGACAGGCCGCCCGGTGCCTGGGCCAGCGCCAGGAAGACGTCGCACATGGGCGCCGAGGTGAACCACTTGTGCCCGCGCAACGTGTACACGCCGGGCTCGGCGGTCGGCCAGGCCGTCGTCGTGTTCGTACGGACGTCGGAGCCGCCCTGCTTCTCCGTCATCCCCATGCCCGCGAGCAGGCCCCGCTTCTCGGTCGGCACGCGCAGCTCCGGGTCGTACTCCCGGCTGGTCAGCAAGGGTTCGTACACCTTCGCCAGCTCGGGCTGCCGGCGCAGCACGGGGACGGCGGCGTACGTCATCGAGGTCGGGCAGCCGTGTCCGGCCTCGGTGTGGCCCCAGACCAGCCCGCCCGCGGTCCGGGCGACATGCGCTCCCGGCCGCTCGTCCGCCCACGGCGCCCCCGCCAGCCCCTCGGCGACCGCCACCCGCATCAGGTGATGCCAGCTCGGGTGGAACTCGACCTCGTCGACCCGGTGGCCGTACCGGTCGTGGGTCCGCAGGACGGGTTCGTGCCGGTTGGCCAGCTCGCCCCACTCCTGCGCCTCGACGCTCCCCGCCCGCAGCCCGAGCCGCCGGATGCCGTCCTCGGCCCACCCGGCGCCCTCGCGGCGCAGCCCTTCGAACAGGGCCGTGTCCTCGGACGCGTCGTACGGGGCGAGCGGCGGAGGCTGGTTGGTGACCTCGTGCGTGGCGTACTGCCCGGACCGCTCCTGCGCTGATGTCGAGACCATGCCGCCAGTGTTGCACCATGGCTGCGGTCGCAGCAATCCTGTAATACGTCGAGCGGCACGTAAGGTACCTGGCCATGCGGAACAACGCGTCACTCACGGCCGACGAGGTGGACCTGCGCCCGCTGTCCGCCCGGTCGGTCGTCCTGAGCCTGCTGCTGGGGCTGCATCCCCCCGAGCTTCCGGTGAAGGACCTGGTGGGCGCCGTGGAGCCGTTCGGGATCGCGGGGTCCACGCTGCGGGCCGCACTCAGCCGGATGGTGACGGCCGGCGATCTGCGGCGCGCGGACACGGTCTACGGACTCAGCGCCCGGCTGCTGGAACGTCAGCGACGCCAGGACGCCGCCGTCCACCCCGAGACCCAGCCCTGGGGCGGTGACTGGGAGATGGTCGTCGTCACGGCCACCGGCCGAGGCGCCGCCGAACGCGCCGAACTGCGCACCGAGCTGACCCGGCTCCGGCTCGCCGAACTCCGCGAGGGCGTCTGGCTGCGACCCGCCAACCTCCGCCGCACCCTGCCGGACGACCTCGGTGAGGTGGCCCAGTGCTACACGGCCCGCCCCGACCGCCCCGCGCGGGAGCTGGCCGCTGACCTGTGGCCGCTGGACGCGTGGGCCGCAACGGGCCGCGCCCTGCTGAACCATGTGGAGGGCGCCCGGCGCCCGTCGGACCGTTTCACCGGCTTCGCCGCCGTCGTACGGCATCTGCTCGCCGATCCGGTGCTGCCGCCCCCGTTCCTCCCCGCCCACTGGCCGGGCGAGCGGCTGCGCGAGGCGTACGCGGACTACCGACGGGAGCTGGCGGAGGACGTACGCGCGCGTGGCCTTCAGGAGTGACACGGGGCCTTCATGAGCGACGCATGCCGCCTGGAAACGGCACGACGGCCGTCCGAAGCGCCGTGCGGGGACGCTTCGGACGGCCGCCTTCACCGTGGGGGGACTACTGGCTGACGTCGGCTACCTGTAGGTGATGTCCGAGTTGGAGTACAGGCAGTTCGTGCTGTCCGGCCCGGTGCCCACCGCCGTGTTGTTGTTGTACTTCTGGCACGGGATGACCTTGCGGCTGGAGTCGTTGAGGATCGTGATGCCGCGCAGGGTCGCCACGTCGCCCCGGTTGACGTTGATGCCGACGAGGCGGGCCGTGGACCCCGTGCCGGTCACCTCGATGTTGCTGAGGTTGACCTTGCGCGTGTACTGCGTCGAGCAGTCGCCGCACGAGCGGTACAGGGTCTTGAACTCGCTGACCGCGAAGTTGGAGATGTTCAGCGTGCCGGGCCCGTTGTGCTGGAAGACCTTGTCCGCCGCCTTCTTCGCGCCACCGCCGGTCACCGTGTAGGTGGAGCCGCCCCGGAACGTGGCCGCGTCCTCGCCGACGTCCTCCCACCACACGTTCTGCAGCGTGCAGTTGCCCTCGCAGTGGATGCCGTCGGCGCCGGGCGCGCCGATGATGACGTTCTTCAGGGTCGCGCCGGCCGCGAGCTTGAAGATCGGGTCCTGGCCCTCCTCCTGGCCGTCGCCGGCCAGGTCGCCGCTGCCGTAGTAGCGGACCATGCCGCCGTCGCGGACGCCGGAGACGTTGATCGTGGAGCTGACCGGCTGGCTGCTGCTGGGCTTCGGCCAGGTGGCGGCGCTCGCCGGGGGTGCTCCGATTGTCGTGATCATGACAGACGAGAGGCCGAGTGCGGTCAGGGCGCCGGTGAGGGCGCGCCGGCGGGAGCGGGGCTTTGCTGGTGAAGTCATGTCCCGGATGCCTTCCTCCAGTTGGGGGGTGGTCAGATCTTTCCGGTGCCCGCACCGGACGTCACCGAGGCGACGACGGTGGACGCGGACTCCGCGGTGTAGCTGTAGGGCGGCGCGGTGAAGGAGCCGACCTGGGAGATCTCGGTCGCGGCACCGCCGAGATCGTTGCCGCGCAGATTGGCGTGGCCGTCGACGTCACTGCTGCGGTTCGTGGTGACGGCGATCTTGGTGTCGCGGAAGACGTTGTTCTCCACGAGCATCTGGGCGCCCATGCGCGAGTGGCAGGCGGTGTCCGCGCCGGCCACGTGGTTGTTGTAGAAGTGCCCGGTGCCGAAGCGCAGGCTGGGGATGCGCGAGTAGACGTTGCTGAACGAGTTGTGGTGGTACGTCACCTTCAGATGGCCGGTGTCCTCGCTCGCGTTGTTGTCGCTGTGCCCGACGAGGGAGCCCTTGAAGTGGTCCTTGAAGGTGTTCCAGGACACCGTGACGTTGTCCGAGCCGTGGTTGATGTCCAGCAGGCCGTCGTAGTAGTCCTTGTCGTGGTCCCGGTCGGCCGAGAAGGAGTTGTGGTCGATCCACACCTTCGTGGACGCCTGGACCGTGATGCCGTCGGCGGGCGCCACCGGCTTGCTGATGTTCAGATTGCGGACGACGACGTTGGTGACGTTCTTCAGTCGCAGCCCGCCTCCGGTGAATCCGGACGACGAACCCACGCCCAGAACCGTGGTGTTGGAGCCGATGTCCACCTGACCGCTCAGCGAGATCAGGCCGTTTACCCGGACGACCTTGGCCGAGTTGCCGGTGACCGCCGTCTTGAATGCGGCCAGCGTGGAGACGGTGACAGCCGAGGCGCTGCCGCCACCGGTCGTCCCGGCGCCGAATCCGATCGGCGAGGTCTCGGCCGCGCCGGCGGGCTGCGGCAGGACCAGGACGGCCGCGGTGGCGAGGGCGGCCGCGGCGGCCGTCACCAGCGTGGTTCTTTGCGAGCGTGCACGTGGGGGGAGCGTACGCATGCGGATGCGTCCCTTCGGAGGAGCCGGTCGATCGTGTACATGAACGATGTGCTTCCTGCTGAACGCTGTGAGCGGACAGAGCGACCGTGTGGGGGTGCGGCAGTGCGGCTCGGTCACTCTGCTGAACGGAACGTAGAGGGCAAGCGCTTTCTGGTCAACGCTTTGCGCAGAAGAATCCGGTCAGCCCTGGTGGGGGTAGGGGCTCTCTCCGCGGCCAATGCGCACCGGTCGTGGGAGCGCTTCCATGGTGAGCGTGTCCATGCCACGATGGGGTGGGACGGGCCGTCGATGTCTGCGGCTCCATCGTGGCTGGTCGCGCAGTTCCCCGCGCCCCTTCAGGGCGCCCTCCGGTACCGACAGCGCCAGAAGGGACAAGGACGTGCCCACTCCCATCGGCACCACCCCGAGAAGACCGCTCCCGTTACTCGTCGCCCTGCTCGCAGGGCTCCTTCCACTGCTCGCGGCCCTGCTCGTCACCGCCCCCACGGCATCGGCCCGCACCGACGCCACCGACGTCGTCCCCACCGCCACGCTCACCGAGGTCACCGACTTCGGCACCAACCCCAGCAATCTGCGGATGTACGTGTACGTGCCGGACAGCGTCACCGCCACCCCGGCCGTCCTGGTGGCCGTTCACTGGTGCACCGGCTCCGGCCCCGACATGTACAACGGCACCGAGTACGACACCCTCGCTGACCAGTACGGCTTCATCGTGCTCTACCCGTCCGTCACCCGCAGCAGCAAGTGCTTCGACGTCTCCTCGCCGCAGGCGCTCAAGAGGGGCGGCGGCAGCGATCCGGTCGGCATTAAGTCCATGATCGACTGGGTCACGCGCACCTACGACGCCGACACCGACCGGATCTTCGCCACCGGCATCTCCTCCGGCGCGATGATGACCAACGTCCTGCTCGGCGACTACCCCGACGTGTTCGCCGCGGGCGCCGCCTTCTCGGGCGTCCCCTTCGGCTGCTTCGCCACCACCGACGGCTCCGAGTGGAACAGCGCCTGCGCGAACGGCACCGTGACCCACACCCCGCAGGAGTGGGGCGACCTGGTCCGCGGCGCCTACCCGGGCTACAGCGGCCCCCGTCCCCGTATGCAGCTCTGGCACGGCACCCAGGACGACGTCCTGCGCCACCCCAACTTCGGCGAGATGATCAAGCAGTGGACGAACGTCCAGGGCGTGAGCCAGACCCCGGCCGCCACGGACACACCCCAGTCCGGCTGGACCCGCACCCGCTACGGCGGCACCGGTGACCGGGCCCCCGTCGAGGCGATCAGCCTCCAGGGCGTCGGCCACAACCTCTACGGCTACGGCATGGCGGCCCGGGTACTCACCTTCTTCGGCCTCGACAGCGGCGGCCCCGCACCCCAACCCCAGCCCGGCGCCTGCACGGTGACCGCCACCACCAACGCCTGGAACACCGGCCTGACCGCCTCCCTGACCATCACCAACACCAGCACGACGGCGATCAACGGCTGGCAGCTCGGCTTCACCCTGCCCGCAGGCCAGACGATCACCAACGGCTGGGGAGCCACGTACACCCCGGCGTCCGGCGCGGTGACGGCGACCAACGCCGCCTACAACGCGGCCCTCGCGCCCGGGGCGAGCGTCAGCATCGGCTACCAGGCGAACCACACCGGGAACAGCGCGGCGCCGGGCGCCTTCACGCTGGGCGGGACGACCTGCACGCCCTAGGCCCCCTCCCCGCGCCGGCACCGGGTTCCCGTACGCGGATGACATGCCGTTTTGCGGGAACCCGGGCTCCACCGAAAGGCGACGTCGAACGAGGTGGAGCGAGGCGAGCGATGGTTCTGGGACTGCTCTCACGTCCGACGGCCGCCGCGGCCGCACTGGTCGCGGCCGGACCCCGCCTGCTCGCCAGAGGAGCCGCCCCCGCGGTCGGAGCCGCCGCGGGGGCGGTGGCCGGAACGGCCCGGGCCGGGGTACGGAGTGCCGACAGCGCGGCACGTGTCGTACGGGTCGCCCGTGACACCTGGCCCGGGCGGCCGCACCCCTGGCGGTCCGGCACCCGGGCCCACCTCGCGTTGCGGCCCGAGGCACCGGAGCGGGTACGGCGGGAGGGCGGGACCGAGCGGGCCGCGCGCAAGGTCGCCGCCGCACTGGCGGAGCGCCCGGACGTGGCCCTCGCGTACTGGGACGGCGGACTGCGCCGGCTGGTGGTGACCGCCGTCGAGGAGTCGGCCGGCGACCGGGTGCTGGAGAAGGCGAGCGAGCTCGCGGCCCGGCACGGTCTTGCCCGCACGGACGAGGAGGTCGAGGAGATCCCGCACCCGGCCAACCGGGCCGGAGTACGGGACGCCGCCGTGACGCTCGCCGCCGACGGGCTCGGTATCGCGGCCGCGTTCATCGGGTACGGCCTGCGGCTGCCGACCTCGCCCCGGTCGGTGACGGCAATGGTGACGCTGCTGCGGGAGAACCCCCGCTTCCGTGGATGGCTGCGGGCGCGGGTCGGCCGCTCCCGGATGGACATGCTGCTGGCCATCGCGAACGCCGCCGCCCACGGCGCCGGCCGGACCCCCACCGCCCTGGTGCTCGACGGCGCGCTGCGCTCGCTCCAGCTCGCGGAGACCGTCGCGCGCGCGGCGGCGTTCGACCTGGTCCACGACGACGTCTGCGCGCCGGAGCGAGGCAGCGTCGCCGGGGACCAGCACCCGCGTCCGCCCCTGCGCACCTCCCCGGCTCAGGAGTACGCCACGCACGCCGAGACCGGCAGCATCGTCGGCGCGGTCGCCACGCTGCTGGTCAAGCACGACGGCACCGAGGCGGCGGAGGCCGTGCTCGCCGGCTCTCCCAAGGCCGCCCGCTACGGTCCCGCCGCCTTCCACGCCGTACTGAGTGCCGCGCTGTCCCGCGCGGGTGTCCTGGTGCGCGACACCGAGCGGCTGCGGCAGCTGGAGATGGCCGACACGGTCGTGCTGCACCCGAGCGCGCTGCGGACGCCGGGTGCCGACGCGGACCCGTGGGCGGAGACGGTGCTGGACGCGGCACGGCGCGCGGGCCTGCGCGTGGTGATGGTGGACGACCCCGCCCTGGCCGACTTCACGAGCCTCGCCGACCAGGTGGTGCGCGACGAGCCGTCGCTGAGCGATGTCGTGCACGCGTTGCGCGCCGAGCACGACGGCGTCGTCGTCACCGTCGCCCGGCCGGCAGCGGACGACGAGGACATCCTCGCCGGGCTGCTCGCCGGCGATGTGGCCGTCGCTCTCACCGACCGCGACGGGGCCGTGGTCTGGGGCGCCGACGTGCTGGCCCTGCACGGACTGGCCGATGTGTGGCGGCTGCTGCGGGCGGTCCCGGCCGCGCGCAAGGTCGGCCGCAGGTCACAGACCCTGGCCCGGTCCGGCGCCGCACTGTCCGGGCTCCTGGTCGCCATCGGCAAGTCCCGGCGTGGCCGCCCCGCACCGTGGCCCGGGCTGCGGCACACACCGGTCGACGCGAGCGCGACCTGGGCCCTGCTCACCGGCACCCGGGCCGCCCTCGGCGTGGCCGTGGCCCGCGCACCGCACCCCCGGCCGCGCGTCGCCTGGCACGAACTGGAGCACACCGAGGTCCGCGAACGGCTGGAGCACGAACCGGGCCCGGAACACACCCTGCCCGAGCAGGCAACGGGCCGTGCCCGCAAGGCATTTCAGGCGATGGGCCGGCACCGTGTGTTCGCCCCGCTGACCGCGCCGCTGCAACTCGCCCGCGCCGTGCGCGGCGAACTCGACGACCCTCTCACCCCCGTACTGGCCGTCGGCTCGGCCGCCGAGGCGATCCTCGGCTCCGTCGTCGACGCGCTGCTGGTCGTCGGCGCCCTCGACCTGAACGCACTCGTCGGCGGCATCCAGCGGATGCGGGCCGAGCGGGCGCTGTCCGGACTGGTGGCCAAGCAGACGCAGAAGGCACGCGTCACGGCCGAGGAGCCGAAGGCCCGGCCGCATCTCGTGGACGCCGCCAAGCTCAGTCCCGGCGACCTGATCGAACTCCGGGCGGACGACGTGGTGCCGGCCGACGCCCGTCTGGTGTGGGAGGACGGCCTGGAGGTCGACGAGTCCGCGCTGACCGGTGAATCCCTGGCCGCCGACAAGGGAGTCGACCCGACGCCGGACGCCGCCGTGCCGGACCGTAGCTGCATGGTGTTCGAAGGCACGACCGTGGTGGCGGGGGAGGCCCGCGCCGTCGTGGTCGACACCGGGGAGCGCACGGAGGCCGCACGCGCCGTGGCCCTCGCCGCGCGTACGCCCCCGTCCGCCGGAGTGCAGGCCAGGCTCCGGGAACTCACCGACAAGGCGCTACCCTGGACCCTCGCCGGTGGTGCCGGGGTCACCGCACTGTCCCTGCTGCGCGGCACTCCGATCCGCCGGGCGGTCAGCGGTGGCGTCGCGGTGGCCGTCGCCGCCGTACCCGAAGGGCTGCCGCTGGTGGCGACCGTGGCCCAACTGGCCGCCGCCCGCAGGCTGAGCCGCCGCGGAGTCCTCGTCCGGGCCCCGCGCACCCTCGAAGCGCTCGGCCGGATGGACACCGTCTGCTTCGACAAGACCGGCACCCTCACCGAGAACCGGCTCCGCCTCGTCCGCGTCACGGACGCCGACGGCACGGTCGGCAGGCCCGAAGCGGACGACCCCACGCTGCGCACCGCGGCACGCGCCTGCCCTCAGCTGAACGGCGGTTCGGACCGGCCGGTGCACGCCACCGACGAGGCCGTCCTGGACGCGGCGGGACCCGACCCCGAGTGGTCCCAGACCGAGGGCCTGCCCTTCGAGGCCGGCCGTGGCTACGCCGCCGCGGTCGGCGAGGCCGAGGAAGGCACCGCCGTACTGGTCGTCAAGGGCGCCCCGGAGACGGTGCTGCCCGCCTGCGCCGAACTGCCCTCGTCGGTGTCGGAGGCGGCGCACGGCCTGGCCGCCGACGGACTGCGCGTCCTCGCGGTGGCCAGGCGCCGGCTCGATACGGCCGACGACGCGGCGGACATCCTCGAACAGCCGCTGGAAGAGCTGGAGTTCACGGGTCTGCTCGCGCTCGCCGACGTACCCCGCGACACCTCCACGGCCCTTGTCGAGGGCCTGCGCAAGGCAGGCGTACGTCCCGTCATGCTGACCGGGGACCATCCGCAGACCGCTCGCGCCATCGCCGCCGAGCTGGGCTGGCCCGAGGACACCGGCGTCGTCACCGGTGACGAACTGGCGTCCGCCGACCGGGCGGAACGCGCCCGGATGCTGCGTGACATGGGCGTGGTGGCTCGGGTGGCGCCCGAGCAGAAACTCCAGGTCGTCGAGGCACTGCGGGACGCCGGGCGGGTGGTCGGCATGGTCGGCGACGGGGCCAACGACGCGGCGGCCATCCGCGCCGCCGACATCGGCGTCGGCATCAGCGCCCGCGGCTCGGCCGCCGCCCGCAACGCCGCCGACCTCGTCCTCACCGACGGCGACCTGACGGTCCTCATCGAGGCGGTCGTCGAGGGCCGGGCGCTGTGGCACAGCGTCGCGGACGCCATCGCCATCCTGATCGGCGGCAACGCCGGCGAGGTGGGCTTCGGCCTCCTCGGCACCCTCCTGTCCGGCGCTGCGCCCCTGTCCACCCGTCAGATGCTGCTGGTGAACCTGTTCACGGACCTGTTCCCGGCGATGGCGGTGGCGGTGACACCGAAGGAACCGGAGGAGACGGACGGGACCGACGGGACGGACGCGAAGTCGGCCGCCAGCACCGCCGAAGGCACCGAACCCCTCGGCACCTCACTCCTGGGCACACCCCTCACCAGCAAGATCCGGCACCGTGCCCTGACGACCACGCTGGGCGCCACGTCCGCCTGGCTGGTCGGCCGCTTCACTCCGGGCACCGCCCGCCGCTCCACCACGATGGCCCTGTGCGCCGTGGTCGGCACCCAACTCGCCCAGACCCTGGCCGACCGCCGGGGCAGCCCGCTGGTCCGCGTCACCGCCCTCGGCTCCGCCGCCGCGCTCTTCGTCCTTGTCGAAACCCCGGGCCTCAGCAACCTCTTCGGCTGCACCCCGCTCGGCCCGCTCGCCTGGACGGGCGTGGCGGCGTCGATCGCGCTGGCGGTGACGGGGCAGCACGCCCTGCCGTACCTGGAGCGGGCCGTCCTGGGGGCGCGGGGCTGAATCGATCTGCGGCTCCGCCGCGTGGGCGCGACCAGCCCCCACCAACCCGCGGCCGCACACCGAGACAGGCCGCCCCACGAGTAGGCGATCAAACCGACCGGTGGTACTGCTCCGGCACACGCACCTCCCCGCCCAACTCCCGCGCAGCCTCCCGAGCCCACGACGGCCGGCGCAGCAACTCCCGGCCGAGCAGCACCGCGTCCGCCTCCCCGTTCGCGACGATCTTCTCGGCCTGCTCGGCCTCGGTGATCAACCCCACCGCGGCGACCGGCAGCGACGTCTCGGCCTTCACCCGTGCCGCGAACGGCACCTGGTAGCCCGGCCCGACGGGGATCCGGGCGCCCGCGGCGTTGCCACCGGTGGACACGTCCAGCAGATCGATGCCGTGGGCCCGGAGGTCGGCCGCGAAGCGCACCGTGTCGTCGGCGGTCCAGCCCTGCTCCTCCAGCCAGTCCGTCGCCGAGATGCGGAAGAACAGCGGCTTGTCGTCCGGCCACACCTCCCGTACGGCGTCCACGACCTGGAGGCCGAAACGGGTGCGGTTCTCGTACGAGCCGCCGTACTCGTCGGTGCGGTGGTTGGAGTACGGGGACAGGAACTCGTTGATCAGATAGCCGTGGGCGCCGTGGATCTCGGCGATCTCGAAGCCGGCGGCGAGGGCGCGGCGCGCGGCGTCCGCGAACTGCCCCACGATCTCCTGGATCTCGGCGACCGTCAGCTCGCTCGGCACCGGGTGCCCGTCGGCGAACGCGACCGGGCTCGGCGCCACCGGCTGCCACCCGTGCGCGTCCGTATCCACCGGGGCACCGCCCCGCCAGGGCTGGTCGGTGGAGGCCTTGCGGCCGGCGTGGGCGAGCTGGATGGCCGGCACGGTGCCCTGCGACACCAGGAAGCGCGTGATCCGGCGGAACGCCTCGACCTGGGTGTCGTTCCAGATGCCCAGGTCGTACGGCGAGATCCGGCCCTCGGGGCTGACCCCGGTGGCCTCGACGATGATCAGGCCGGTGCCGCCGGCCGCGCGGGCCGCGTAGTGCGCGAAGTGCCAGTCGTTGGGGACGCCCGCCTCGGGGCCCTCGGGCGCGGCCGAGTACTGGCACATCGGGGGCATCCACACCCGGTTCGGGATCGTCACATCGCGCAGGGTGTAGGTCTCGAAGAGGGCACTCACGGCGGACTCCATTCGTCACGGGGACCAGCGGTCGACTCGTACGATAGGCATCGTAGTACGGGAAGTGTCAAACTACGAGAGGTCTCGTACAATGAGGGAACCCGAACACGGGAAATCCCGAGTGAGGGAACCCGACGAAGTGGAGCCGCCGTGACCAGCCCCGCTGTGAGCAGCCGTGACCTCCCGCATCCGACGCGCGAGGAGATCCGGCTGGAAGGCGTGCTGCACGCACTGTCCGACCCGATGCGGATGCGGATCGTGCGGGAGCTCGCCGCCGTCGACGACGAACTCTCCTGTTCGCACTTCGACCTGCCCGTGACCAAGTCCACCACCACGCACCACTTCCGGGTGCTGCGCGAGAGCGGTGTCCTGCAGCAGGTCTACCGGGGCACGGCCAAGATGAACGGCCTGCGCAAGGACGACCTGGACGGCCTCTTCCCGGGACTCCTCGACTGCCTCCTCGACGCCGCCGACCGCCAGGCCGCCCGCCTCGGCAGCGCCTGACCGGCAGCGCCTGAAAAGGCAGTACCGTCGGCGGTACCACCCCGCCCTGGAGCGCCCTGCGCCCCCTTACGGGGCGCTCTCGTGCGCGGCCGCCATGAGTGACTGCCAGTCGGGAAGCTTGACCACCCCGCGCCCCAGCGACGCCCCCAGCTCCGCCTCCGCCCGCTCGATGGCGCACCACCCCGTCCACTCGACCGGCTCGACGCCCCCGGCGCGCAGGGCCACGAGCGGGTCCTCGGGCCTGACTTCGCGTACGAGTGCGGAGGAGTCCGCCAGGAGAGCCGTCACCGTCTCCTTGGCGTCCGAACGGTTCGTGCCGATGACGCCCGTCGGGCCGCGCTTGATCCAGCCGGCCACGTACTCGCCCGGCGCGACGCGGCCCTCGCGCAGGACGCGCCCGCCGAGGTGCGGCACGGTGCCGGTCGCCGGGTCGAACGGCAGTCCCTCCAGCGGCACTCCGCGATAGCCCACCGAGCGCAGCACCAACTGGGCCTCGACGTCTTCGTACCGGCCCGTCCCCGCCACGCCGCCCTGGCCGTCGGACACCGTCCGCTCGAAGCGCACCGCGCCCACGCGCCCGTCCTCGGCGAGGAGTTCGACGGGACGCAGGAAGAAGCGCAGCCGGATGTGGTGGCCGGCGTCGTGCGGCGGGGTCTCGGCCCAGCCGCGCAGGACCTCCACGTTGCGGCGCTGCGGGGCGGGCAGTCCGGAGGGGTCGGCGTAGGCCGGATCCAGCGCCAGCTCCGCCGGATCCACGGCCACGTCGGTGTCCGGCAGCGTGCCCAGCTCGCGGAGCTCCTTGGTGGTGAACCGTGCCTGTGACGGGCCGCGTCGCCCGACCATGCTGACATCGGTCACCCGGCTCGCGGTGAGGGCGGTGAGCGCGGCCTGCGGCATGTCGGTGGGGGTCAGCTCGGCCGGGCCACGGGCCAGCATCCGTGTGACGTCCACGGCGACGTTGCCGACGCCGATGACGACCGCCGAGCGCGCGCCGAGCACGAACCCGTCGTCCACGGCGTCCGGATGGGCGCTGTACCAGGACACGAACTCCGTCGCCGACCAGCTGCCCGGCAGGTCCTCGCCGGGAATCCCGAGGTGCCGGTCGGTGGCGGCGCCCACGCAGTACACGACGGCGTGGTACAGCTCCCGCAGCCGACCGGCCGGCACCCCGCCAGGGCCGACCTGGACCCCGCCGAGGAACCGCACCCGCTCGTGCTCCAGCACGGCCCGCAGGTTGTTCTGGAGGGACTTGATCTTCTCGTGGTCCGGCGCCACCCCGTACCGCACCAGGCCGTACGGGCACGGCAGCCGGTCCAGGACGTCGACGAGCACGTCGGGGTCCTGCTGCACCAGGCTCTGGGCGGTGTAGCACCCGCCCGGCCCGGAGCCGACGACGGCGACACGCAGCACGGCGGAACTCCTCGTCAGGGGACCTTCGGGGATCTTGAGGATCTTCGGGAGTCGCTCTCGAGTCCAGCATCGCACCGCCGCCGCTCCGCTGACAGGGTGCTGTGCGCCGTACGGGACGCGTGTTCGTTCGTATGGAATGTGATCATGCGGTTACGTTGCGTGTGTGCTGGAAGCATCCTTTCTTAATCTTTCCGATCGCCTTGCGACGGATGGTGCCGTGTCCGTGTGGCCCGCGTGGGAAGTGCGGGACGGCACCGGGGCCACGGCGTGGTTCGGGCTGCGGCTGGAGTTCGGTGACGGCGCCCATGTCGACGCGGTCGCCGTGGTGTCCGAGGGGTGCGTCTCCATCGAGGACGTACGGGCGGAGCCGGCGCTCTCCCTGGACGACCTGGCGGCGCTCGCCGACTGGATCGAGGAGCCGCTGTCGGAGGCCTGCGGCATCGGGGCCGTACCGGACGAGGAACCCGGACCGGAGGGCGCCGACGCGGACGCCGGCGAGCCGGACGGCGAGAACGCCGCCGGACCGTGCCTGGCCGGGTCCGGCTGGCCGCGCGGTGTCGAAGGACAGTGGCTGGTGGCGCAGAAGTACCGCGCGGCTCAGGAACAGGGCGCCGACCCCGTCCTCGCCGTCATGACCGCCACGGGGTTCGGCCGCCGCAAGTCACTCCGGCTGATCGGCCAGGCCCGCGACGCCGGTTTCCTGACGCGGCGCCGGGCCCGCCACTGAGGGGCCGCATGCGCTCGCGCCGACACCCCCGCTGTGGCGGTGGAACGAGGCCCACTTCGTCACCGCCTGGAGCAGGTTCGCGCAGGCCAGTGCCGCCCACAGGGCGGTGAGTCCGCCCGCCTCGGCCACGGGGACGGCGACCGCCGCGAGCGCCCCGAACCACACGGCGGTGGACACCAGGCTCGGCACGGTCCGTCTGAGCCCGATGAGCGCGAACCCGGCGAGTGCCTGAAGGGCGTCGGTGACCACCACCAGCAGCACCAGGGGCAGTTGGCGCACCACCTGGGGGAGCAGCGCGTCGTCCGAGGTGAACAGCGGTACGACCGAGTGCCGGCCGAGCAGCAGTACGGCGCCGAGCACGGTGATCGCGCTCAGCGTCACACCGACGCCCGCCCACAGGCTTCGCCGTATGCCCGCGACATTCCCCTCGTTCGCCGCGCCGGCCGTCAGCGGGATCATGGCCTGGCCGACCGCGACCGCCACGGTGAACATCACGTTCACCAGCGACTCGGACACGCTGTGGACGGCAGCGCCGGCCGTGCCGATCCGGGCGGCGGCGAACGTCAGCACACCCAGCACCGCGAACTTGATCAGCACCGTCCCGGCGAGCGGGATCCCCACCGCGGCCAGCCGCAGCATCCGGCGCGGATCGGGCCGCCCGGGGTGCAACGGGCGTCCGGCCAGGACGGTACGGCGGCGCAGGGTGCGCTGGTTGGCCCACGCGCCGACCAGAGCGGCGGCGAGCATGGCGAGGCCCGCCCCGGTCAGCCCGTACCCGGGAAGCGGGCCGGGCGCGCCGACCAGCAGGATCGACAGGCCGACGGACGTGGCGGTGCTCAGCAGCCCGGCGCGCATCACCTGGGCGCTGTGGCCGAGGGCCACCAGGACGGAGGTCGCCGACTGGCCGACGGCGACGAGCAGCACGCTCCCCGCCAACAGCCAGGGAAAGAGGCCCAGTTGATCCAGCACGGTGACGGGCACCCCGGCCACGCCACCGATCAGCGGCACCGAGGCGACGGCCGCCGCGCACACCGCGCCCACGGCCAACGCCAGCCACATGGCGTTCCGGACGATCGGCAGCAGCGCGTCCGGGTCGCTCTTGCGGGGCACGACGAACGGCATGACCCCGCGCAACGCGCCCGCGACGGTCGCGGTGGCCGGAGCGAACACCGCGGCGGTCACCGCGAACGCCGCGAGGGAGACGGTCGCGTGCCGTCCGAGCAGCGCCGTGTCGACGAGCGCGCCCGCCGACGCGGCCAGGGTGCTGAGGTAGAGCGGAAGCGCCGCCTTGGCGATGCTTCGGACGGCGGTCAGAGCATGTCCCGCATCCGCGAGATCTCGCTCGTCTGCTGAGCGACCACCTCGTCGGCCATCTCCTCGATCCGGATGTTGTTGCCCTGCCCCTTCACATCCGTGGCCATGGTGATCGCCCCGCCGTGATGAGTGATCATCAGCGTGAGGAAGAGCTCGTCGAACGCCTTGCCCTGCGCGGTGCGCAGTTGGGCCAGTTGTGCCTCGGTCGCCATGCCGGGCATCGAACCGTGGTCATGGCCCTCGCTCTTCTCGGACTTGCCGTGGCTCTTCAGCCAGCCCTTCATGGCCGTGATCTCCGGCCCCTGCGCGGCGGCGATCCGCTCGGCGAGCTTCTTGACCTTCGTCGACTCGGCGCGGTCCGGGGCGAGTTCGGTCATCTTCAGGGCCTGGTCGTGGTGCTCGATCATCATCCGGGCGTAGGCGACGTCAGCCGAGTTGGGGGAGTCGTCCTCGGTGCGCTGCCGTGCCGCCTCCTCGGCGGACAGCACCTCGTTCGACTCGCCCGGCTTGCCCGGCACGATCACCGAAGGCCCGTCCTTCGAGGCCGACTCGGGGCCGGAGCCGGAGTCGCAGCCTCCGAGCACGAGCACGGCCAAGGCGGCCAGTGAGGCCGTAACACGGCGCGCCCGACGGACCTGCGCCTTCGTTACATGTTCATGGCACGCTCTTGAAATGTGCATGGTAGAGACCATACTCGGGCGTGCATGAACCGTTCCAGTGCGAACGGCACAAGGGAGGAAAACAGTGATCCTGTTCAGCAATCCTCGAACGCGGCGCAGACGCCTGGCAGTTGGCGCTGCCGCCGCCGGGCTCCTCGCCGCGCTGCTCACCGCGCAGCCGGCTGCCGCGATCCCCGACCCCGGGGACGGCCCCGTCGCGGAGAAGGAGGTCTCCGACAGCACCCGGGCCGAGGTGCGAAAGGCCCTGAAGGACGGTGAGATACCGGGCAAGGACGAGATAGTCCACTCCGACAACATCCAGCACCTGGCCAACGTCCCCAAGGACGTGCTCCCGGGCACCAACTCCGACCTCGCCTTCCAGGGCAGATACGCCTTCGCGGGCAACTACGACGGCTTCCGCATCTTCGACATCAGCAGGCCCACGGCACCGAAGACCATCGCCCAGGTCCTGTGCCCGGGCTCGCAGAACGACATCTCCGTCTCCGGTGACCTGCTGTTCCTGTCGACCGACTCCTCGCGCAGCGACAGCAGTTGCAACAGCACCACCCAGCCCGCGACAGAGAAGTCCTCGTGGGAGGGCATGAAGGTCTTCGACATCAGCGACAAGCGCAACCCCCGCTACGTCGCCGCCGTCGAGACCGCCTGCGGCTCGCACACCCACACGCTGGTGCCCGACCGCAAGAACGTCTACGTCTACGTCTCCTCGTACTCGCCGAGCGCCACCTACCCCGACTGCCAGCCCCCGCACGACGGCATCTCCGTCATCAAGGTGCCGCGCAAGGCCCCCGAGAAGGCCGCTGTCGTGGGCTTCCCGGTGCTGTTCCCCGGCGGGGGCCCGGACGGCGGAGGCAACCCCGGCTCGCCCACCAACCCGGGTGTCTCCAAGACCACCGGCTGCCACGACATCACGGTCCTCGCGGACAAGGACCTGGCCGCCGGTGCCTGCATGGGTGACGGCATCCTGTTCTCCATCAAGGACCCTGAGCACCCGAAGGTCATCGACCGGGTCCAGGACAACGTGAACTTCGCGTTCTGGCACTCGGCGACCTTCAACCAGCGGGCGAACAAGGTCGTCTTCACCGACGAGCTCGGTGGCGGCGGCGCGGCCACCTGCAACGCGGAGATCGGCCCGGACCGCGGCGCCGACGGCATCTACGACATCGTCGGCAAGGGCGACAAGCGCAAGCTGGTCTTCCGCAGCTACTTCAAGATCCCCCGCCACCAGGCGGACACCGAGAACTGTGTCGCCCACAACGGCTCGCTGATCCCGGTCAGGGGCAAGGACCTCATGGTCCAGGCCTGGTACCAGGGCGGCATCTCCGTCTGGGACTTCACCGACTCCGCCCACCCGAAGGAGATCGCCTACTTCGACCGCGGCCCGCTGAGCACGGACACGATCAGCTCGGGCGGCTCGTGGTCCGCGTACTACTACAACGGCTACATCTACTCCAACGAGATGGCCCGGGGCTTCGACGTCCTGCGGATCAACGACCGGCGCACGGACCCGGCCCGCTGGGTCCACCTGCGCGAACTCAACGTCCAGACACAGCCGGACTACTTCGACTGATCGTCCGGGCAGCCGGGTGAGGACCCGGTGGCGAAGAACCGCGACAGATCCGTGTCGCACGTCCCGCCGGGCACGGCCACCGAGTCCGGCGGGACTCCCATGTCCCAGTCGAGCCGGTAGCGGTGGAACAACTCGGCCCGCAGCACCGGCACGGGCATCGGCACCCCGGGCACCAGCGCCGCGTAGACGGCGCCCATCAGGAGCGAGCGCAGCATCGGGTAGTCGGTGTCGACGTCCTGCGAGCCGACCCCCGCGCAGACCTCCCGCAACAACTCGGCCAGGCGCCGCTGCTCCGGGCACTGCATGAAGCCCTCGGCCTGGAGGATCCCCGCCATGTGCTGGCGCATCAGCACGGGCCGGTCCCGGGCGAGCCCCAGGATCGCGTCGATGGCCCTGGCCATCCGCTCCCGGCCGTCCTCGGTACGGGGCTCTCGCTCCAACGCCTCCTGAAGCGTGCGGTGCATCAGCCGGTGCACGGCCGACTGCACCAGCTGGCGTTTGCCGGGGAAGTAGTACGACACCAGACCGCGCGCCGAGCCCGCCCGGTCCGCGATGTCACCCAGCGTGGTCGCCTCGTAGCCCTGCTCGCCGACCAGCTCCACCGCCGCCTGCAGAAGCCGCTCCCGGGATCGCCGCCGCAACTCTTCATTGACCGAGGCGCTGCGCGGGGACATCCTGTAACTCCTGCGTTGACTGGCTGCCAGCCAACTATACTCAGCGCGTCCGGCCCGGCCCCGATTCGGCCTGGCCGGGGTTGCCGTCTGCCCTGGGCGACGCGGGGGATCGTCCAGGGCGGACCCGACCTCCTCGAATGGTCGCCGAAGGCTACTGGTTCTCCGGCATCTCCCGCCGCGCGTCGACACCGTTCGCCCGGGACGCGACGCCCACCAGATCCAGCACCGGCCGCAGTGCGTCGGGCCGCTGTTCGGCCGGCAGATGGTCCACGAAGTGCACCGCACAGCCCAGGGCCGCCGCACCGCCGTCGGCCCGCCGGTTGTCACCCACCATGACCACATCGAGCGGATCGGCGTCGAGCGCCGAACAGGCGGCCGCGAACAGCCGCGGGTCGGGCTTCTGGATGCCGTGCTCGTACGACAGCACATAGGTGTCGACATACGGATCGAGGCCGTGCTCCCGGAACACCGGGCGCAGATCCCAGCCGATGTTGCTGACCACCCCCACCGCGACGCCGTGCTCGCGCAGCGCCCGCAGCACCTCGGCGGTGTCGGGGTACGGCCGCCACGCGGCCGGCGCCATGTGGCGGTCGTAGAGCAGGTCGTGCAACCGGTCGTCGGGGAGCCGCACATGCCGTGAGAGCCCGGTGTAGGCGGCCCGGTGCAGCTCGGCGCTCTTGTCCCGGACTCCCCAGACGCTCGCGACGTCCTCGGGCAGCCAGGACGGATCGACCCCGCCCGGCAGCGCCCCCATGGCCTCCAGCGCCCGTGCCGCCTCGACCAACTCGGCCTCGTCGAACTCCATTTGTGCCTCGGCGAGCGTTCCGCGCAGCCAGGACTCGGTGGACTCGACACGGAAGAGGGTTCCGGAGAAATCGAACAGGACGGCGGTCATGGTCCGGATCCTACGGGGCCGGACCGTGTCGCGCGGGGAAGATCGCGCGGCCCGCGCGCAGAACCGGCCGCGCGCACCGAATTGGCCGCGCGCACCGAACCGGCCGCCCGCTCAGCCCCGTTGCCGGGCGTGCACCTCAACCGCCAGCACCACGACCAGCGCGCCCAGCAGCCAGCCGCCGACGACGTCCGTCACCCAGTGGACGCCCAGCCACACCCGGGTGAGCCCTACACCGGCCACCGAGATCACGGCCACGGCGACGGCCGTACGCCACAGCACGCGTCCGGCGCCGTAGTGGTGCAGGAGCCACAGCAGCAGGCCGCAGACCACCGTGGCCGTCATGGCGTGGCCGGAGGGGAAGGCGGCGTAGTGGGCGGAGTCGACGGGGTCGGGCCAGACCGGACGCGAGCGGTCGACCACGGCCTTCAGGGTCTGTTGGACCAATGTGGCCAGCAGACATGTGGCCACCAGCCATACGGCGGTCCAGCGCGCCTGTCTCCGCCACACGAGCCAGATCGCGACCGCGAAGGTCAGGATGCGCATCGTCCACGGGTCCCAGACCCAGTCCGTCAGGATGCGGAACGCGTGGGTGACGCCGCCTTCCTCGACCGCCCAGCGGTGCGTGGTCTGCGCGACGTCCCCGTCGAAGGTCATCAGCGGGTGCCACCGGACGGCGACCAGGGCGAGCAGCAGCACGGAGCCCACGGCCAGGACACCGGCCCAGCGGGCGGTCCTGCGCTCGGCCGGCGGGCGGGGCGGGGAATCGACGGACTGGGTGTGCATACTGCGATCCTCGCCGACGGATGGGGCGAGAGGCCAATGTGGGGGTGGGTTTGCGATGCCCGTCCGGTTTTCAGAGGGTCATCAGCATCGCCACCATGGCGATCCCCATCGACAGCCGGCAGGCCCGCGCCAGCTCCGGCCGGTCGCCCCAGCCGACGCCCCCGCCCTGGCCCGCCA
>NZ_JAKEIP010000148.1 GCF_021474425.1 Streptomyces muensis | reverse complement strand
GCGCCCCCACCAACCCCCACGGCCTGCCCCAAGTGGTAGCGCTCACGTACGGTTGACACATGACGAGCATCGGTGGTGCCGAGATGGTCGACTGGAATCTCGCGGTGGCGACCGCGACCCGGCTCGTGCGGCCGGGCCCCGAGGTGAGCCGCGACGAGGCCAGGGCCGTCGTCGCCGAGCTGCGCCGACATGCCAAGGCCTCGGAGGAACACGTCCGGGGCTTCACTCGTATGGGCACGGAGGCCACCCACGACACCCCCGTCCTCGTCGTCGACCGCCCCGGCTGGGTCCGGGCGAACGTCGCCGGGTTCCGCCAGATCCTCAAGCCCCTGCTCGAAAAGATGCAGGAGCGCCGCAGCACCAGCACCGGCGGCGCGGTCCTCGGCGCCGTCGGCGGCAAAGTCACCGGCGTCGAACTCGGAATGCTGCTGTCCTTCCTGGCCTCCCGAGTCCTCGGCCAGTACGAGACCTTCGCCCCGGCCACCCGCGAACTCCCCGCGGGCGAGAACGGCGGCGGCCGACTCCTGCTCGTCGCCCCGAACATCGTCCACGTGGAGCGCGAACTCGACGTACAGCCCCACGACTTCCGCCTCTGGGTGTGCCTGCACGAGGAGACGCACCGCACGCAGTTCAGCGCCGTGCCGTGGCTGCGGGACCACCTGGAGGGCGAAATCCAGTCTTTCTTGGGGGAGACCGACGTCGACCCCATGACCGTCCTCGAACGCATCCGCGAGGCCGCGCAGTCCCTCTCGGGCGGCCGGCCCGAGGCCGAGGAGGACGACGGCGGACGTTCGTTCGTCGAACTGGTGCAGACCCCCGCCCAGCGGGAGATCCTCGGCCGCCTCACCGCCGTGATGTCCCTCCTGGAGGGCCACGCCGACTTCGTGATGGACGGCGTAGGCCCCCAGGTCGTCCCGACCGTCGCCGAGATCCGCGAGAAGTTCCAGCAGCGACGCGCCAAGGGTGCCTCAAGGCTGGACATGGCGCTGCGCAAACTGCTCGGTCTCGACGCCAAACTCAGGCAGTACCGCGACGGCGAACGCTTCGTACGGGCCGTCCACGACCAGGTCGGCATGGACGGCTTCAACCGCGTGTGGACCTCCCCGAACACCCTCCCGACCAAGGCGGAGATCGCCAAACCCGCGGACTGGATCGCGCGGGTGCACCGCAAGGCGGAGTCGTGAATCACGCGCCGAGGCGTGCATCTCATACGAACGTCGTGAACCGAATCCGGCCGACGGCAGGCGAACGCCCCTCCAATCACCCGTCCGAGGGACCGTGAGCCATGGGTAGGCGTGCAATGCTCGGGGAACGGCCCGGTTCTGTCACCATCTACACACTCTGAGTGACCGACCTCGGGCTCACCCCCCGACAATTTCATGAAGGGAACCGGACATGGGTCCCCATCCTGCGGTCGCGGCGATACGCCTGGCGGTCCGCCGCGTCCTCCACGACATCCTCACCGAACACAGCCGCACCACCGACGCCCCCGCGACGCCGCCCGCGGTGCTGCCCACGCCCTCGACGGGCGCCACACCCGCCGCGTACGACACGGCGCTCGAACCGCCGTACGAGCTCCCCGGTGCCACCCCGCACGAGCGACCCCCCTCCCCGCTCGTGCTCGTGGCGTGCTCCGGCGGCGCCGACTCCATGGCCCTGGCCTCCGCCCTCGCCTTCGAGGCCCGCAAACTCGGCATCCGCGCCGGTGGCATCACCGTCGACCACGGTCTGCAGCCCGGCTCCGACCTGCGCGCCGAGGAAGTCGTCCTGCGCATGCGCGAACTCGGCCTCGAACCGGCCGAGTCCGTCGCCGTCACCGTCGGCCGCGCGGGCGGACCCGAGGCCGCCGCCCGCGACGCCCGCTACGCCGCCCTCGACGACGCCGCCGTACGCCACGGCGCCACCGCCGTCCTGCTCGGCCACACCCGCGACGACCAGGCCGAGACCGTCCTGCTCGGCCTCGCCCGCGGCTCCGGCATCCGCTCCCTGTCCGGGATGGCCGCGGTCTCGGGGGCCGGCGGCCGTTACCGCCGCCCCTTCCTCCAGCTCGACCGGCAGACCGCCCGCAAGGCCTGCATGGTCCAGTCCCTGCCGGTCTGGGACGACCCCCACAACGCGGACCCCGCGTACACCCGCTCGCGGCTGCGCCAGGAGGGCCTGCCCGCCCTGGAGAAGGCACTCGGCAAGGGCGTCGTCGAGGCCCTCGCCCGGACGGCCCAGCTCTCCCGCGACGACGCCGACGCCCTCGACGCCTGGGCCCGCCAGGCCGAGGCCGCCGTACGCGACTCGGCCGGCCTCCTGGAGTGCGCCAAGCTCTACGCGCTGCCGCCCGCCGTACGCCGCCGGATCCTGCGCCGCGCCGCCATCGAGGCCGGGGCACCAGCCGGTGCGCTGTTCGCCCGCCACATCGAGGAAGTCGACCGCCTCATCACCGGCTGGCGCGGCCAGGGAGCCATCAATCTCCCCGGCAAAGTCGTCGCCCAGCGCCAGGGTGGCAGACTGGTGATTCGGCAAGGCTGAAACCGGACCCTCCCACCGGCCCCCTCCAGCGGGGTCGCGCGAGCGGCCGGACCGGCCGGTGGGACGACCGAAAGTGATGCGGGTGGACGCGAAAGACATGGGTGCCGACCTCCAAGAGGTACTCATCACCAAGGAAGAGATCGACGCCAAGCTGGTCGAGCTGGCCGCGAAGATCGACGCGGAGTACGCGGGCAAGGACCTGCTCATCGTCGGCGTCCTCAAGGGCGCGGTGATGGTCATGGCGGACCTCGCCCGGGCGCTGTCCACCCCCGTCACCATGGACTGGATGGCCGTGTCGTCGTACGGCGCCGGCACCCAGTCCTCCGGGGTCGTGCGGATCCTCAAGGACCTCGACACCGACATCAAGGGCCGGCACGTCCTGATCGTCGAGGACATCATCGACTCCGGCCTGACCCTGTCCTGGCTGATCAACAACCTCGGCTCCCGCGAGCCCGCCTCCCTGAAGGTGTGCACGCTGCTGCGCAAGCCGGACGCCGCGAAGGTCGCCATCGACGTGGAGTGGGTCGGCTTCGACATCCCCAACGAGTTCGTCGTCGGCTACGGCCTCGACTACGCCGAGAAGTACCGCAACCTCCCGTTCGTCGGTACGCTCGCGCCCCACGTCTACGGAGGCTGAGCCCGCCGGTCCGGGGAGCCGGACCCGAAGGGCCCAAGCACCGTACGAAGATCGGGAACCCCGGCGGGCCTCGCGCCGTTGGAGCATGCAGACGGGCTTGCCAGCCCTCCCGTGCGGCTACGGTCGCCGAAGCTGGGGTACCGTCAGAAGAACTGTCTTATCAAACTCACTATGGCAGGAGGGACGGGGCGGCACCGCTCCGTATGGATGGACGTGAAGCGATACTTCCGTGGGCCGGTCATGTGGATCGTGCTGGCCGTCCTTGCCGTGGTCGTGTTGATGCAGGTCGTCGGCTCGTCCGGCGGCTACAAGACGGTGGACACCGGCCAGGTCGTCCAGGCGATCAATGACAACAAGGTCGAGTCGGCCAAACTGACCACCGGCGACGAGCAGATCATCAAGGTCCAGCTCAAGGACGGCGTAAAGGTCGAGGGCGCCGACAAGATCCAGGCGAGCTATATCGGCGACCAAGGCGTGACCATCGCCAGCACGCTGCAGAACAAGTACCAGGACAAGCAGATCCCGGACGGCTACACGGTCTCGCCGTCCAAGCAGAACCCGTTCGTCGGCATCCTGCTCTCGCTGCTTCCCTTCGTCCTCATCGTGGTCGTCTTCCTGTTCCTGATGAACCAGATGCAGGGCGGCGGCTCCCGGGTCATGAACTTCGGGAAGTCCAAGGCGAAGCTCATCACCAAGGACACCCCGAAGACGACGTTCTCGGACGTCGCCGGCTCGGACGAGGCCGTCGAGGAGCTCCAGGAGATCAAGGAGTTCCTCCAGGAACCGGCGAAGTTCCAGGCCGTCGGCGCCAAGATCCCCAAGGGCGTCCTGCTCTACGGGCCTCCCGGCACCGGTAAGACGCTCCTCGCGCGCGCCGTCGCCGGCGAGGCGGGCGTCCCCTTCTACTCGATCTCCGGTTCCGACTTCGTCGAGATGTTCGTCGGTGTCGGTGCCTCCCGAGTCCGTGACCTGTTCGAGCAGGCCAAGGCGAACGCCCCGGCGATCGTCTTCGTCGACGAGATCGACGCCGTCGGCCGCCACCGCGGCGCCGGCCTCGGCGGCGGTCACGACGAGCGCGAGCAGACCCTGAACCAGCTGCTCGTCGAGATGGACGGCTTCGACGTCAAGGGCGGCGTGATCCTCATCGCCGCGACGAACCGGCCCGACATCCTCGACCCGGCCCTCCTGCGCCCCGGCCGCTTCGACCGCCAGATCGCGGTCGACCGCCCGGACATGCAGGGCCGTCTGGAGATCCTCAAGGTCCACCAGAAGGGCAAGCCGGTCGCCCCGGACGTCGACCTGTCGGCGGTCGCCCGCCGCACGCCCGGCTTCACGGGTGCCGATCTGTCGAACGTCCTGAACGAGGCCGCGCTGCTCACGGCCCGCTCGGACAAGAAGCTGATCGACAACCAGATGCTGGACGAGGCCATCGACCGCGTCGTGGCGGGCCCGCAGAAGCGGACCCGGATCATGTCGGACAAGGAGAAGAAGATCACCGCGTACCACGAGGGCGGACACGCCCTGGTCGCGGCGGCCTCCCCGAACTCCGACCCGGTCCACAAGATCACGATCCTCTCCAGAGGCCGTGCTCTTGGCTACACGATGGTCCTGCCGGACGAGGACAAGTACTCCACGACCCGCAACGAGATGCTGGACCAGCTGGCCTACATGCTGGGCGGCCGCGCGGCCGAGGAGCTCGTCTTCCACGACCCGACCACGGGTGCGGCCAACGACATCGAGAAGGCCACGGCCACGGCCCGCGCGATGGTCACGCAGTACGGCATGACCGAGCGTCTCGGCGCCATCAAGTTCGGCGGCGACAACACCGAGCCGTTCCTCGGACGTGAGATGGCTCACCAGCGCGACTACTCGGAAGAGGTCGCCGCGCTGGTGGACGAGGAAGTCAAGAAGCTCATCGAGAACGCGCACAACGAGGCCTGGGAGATCCTGGTCGAGAACCGCGACGTCCTCGACAACCTCGTGCTGCAGCTGCTGGAGAGGGAGACGCTGGGCAAGGAGGAGATCGCCGAGATCTTCGCCCCGATCGTCAAGCGTCCGCCGCGTCCGGCCTGGACCGGCTCCTCCCGCCGCACGCCGTCCACCCGTCCGCCGGTGCTCTCCCCCAAGGAGCTCGCACTGACGAACGGCGCCAACGGCGCGACCCCGGCGATCTCCACAGCCAAGTCCACGCTCACGGAGCCCGCCCCGGCGGTCGAGCCGGCCCCCGAGGACCGTCCCGAGAGCTGACACCCAGGCCCTGGTGCCCCCACCAGGCCCGGAATGGATGCCGCGCCCCCCAGGTTTTAGCCTGGGGGGCGCGGCATTTTCGTATGCCCGCAGTTCAGACGCGTGACCCACACGCGCCACCCGCGATGGAACGAGGCACCACATGACCGACCCCGTGACGCTGGACGGCGAGGGCCGCATCGGAGAGTTCGACGAGAAGCGCGCCGAGAACGCCGTGCGGGAACTGCTGATCGCGGTCGGAGAGGACCCCGACCGGGAGGGCCTGCGGGAGACGCCGGGGCGGGTGGCGCGGGCCTACAAGGAGATCTTCGCGGGGCTGTGGCAGAAGCCCGAGGACGTGCTGACCACGACGTTCGACATCGGGCACGACGAGATGGTGCTCGTGAAGGACATCGAGGTGTACTCGACCTGTGAGCATCATCTGGTGCCGTTCCGTGGCGTCGCTCACGTCGGATACATTCCGGCCACCTCCGGCAAGATCACCGGGCTGTCCAAGCTGGCCCGGCTGGTGGATGTCTATGCCCGTCGGCCGCAGGTGCAGGAGCGTCTCACCACGCAGATAGCGGACTCACTGATGGAGATCCTGGAGCCGCGTGGCGTGATCGTGGTCGTGGAGTGCGAGCACATGTGCATGTCGATGCGCGGCATCCGTAAGCCGGGCGCGCAGACCATAACGTCGGCGGTGCGCGGCCAGCTGCGGGACGCGGCGACGCGCAATGAGGCGATGAGCCTGATCATGGCCCGCTGAGATGCGGGCGCCGGGCGCTGATCCCGCTCCGGGGAGGCTTCGGGCCGCCTCAGACCGTCGGCGCCGTCCCCGCCCCGTTGTGTTCGTCGTCCTCCGGGAGTTTGCACACGCGCTCCAGGAACATCGCCGCCGCTATCACGCCGATGCCCGCCAGGACGGAGAAGCCGGCGTAGATGGCCTGGTCGCGGCGGGCGGGGATGTCGAGGGACTCCAGGAGGAAGACGCCCGTGCCGCCGTACATGCCGGCGACGAGGGCGGCGACCAGGGCGCTGGCGTGGCCGAAGACGACCGCGCGGGCGGCCATCAGGGGGTCGACGCCCTTGGCCTCCGGGCGGCGTTCGCGCTGGGCCCTGAGGCGGGCGCGGATCGACAGGGCCGTGGCCAGCAGGACCACGGCGATGACCGCCAGGACGATGGGCGCGGCCAGGGGGACGCTGGGCAGGGTCCCGACGGAGTTCCACAGGCGGGCGCCCGCCCAGGACAGGACGCCGGCGACGACGAACACGCCGGCCAGCATCCTGATGCGCAGCTCTCTCACGGTGTCCCTTCAGCTCCCCCGGGTCCGCACGGAATGTGGGCCGTCTTGACCTTAACGACTATTCGGGGAGCTGGAGTTCCAGGTCCTTGCGCGGGGTGACGCCGTCCCGGGTGACGGTGGCGAGCAGGTCGGCGACCGCGCCGACGCCGGGCAGCTGGGCCTCGGGCTCCAGGTCGTGCCAGGGGGCGAGGACGAAGGCCCGTTCGTGGGCGCGAGGGTGGGGGAGCGTCAGGGTGGGGTCGTC
This sequence comes from Streptomyces muensis, assembly GCF_021474425.1. Taxonomy (GTDB): domain Bacteria; phylum Actinomycetota; class Actinomycetes; order Streptomycetales; family Streptomycetaceae; genus Streptomyces; species Streptomyces muensis. Next base: position 13,737 of record NZ_JAKEIP010000148.1, on the reverse strand, counting down.
GGAGACGACGTCGGCGTACGCGACGATGTCGACGTCGAGGGTGCGGGCGCCCCAGCGCTCGTCCCGTACCCGGTGGAAGGCCTCCTCGACGGCGTGTGCCCGCTCCAGGAGGGAGGACGGGGGCAGGGTGGTCTTGAGGACCACGATCGCGTTGAAATAGGAGGGCTGGCTGCCCGGCTCCACGCCCCACGGCTCCGTCTCGTACACCGGGGAGACGCCCTTGACGCGCACGCCCGGGGTGTCCTCCAGGGCGTCGATGGCGCCTTGGAGGGTTTCCAGGCGGTTGCCGAGGTTGGAGCCCAGGGAGATCACGGCCCGTTTGGGGTTGCTGAGGGTGGTGTCGGCGGCGTCGACCTGTTCGACGACGGAGGCGGGTACCGGCTGTACGGTCGGGTCGCTGGGGCCCTTGATGAAGGGTGCAGTCATACTCGGCTCCGGGTGATGGTGACGGTCACGTCGTCGAAGGGGACCGTGATCGGCGCGTTCGGCTTGTGGACGCGGACCTCGACCTCCTGGACCCCCTCGTGCTTCAGACAGGCCTGGGCGATGCGCTCGGCGAGTGTCTCGATGAGGTTGACCGGTTCGCCCTCGACGACGGCCACGACCTCCTCCGCCACGACGCCGTAGTGCACGGTCTTCGCCAGGTCGTCGTCGGCTGCGGCCGGCCGGGTGTCCAGGCCCAGGACGAGGTCCACGACGAAGGTCTGGCCCTCCTCGCGCTCCTCGGGGAACACGCCGTGGTACCCGCGGGCCCTCAGGCCGCTCAGCGCGACACGATCCACGCGAATCACTCCTGCAATCGTCGGTGACGGCCGGTCGATGCCGTGTGCGGGCGGCACACCGGCCTCGAACGAATCTACCTGCGGGCACTGACAGGGCCGGGCCACGGGGGCGTGGGGTCCGGGCCGGGGCCGGAGGATTCATCGCGTGTTTCCCCTGGGGAACCCGGCGCCTCATGGGTTGGTAGCCGCGCCTACCCGCGCAGGCGTGATTCCAACCACTTCTTGGTCCCGGCGGGGTCCCGCGGGCCCTCTTGAGGGTGGCCTCGAGGGTGGCTCCCTCGCGTCGGCCCTCGCGTCGTCCCTGTCCGTCGCCTACCCACTCAGGACGGGGTGTCGTCGTCCTCGGCCTCGTCGTTTTCGGCCAGAACCGGTGAGGCGTGGTGCGACCAGAGCTTCCAGCCGTCGGGCGTGCGCCGGAACACGTTCGTGGCGACGACGAGCTGGCCCACGAGCGGTCCGAGCTCCCCGTCGCCGTCGGGTGCGGGGCCGCCGCTGAGGATGTTCTCGGTGCAGTTCACCAGGGCGGTGTCGCCGGTGACGGAGACATGTACGTCGGTGAGGAAGAACTGGATGTAGTCGGTGTTCGCCATGATCAGCGCGTACGACCTGAGGACCTCGCCGCGTCCGGTGAGCACCGGCCAGCCGGGGTGCACACAGGAGATCACGCCGGCGTCGGCGGGGTCGTGGTAGGTCTCGTCGATGCCCAGGTCGGACGGGGTGAGCCAGAGCGAGGAGAGCTCTTCGAAGTCGCCGCGCTCCAGCGCCTCGTAGAAGGCGGTGTTGGCGGCCTCCACCTGCTCCACGTCGGTGTGGGGGGCGCTCACCGGGCTCCTTCCGCGGTGTCCGCGCCGGGCATGCTCCCGGGCGTGTTCCCGGGGGTGCGCCCAGGAGTGCGCGCCTCCTCGATGGCGCGTGCGACGCGCACCGCGTCCGCCGTGGCGCGCACCTCGTGCACGCGCACCGCCCACGCGCCGGCGTGCGCGGCGAGCGCCGAGACGGCGGCCGTGGCGGCGTCGCGCTCGCGGGCGGGCGGCGGCGCTCCCTCGGGTCCGGCGAGGACACGGCCGAGGAACCGCTTGCGGGAGGCGGCGACGAGCAGGGGGTGGCCGAGCGCGAGGAGGCGGTCGAGGTGGGCGAGGAGGACGAGGTCGTGCTCGGCGTCCTTGGAGAAGCCGAGCCCGGGGTCGACGACGATGCGGTCGGGGGCGATGCCGCCGGCCAGTACGGCTTCCACGCGCGCGTGCAGTTCGTCGACGACCTCGGTGACGACGTCGGCGTAGGCGCCCTTGACGTTCCCGCCCTCCAGGAAGCCCCGCCAGTGCATGACGACGAAGGGGGCGCCGGCGTCCGCGACGACCGGGATCATCGCGGGGTCGGCGAGGCCGCCGCTGACGTCGTTGACGAGAGCGGCGCCGGCGGCGAGTGCCTGCCCGGCGACGGAGGCGCGCATGGTGTCGACGGAGATCGTGACGCCCTCGGCGGCGAGACCGCGGACGACGGGGACGACCCGGCGCAGTTCCTCGTCCTCGTCGACCCGGGTGGCGCCGGGGCGGGTGGACTCGCCGCCGACGTCGACCAGGTCGGCGCCCTCCTCGACCAGGGCGAGGCCGTGCTTGACGGCGGACGTCGTGTCGAACCAGCGGCCGCCGTCGGAGAAGGAGTCGGGGGTGACGTTGACGACTCCCATGACCGCGCACCGGTCCCACTGCGGAAGGCCCGTGACGCGCCCGCGTCCGCTCTGCTTGCTCATACGTTCAGCGTAGGCGCTCCGCTGGGAGGGCCGGGACAGGTCGGGGGACGGGAAGGGCTGTGGGCGGCTGCGGGCCCGTTGTGGCTGGTCGCGCCCGCGCGGCGGAGCCGCATATCGCACACAGCCTCGCGCCCCTTTGGGGCGTTGCCGAACCGTCGGCCATTAGGCGGCCGCCTGGACGTCGCGTTCCGTCACGCCGTGCGCGCACGGGCGCTGGGCGGTCGTACGGCGGCGCAGGAAGCGGGGCAGCGGCAGGGCCAGGTTCACGAAGCCCTCCGCCTGCATGGCGGCGAAGCCGAGGCGGGGCAGGTCGGCCGAGGTGCGGTACACCACGAAACGCGGCTCCCAGCGGGGCCGGAACTTGGCGTTGAACTTGTACAGCGACTCGATCTGGAACCAGCGGGAGAGGAACACCAGCAGGCCCCGCCAGGCGCGCAGCACCGGGCCCGCGCCGATCTTCTCACCGCGTGCCAGCGCTGAGCGGAACATGGCGAAGTTGAGGGACACGCGCGCGATGCCGAACTTCGGGGCGGCCTGGAGGGCAGCCACGATGAGCAGTTCGTTCATGCCGGGGTCGGCCGAGCGGTCGCGGCGCATCAGGTCCAGCGAGACCCCGTCCGTGCCCCACGGCACGAAGTGGAGGATCGCCTTGAGGTCGCCGTACGGACCGGGATCCTCGTCCGCCTTGTGGGCGGTGGCGATGAGACAGTCCCCGTCGGCCGGGTCGCCGACGCGGCCCAGCGCCATCGAGAAACCGCGCTCGGTGTCGGTGCCCCGCCAGTCCTCGGCGGCCTGTCGAATGCGCTCCAGCTCGGTCTCGCCGAGGTCACGGACGCGCCGTACCCGGGTCTCGTAACCGGCGCGCTCGATGCGCTTGACCATCTGACGCACGTTGCGCATCGCGCGGCCGGTGAGCGAGAAATCCGGGACGTCCACCACCGCCTCGTCGCCCAGTTCGAGGGCGTCGAGCCCGGTCTCGCGGGTCCACACCTCGGCGCCGGTCTCGGAGCAGCCCATGACGGCCGGGGTCCAGGAGTGGGCGCGGGCCTCGTCCATGAAGCGCTCGATGGCGCCGGGCCACGCCTCGACGTCGCCGATCGGGTCGCCGCTGGCGAGCATCACGCCGGAGACGACGCGGTAGGTGACGGCTGCCTTGCCGCTGGGGGAGAAGACCACGGCCTTGTCGCGGCGCAGCGCGAAGTGGCCGAGGGAGTCACGGGCACCGTGCTTGACCAGCAGGGCACGCAGGCGTGCCTCGTCGTCCTCGGTGAGGCGTGCGGCGGGGTGTTCGGGGCGGAAGGCGAGGTAGATCGTGGTGACCGCGGTGATCCAGCCGAGGGCGCCGAGCGAGAAGGCGACCGTCCAGGAGGTGTTGCCCTGGTAGTCGACGGGGCCTTCGAAGCCGAACAGGCCGTACAGGACGTGGGTGATGCGGTCCGCCAGGCTCGGGTCGCCGACCAGGGTGTTCGGGTGGGCGCTGACGATGACCAGGCCGAGGGCGAGCGAACCGGCGCCCATGAGGATGAAGTTGGCGAGCGCCCGCCACCTGCTGCGCGGGTCGGGCAGGGCCCTGAACTGGTCGCGGTGGATCAGCAGGGGTGCCAGCAGCGCCAGCGAGATCAGGACGCCCACGATGGAGTGGCGGTAGGTGAACTGGGCCACCGCGCCGGCCGGCAGCAGGACGACGGCGGCCCGCCAGGCCCGCCGCTTGCCGCGCTTGAGGCCGTGGGCGAGCAGGAGCAGCAGTACGCCGGCGCTCAGCGACAGCGCGGCCGCGAACGGGCCCGTGGAGCCCGGCAGCACCTCGGCGATGGCGTGCATACGGCTGTGCCGGAAGCGCGGGAAGACGCCCGCCGCGATGTCCAGCAGACCGACCAGGGCGCAGGCCCTGCCGACGAGCACCGGAACGGCCTCCGGGCGCGGGCCGCGGAGCAGATGCCGTACTCGGCCCGGCAGGTGCCGTACCTGGTTTGATCGCTGGGGAACCCCACCCGACATTTCCACATCTGTCCTGACAGACATCGCATCCCATTAGTTCTGCGAGAGACCTTGGATCCGGTGCCGATTCGGGCATCCGGCGACATTGCGCCCTCTAGGACGGTGTCTCGAGGGGAGAGGTTCACTCGGCTCCCCAAAACCGTTTCAAAGGCCAAGGAAAGTCCGGGGCAAGCCCTTGCGAAGGAGCGGGGGAGGCAGCGCGGGGGAAGCGTGGGACCGGGCGGAAAGCGCGAGCAGGTAACCATCGATGGGTCTCACGAGCGACAAGGTGCTGGCACTGGCGGTGCTGGCCGCCCTGGGGCTGTTCGTCGGCACGGTCTGGCTGTGGCCACGGCTTGCGCGGCGCGGCTGGCGGGCCGTGAGCGGGCGCGTCGGCCTGCTGCTGTCCACGCAGTTGATGCTCTTCACGGCGGTCGGTCTCGCCGCCAACCAGGCCTTCGGGTTCTACGCCAGCTGGGCCGACCTGTTCGGGCAGGAGAAGGGCCAGGGCGTGGTCGTGGACCACACGCCGGGGCGTGGGCCGCTGCGGGTCGTGGACACGCGGCGGGTGCCGGGGGCGGCCAGTGCCCGGCCGGAGGTGAGCGGGCAGATCCAGAAGGTCGACATCGTGGGTCGTACGACGCACATCGCCACGCCCGCGTACGTCTATCTGCCGGCCGAATACTTTCAGCCGCAGTACCGCAAGCGCGTGTTCCCCGCCGCTGTCGTTCTGACCGGTTACCCGGGTACGGCGGAGAAGCTGGTGGACAAGCTCGACTATCCGCGTACGGCCTCGACGCTTGCCAAGGAAGGCCGTATGCGGCCGATGATCCTGGTGATGCTGCGGCCGACGGTGGCGCCGCCCAGGGACACGGAGTGCGTGGACATCCCCGGAGGGCCACAGACCGAGACGTTCTTCGCGAAGGACCTGCCCGATGCCGTGAGCGGCCACTACAGGGTGGCCCGGGAACACGGCAGTTGGGGCATCATCGGGAACTCCACGGGTGGCTACTGCGCGCTCAAGCTCGCCATGCACCATCCCGGGGTGTACGCCGCCGGGGCCGGCCTTTCCGCGTACTACAACGCGCCGGTCGACCCCACCACCGGCGATCTCTTCCACGGCGACGAGGAACTGCGCAATCGCGCGAACCTGTCGTGGTACCTCAAGCACATGCCGGCTCCGGACACTTCACTGCTTGTCAGCAGCAGCAAAGTTGGAGAATCCAACTACAAGGCGACGTTGAAGTTCATTGAACGCGTGAAGGCCACGAAGCTGACCCGGATCTCGTCGATCACCCTCGAAAGCGGAGGGCACAACTTCAACACCTGGCGACGCGAGATTCCGGGGACGCTGGAGTGGATGAGCGGGCGGCTGGGCGGCAGGTGACCCGGCCCGCAAGGCTTTTTGATCTTGGTTCTTGGTCAATTCGGTGACGGATCTGATTCCCGATGCCGGATGAACGACTCGGGATGGCTGTGTTTTTACGGGGCGGGGCGCCAAGATTCGCCTACGCGCGGTAAGTTTCTGGCCATGCCACGTGGACGTCACCGTCATTCCCCGCCCTTGCACAGGCTGCTGCCCCCGTCGGCGATAGCAGGCGTCTCCGTCGTCTGCGCCCTTGCGCCTTGGGTGTTCACCGAGCCCTTGGTGCTGCGCGGCCTCGCAGCGGCCGCCGCGGCGACGGCGGTCGTCGGTGCGGTCGTCATGCGCCGCTGGGACACGCAGGCGGGCAAGCGGGTCGCCGACCTCACGCGCGCGCGTGCGAGCGACGAGTGGCGGTACGAGGAGCGGGTCGCGGAGCTGGAGAGCGACCTGGACGAGTCGCGCGAGCTGCGGGTGAAGCTGGAGCAGCGGCTGCGGGCCAAGCGGACGGAGCTCGCGGGGCTGCGCAACGAGCACGCGTCGCTGCTGCGCCGGTACGCCACCGCGGAGACCGAGCGGGCGAGCGTCCTGGAGGAGCGCCGGGTCCTGGAGATAGAGGCGGCCACGCCCGCGCGCGCGTTGCCGCCGGTACCGGTCGCCGCGAAGGGCGCTGCCGCGCCGGTGGAGGAGGCGGCGGACGCTGCCGAGGCGACCGGGGGCGCCGAGAGCGCGGAGGTCTCCGAGGGCGCCGAGAACGTCGAGGACGTCGAGGACGAGTCGGCGGCTCCGGCGGTCTTCTCCCCCGAGGGATCGCGGCTGTTCCTGCGGGCCAAGGAGGCGTTGGCGCGGTTCGACGAGGACGAGGTCCCGGTGACGCCGGAGGGGGACGCCTCCGAGCAGGACGCCGAGTTCTCGAAGGAGCCGAAGGCGTCGAACGAGCCGAAGGACACGAACGAGCCGGAGGCACCCGAGAGCTCGACGGACGCGAAGGCCTCCCAGGCTCCCCAGACCCCCGAGGCCTCCGAGTCCTCCAAGGACGAGTTCCCGAAGGACGACCCGCCCAAGAACGATCCCCCGAAGGGCGACGCCCCCTCGGACGGCGAGTCCGCGAAGGCCGGTTCGGGCGCCACCGAGGTCCGCGCCACCGAGCCCGCCGACCCCGGCGAGTCCGAGAAGGAACCGGCGTTGGAGGACGACGCCCAGGGGAAGCCCGAGGCGGTCGACGGGCACGAGCGCGCGGCCGCCCTCACCCCGGCAGGCGCGGCAGGCGCCCTCACCCCGGCCGTCCAGCCCGCCCTGCCCCCGGCCCGGCAGCCGTCGGGGCACTTCATCGCGCCGACCGCCGTGGCCGTCGTACCGACGACGCCCGCACGGCGTCCGGCGATCGAGGGTGACTTCGACTTCTTCGGCACGAAGAAGGGCGCCGCGCCGTCCGCGCTGGAGGCCGTCCAGAACGAGGACCTCGCCGACGTCGTGGGCCAGGAGGCCCTCGCGCTCCACAAGGCCGAGTCCGAGGCGGAGTTCAAGCCGGCCGACGAGGAGGCCCGGGGCATCGGCCAGGTCATCGACCTGACGGCGCACGACGAGACGGAACAGATCGACGTGCAGGGGCTGCGCAGCGCGGTCTCCTGACCCGGCCCGGGGCAGGCCCTAGGCCATCCACCGGTCCGGTCGTGCGTCCCTGCGGCCTGTGCGGGACCGCTCCGCCTGCGCCCGCAGCAGCTCCGCGGCCTCCTGGGCGTCCCTCAGACGCGCTGTCACCGTCTTGTTGGCCCCCGTGTCCAGATGGACGTCGGCGACGCCCCACAGCCGCTCCCACGGCCCCTGCGCCAGCCGTACGCTCTGGACCTTCGCGTGCGGTACGAGCGCCAGGCTGCGGCGCAGGAGGCCGGTCCGGGCGGCGAAGACCGCGTCCGTGACGGCGAGGCCGTACCCGCGCCACCACAGCGGCACGCACCGACCCGCCCGCCGCGGTGGCCGCGACAGGGCGGCACGCGCAGGCACGGTCGCGCCGGGCAGCACGCGCGCGACGACCGACGCGGCGATCTCGCGCGGGGCGACCGGCAGCAGGACCGAGTTGGACGAGCCCGCCACGTCGAGCTCCACCCGCACCCAGCCGCGCCGCCGCCACAGCAGCGGCTCGACGATCCGCACGGTCTGGACCCGGCCGGGCGGCACCGTCTCGTGCGCGCGGTCGAGCAGCCCGTGGTCGAGGCGCAGCCCGTCCGGGGACTCGCCCACCGTCCAGTCGTACTCCGCGACGAACCGCCCCACACTGCTCGCCCCCGCCGCACCGATCAGCGGCACGGCGGTCGCCAGGACCGACCACGCGCTCTCCGTGACCAGCCAGAGGATCGTCGGTACGACGACCGCGGCGGCCAGCGTGCCCCAGGTGGCGCCGGTCAGGACGAGGGAGACCGCCAGGACGCCCGGCGGCACCCGCAGCAGCTCCTGGGAGGGCGCCTCGCCCACCTCGTGCGCCGTCTCGGGCGCGAAACCGGCGGCGCGAGCGAGGAGTTCCGCGCGCAGCGCACGCGCCTCGTCCGCGCCCAGGAAGGCGAGTTCGTCCTTCTTGTCCGTGCCTATGACGTCGAGCTTGAGCTTCGAGACGCCGGCCACGCGCGCGAGCAGCGGCTGGGTGATGTCGATGGCCTGGATGCGTTCCAGCCGGATGTGCGCGGTGCGCCGGAACACCAGTCCGGTACGGATGCGCAGCTCGCTGTCGGTCACCGCGAAGTGTGTGAACCACCAGGTCAGGAAGCCGTACAGGGCCGCTGCCGGGACGAGTACGGCGAGGGCGACCAGGATCGTGGTGGTGGTCAGCCGGGTCAGCTGGCGCTGTGCCTGGTCGGGGTCGTGCACCGCCCACCCGATGAGTACGGCGACCGGCGCCCACGCCCGTCTGAGCGGGGTCACGGGGTGCAGCCGCCGATCGGTCACGGGTCGCTTCTCGCGTACGGCGTCGTCGACGCCCGGCGTCGTCACAGGCCCGCCGATCGGGCCTCGCCCAGCTCGGTGAGCCGGTCGCGCAGCCGTTCGGCCTCCGCCGGGTCGAGGCCGGGGATCGTGGCGTCGGTCGCTGCGGCGGCCGTGTGCAGCTGCACGCTGGCCAGCCCGAAGTGCCGCTCGACCGGCCCCGACGTGACCTCGACCAGTTGCATCCGGCCGTACGGCACGACCGTCTCCTCGCGCCACAGCACGCCCCGGCTGATCAGCAGGTCGTCGGCGCGCTCGGCGTACCGCCACGAACGCCAGTTGCGGCCGAGCATCACCCAGCCCCAGACGATCAGCGCCGCCGGCAGCAGCGCGAAGGCGGCCCAGCCCGGGCCGACGAGCAGACCGAGCAGCAGGCCCAGCCCGACCGTCAGCAGCCCGAGCCACACCACCAGCAGCAGCCGGCGCATGCGGAGCAGCCCCGGCGGCAGCCCGGTCCACCCCGGTTCGTCCGCCGCCCGCTCGTCCCCCGTCGTCCCCGTGTTCTGTGGGCTCCCCGTCTCCATGAGCCCAGCGTACGTAGGAGAGACTGTGTCCATGACTCCTACGACGGAGACCATGGTCGGTATCGGCGGCGCCGCGGAGAGCACCGACATGGTGCTCAACATCGGGCCCCAGCACCCGTCCACGCACGGCGTGCTGCGCCTCAAGCTCGTCCTGGACGGCGAGCGCATCACGCGCGCGGAGCCCGTGATCGGCTATATGCACCGCGGCGCGGAGAAGCTCTTCGAGGCCCGCGACTACCGCCAGATCATCATGCTCGCCAACCGTCACGACTGGCTGTCGGCGTTCTCCAACGAGCTGGGCGTCGTCCTCGCCGTGGAGCGCATGCTCGGCATGGAGGTGCCCGAGCGGGCGGTGTGGACGCGCACGCTCCTCGCGGAGCTCAACCGGGTGCTCAACCACCTGATGTTCCTGGGGTCGTACCCGCTGGAGCTGGGCGGGATCACGCCGATCTTCTATGCCTTCACCGAGCGTGAGGAACTCCAGCATGTGATGGAGGAGGTCTCCGGCGGGCGGATGCACTACATGTTCAACCGGGTCGGCGGTCTGAAGGAGGACCTGCCGGCCGGGTGGACCACGCGCGCGCGTACCGCCGTCGCCGACGTGCGCTCCCGCATGGACCGGTTCGACGACCTGGTCCTCGGCAACGAGATCTTCCGGGGGCGCACGCGGGGCGTGGGCGCCCTCACGCCGCAGGCCGTGCACGCGTACGGCGTGAGCGGGCCGATCGCGCGCGCCTCGGGCGTCGACTTCGACCTGCGCCGGGACGAGCCCTATCTCGCCTACGGCGAGCTCGGGGACGTCCTGAAGGTCGTGACCCGCGAGGAGGGCGACTGCCTCGCCCGGTTCGAGTGCCTGCTGGAGCAGACCCACAACGCCCTCGACCTCGCCGACGCCTGCCTGGACCGGCTCGCCGAACTGCCGCCCGGGCCGATCAACCAGCGGCTGCCCAAGGTGCTGAAGGCGCCCGAGGGCCACACCTACGCGTGGACCGAGAACCCGCTCGGCATCAACGGCTACTACCTCGTCAGCAAGGGCGAGAAGACGCCCTACCGGCTGAAGCTGCGCTCGGCCTCGTACAACAACATCCAGGCGCTGGTCGAGCTGCTGCCGGGGACGTTGGTCGCGGACATGGTGGCGATCCTGGGGTCGATGTTCTTCGTGGTGGGGGACATCGACAAGTAGGGGGCGTCGACAAGGCGGGGGCGTCCATCAGACGTGGCGTCGACGAGCAGAGGTCCGTTTGGAATTCCAACCGGCTCGACCGCTCAGTCCGCCAGTACGTCCGGAATTCCAACCGGCTGCACCAGCCACCCGAAGTCCCCGAGCCCGCCCGTCGCCGTCAGCTCGGCGGCCTCGCCCGCGGTCGCGAGGGCTCGTACGTACTCGGCGGGGCGGGTCGAGGCCAGTGCGAGCGGGGGGCGCGCGCCCGTGATGCCCAGGGTGCGCAGGGCGTCGCGCTGGGACAGCAGCCGCGCCCCCGGCAGCGCGCACGCGTCCAGCGCCACATGCGCCGTGATGTCGCACGAGCCGTCCGGCACGGGCGCCGTCTCACGGCCCTCGCGGAAGCCGGTGAGCGTGCCGAAGGGCGGCCGCGTCGAAGCCGTGTGCGCGTAGTCCACGGCGACTGCCAGGCCCCGGTCGAGGGCCGCCACGGCGCCGGCCCAGGCCTCGTCCCGCGGCAGCCCGATCTCGGCCCGCGTGCCCTCCGCGGCGCTCGCCGACGGCCACCACCGCGCGAGCCACCGGGCCTTAGCGCCGGCGACCGGCTCGCCGAGGCGCTCGGCCCCGTCCCGCCGTACGAGCACCAGGCGCGGCACGCCCGCGGAGTCCACCTCCGCGACCTCCAGCGGCACGTTGTCCAGCCACTCGTTGGCGAACAGCAGGCCATGGACCCCGCGCGGCGGCTCGGTCAGCCACTCGATCCGGGGATCGAGCGTGTCCGGCCGGTCGGCGACCTCGACGGCGTACGCACGCGTGCGTGCCGCCACCTCGGCGGGCAGCGCGGCCAGCACGCCGGTCACCAGCTCGCCGCGCCCCGCCGCCATGTCGACGAGGTCGAGCGGGGCGGGCCGGCCCAGCGCCTCGTCCACCCGGCACAGCAGCCGGGCCACGGCACCCGCGAAGAGCGGCGAGGCGTGGACGGACGTACGGAAGTGACCGGCCGGTCCCTCGGGACGGCAGTAGAAGCCCTCCGGACCGTAGAGGGCGGCTTCCGCCGCCGCACGCCATCCCCGCCACTCACCCGCCGCCTCCGCTGTCACCGGCCCAGGCTAGACAGGGCGTAAGCGCACAGGGGAACGCGGCCTCCACCTTGCGGAGTACACGCGGGTGATGCGGATCGGCCCTCCGGTTGACCCCTGCACGCATCTCGCTTCCCTACGCTGGGTTACGTGCAGCGCCTCTATGACTTCCTCCGCAGGCACCCGACAGGGGTCGACAGCTTCTGGGCCGTCTTCCTGTTCGGGATCTCTGTGCTGACCGTGTCCGTCCAGGAGGAGGGCGGGCAGGACCGTCCGGGCATCAGCTCCGAGGCGGTCATCGTCCCGGTCGTCATCCTGCTGTGCCTGGTCATCGCGTTGCGCCGGCGCATGCCGGAGAAGATGCTGCTGCTGGCCATCGGTGTGGGGCTCGCCCAGCTGGCGCTGGACGTGGCGACGACGGCCGCGAACTTCGCTTTCCTGGTGATCGTCTACACCGTGGCCGCGACCGGCGCCCGCTGGGCCTCCCGGCTCGCGCTGGCCGTCGGCCTGTGCGCGGCACCCGTGGCGCAGTTGCGCTGGCCGGAGCAGGACTCCAGCGTCCTGGGCACAGTCGCCCTGATGATCTTCACGTCGGTGCCCTTCGCGCTCGCCTGGGTGCTCGGCGACTCGATCCGCACCCGCCGCGCCTACTACGAGCAGCTGGAGGAGCGCGCGACCCGGCTCGAAAAGGAGCGCGAGGCGCAGGCCAAGGTCGCCGTCGCCGCCGAACGCGCCCGGATCGCGCGCGAGCTGCACGACGTCGTCGCGCACAACGTCTCCGTGATGGTGGTGCAGGCCGACGGCGCCGCCTACGTCCTCGACTCCGCCCCCGACCAGGCCAAGAAGGCCCTGGAGACCATCTCCTCCACCGGCCGCCAGGCCCTCGCCGAGATGCGCCGCCTGCTCGGGGTGCTGCGCACGGGCGAGCACCAGGAGGGCGGCGAGTACGTCCCGCAGCCCGACGTGGAGCAGATCGACGACCTCGTCCAGCAGTGCCGCACCTCCGGCCTGCCGGTCGACTTCAAGGTCGAGGGCACCCCGCGCCCGCTGCCCAGCGGCGTCGAGCTGACGGCGTACCGCATCGTGCAGGAGGCGCTCACCAACACCCGCAAGCACGGCGGGCCGAACGCGGGCGCCAGCGTGCGCCTGGTCTACTTCGACGACGGGCTCGGCCTGCTCGTCGAGGACGACGGCAAGGGCGCCCCGCACGAGTTGTACGAGGACGGTGGCGCCGACGGCGAGGGGCACGGCCTGATCGGGATGCGCGAGCGCGTCGGCATGGTCGGCGGCACCCTGGACGCGGGACCGCGCCCGGGCGGAGGATTCCGCATCAGTGCGCTGCTGCCGCTCAAACCAGCACACTGACGCTTGCGCATGCCCTTCGTTGACACCTGTAACGGCGTGCCGACGGACCTGTGGAACGGCCCTGTAGACGGATACGGAAGACACGGAAGAGGACCCGATGACGATCCGCGTGATGCTCGTCGACGACCAGGTGCTGCTGCGCACCGGGTTCCGGATGGTGCTCGCCGCCCAGCCGGACATGGAGGTCGTCGCGGAGGCGGGCGACGGCGTCGAGGCCCTCCAGGTGCTGCGCGAGACCCCCATCGACGTCGTGCTGATGGACGTGCGCATGCCGAAGCTGGACGGCGTGGAGACCACCCGCCGCATCTGCTCCGAGCCCGAGCCGCCCAAGGTGCTGATCCTCACCACCTTCGACCTCGACGAGTACGCCTTCTCCGGGCTGAAGGCGGGCGCCTCCGGCTTCATGCTCAAGGACGTGCCGCCCGGCGAGCTCCTCGCCGCCATCCGCTCCGTGCACAGCGGCGACGCCGTGGTGGCCCCCTCGACGACCCGGCGGCTGCTGGACCGGTTCGCGCCCATGCTGCCCTCCGCCGGCAAGGAGCCCCAGCACAAGGAGCTGGAGCGGCTCACCGACCGCGAGCGCGAGGTCATGGTGCTGGTCGCCCAGGGCCTGTCCAACGGCGAGATCGCGGCCCGGCTGGTCCTGTCCGAGGCGACGGTGAAGACCCACGTCGGCCGGATCCTGACCAAGCTGGGGCTGCGCGACCGGGTGCAGGTGGTGGTCCTGGCGTACGAGACGGGGCTGGTCCGGGCGGGCGG
>NZ_JAKEIP010000147.1 GCF_021474425.1 Streptomyces muensis | reverse complement strand
GCCCCTACCCGTCCCATCCTTGGGGGCTCCGCCCCCAGACCCCCGCATCGGCCCTCCGGGCCTCGTCCTCAAACGCCGGACGGGCTGAAATACCTCAAGGGGCGCGGGGAACTGCGCAACCAGCCCCCACGCACCCGCACCCGAAGAACAACCCCCGGGGGGCGAGGAAAGCAAGCGCTTAGAAAATTGCGGTCAGGGTCACACCGCCACCCCCGTGACCTCGCCCGTACGTACGGGTAACTTCCCTCACAGCCCTAGCCCGACCCCCCGGTATGCCAATGGAGCCGTGATGCCCGAAGCAGTGATCGTCTCGACCGCCCGCTCCCCCATCGGCCGCGCCTTCAAGGGCTCCCTGAAAGACCTCCGCCCCGACGACCTCACCGCCACGATCATCCAGGCCGCCCTCGCCAAGGTCCCCGAACTGGACCCCAGGGACATCGACGACCTGATGCTCGGCTGCGGCCTCCCCGGCGGCGAACAGGGCAACAACCTCGGCCGCATCGTCGCCGTACAGATGGGAATGGACCACCTCCCGGGCTGCACCATCACCCGGTACTGCTCCTCCTCCCTCCAGACGAGCCGCATGGCCCTGCACGCCATCAAGGCCGGCGAGGGCGACGTCTTCATCTCGGCCGGCGTGGAGATGGTCTCCAGCTACGCCAAGGGCAACTCCGACAGCATCCCGGACACCCACAACCCGTTCTTCGCCGAGGCCGAGGCCCGCACCGCCGCCGTCGCCGAGCAGGAGGGCACGACCTGGCACGACCCGCGCGAGGACGGCCTCGTGCCGGACGCCTACATCGCGATGGGCCAGACGGCAGAGAACCTCGCCCGCCTCAAGGGCATCACCCGCCAGGACATGGACGAGTTCGGCGTCCGTTCCCAGAACCTCGCCGAGGAAGCCATCAAGAACGGCTTCTGGGAGCGCGAGATCACCCCGGTCACCACCCCCGACGGCACGGTCGTCTCCAAGGACGACGGCCCGCGCGCCGGCGTCACCATGGAGGCCGTCGGCGGCCTCAAGCCCGTCTTCCGCCCCGACGGCCTGGTCACCGCCGGCAACTGCTGCCCCCTGAACGACGGCGCCGCCGCCCTCGTCATCATGTCGGACACCAAGGCCCGCGAACTCGGCCTCACCCCGCTCGCCCGCATCGTGTCCACCGGCGTCTCCGGCCTCTCCCCCGAGATCATGGGCCTCGGCCCGGTCGAGGCGAGCAACCAGGCCCTGCGCCGCGCCGGCCTCACCATCGACGACATCGACCTGGTCGAGATCAACGAGGCGTTCGCCGCCCAGGTGATCCCCTCGTACCGCGAGCTGGGCATCGACATCGACAAGCTGAACGTCAACGGCGGCGCCATCGCCGTCGGCCACCCCTTCGGCATGACCGGCGCCCGCATCACCACCACGCTGATCAACTCCCTCCAGCACCACGACAAGCAGTTCGGTCTGGAGACGATGTGCGTCGGCGGCGGCCAGGGCATGGCGATGGTCATCGAGCGCCTCAGCTGAAGCCGCTCGACAAAAGCCCCTGAGTAGTCAACTCACGACCCAGCGTGAGCCTTCGGCCCAGAACCCGGGAAGCCCCTTGGTTCTGGGCCGTTTTGTGATCCAATCTCCCCCAGGATGTGACCTATCTCCCTCTGCGGAGGGATTTACGCAGCTCAGAGCCGTCGCACCACCAAACACCAGGCCCAAAATCCTGTCCGTTTCGTGACGTTACGCACTGACAGCTTGATAGTCCGCCCTTCAAGCTGATGTAGGAAGTCGGGGGTCGACTTTGAACCGGGAGTACGTCAGTGAGCGCCATGCCGATCGCCTTGCTGCTCACCACGGCCGCCACCGGCGCCGTGGGCGTCGCCGTCCTGCGCACCCTCATGGTGCTGCGCCGACAGGTCGCGGCCCTGCACACCGAGCTGGCACAGAACAACGCCGCCGCGGCCCGGGGCAAGGTCCCGCAGGCCCGCCTCTCCGCCGAGGCCGATGAGATACGCGCCGCGGTCGCCGAGGCCCTCGCCGAGGAACGAGAGCGGGAGCTGGCCGAGGCGCGCGCCTTCTGGGCCGCCCAGGAGTCCCGCGACGGCTCCGAGGCACCCACCCTGCTGGGCCTGTCCGACAGCGAGCTGTTCCTGCCCCGCCAGGCCGATTTCGCGGGCCTGGAGCATCTGGAGCCGGTGACCGAGCCGACCGCGGACACGGACGACTTCGCGGGAGACTCCCCCGAACTGGCCGCGGCCCGCCGCCGTCACCCCTCTCACCCGGACTTCGTCCCGGTCTCCTCACCCGCCGTGAACGACCATGAGCGTACGGTCTCCACCCTCGAGGAACTGGCCGCCTCCGCCACCGAACTCACCGACGTCCGCCCCGGCCCCCTCGGCACCCTCGACGTCTACGTCTTCGCCGACGGCACCACCCTCTGCATGACCCCGGGCCACCGCGAGACAGCCGAGCGCCTCGCAGGAGCCCTGCGCGCGGGTGAGACCCCGGTACTCCTGGGCGGCTCAGGAGTCTCAGGCGCGTACACCCTCACGTTCGCCTGCGGCGAGGAGAACGTCTACATCCTGGCCGACCGGGTCATAGCGTCCCTTTAGGGGCGCGGGGAACTGCGCGACAAGCCCCCCCCGAACCGTCAGTCGCCAACGAACCCTCAGACCCCCGCCCTCTTCTGCGCCTCCTCGACCAACCCCACAGCCTCAGCGACCTCGGCGTCACTCTCGATCACCACCGCCAAGTCATGCGCGGCCACGGTGATCTGATCCGCCGCGGCAAACATCCCCGCATCCGGCATGACCCGAGCCTCGACCCCGGGCGACTCCACAGCCTGCGCCCACGATGCCAACCGCCTGGCCAGCGCCAGCGCCTCCGCGGCAGCGCCCCGCTGCAATCGAGACTGCGGTGCCGCCCGCAACCGATCGGCGAAGTGATCTACGGCTTGGGTCAGACGCGTCGTATCAACCACGCCGTGAGCGTACGCGACTGTTGCCAACGGGCGAACGCTCAGGCACGGTGACCTGAAGGACCGGCTTACATCCCCTTTGCGTCCGGAGGCGCCGATGTCCCACGTCCTCTCCGAGGAGACCCACCGCAACATGCTCGCCCGCATCCCCCACTGCACCGGTCGTGAAGTCTCCGACTGGCTGCGCACCGTAGAAGAAGGCCCGGCCCTCGTCCGCTTCGAGGAGAAGGTCAGCTGGCTGCGACACGAATACGACCTCGCGTACGGCCACGCGAAGGCGATCGTCCACGAGTACGACCTGAGGAGGGCGGCGCGCAAGTTCCTCTAGAGGCAGACGCGCGCACAGACGACGAAGGGCCCCGGGACGAACCCGGGGCCCTTCGCTCACGTCCGTGCTACGGCCGTCGCGGATCAGTCACTGCTGTTGAGGATCGAGATGAGCCTCAGGAACTCCATGTAGATCCACACCAGCGTCATGGTGAGGCCGAAGGCCGCGAGCCAGGCCTCCTCGCGCGGCGCGCCGTAGGCGAGACCGTCCTCGACCTGCTTGAAGTCCAGGGCGAGGAAGCAGGCGCCGAGCAGGATGCCGACGATGCCGAAGACGATGCCGAGCGGGCCGCTGCGGAAGCCGAGGCCGTCGCCGCCGCCGAAGACGGCGAACAGCAGGTTGACCGCCATCAGCAGGATGAAGCCGAGCGCGGCCGCCATCACGAAGCCGACGAAGCGGCGGTTGACGCGGATCCAGCCGGCCTTGTACGCGACCAGCACGGCGGCGAAGACCGCCATCGTGCCGAGCACCGCCTGCATGGCCGCACCGCTGGCGATGCGGTTGTCGACGACGCTGGAGACGACACCGAGGAAGACACCCTCGAGCGCGGCGTACGACAGGATCAGCGCGGGCGAGGCCTTGCGCTTGAAGGACTGCACGAGCGCCAGCACCATGCCGACCAGACCGGCGACGATCGCGATGCCGTACGACCGGCTGATGTTCGCGTCGTCGACCGGCAGCAGCGCCCAGGCGAGGGCGGCCGTGACGATCAGGGTGCCGAGCGTGGTGCCCGTGCGCAGGATGACGTCGTCCATCGTCATCCGGCCGGTGGTGGCCGGGGCCTGCGGCGGTGCGCCGTACTGAAGGTCCTGCTGGGCGTAAGGGTTCTGCGCGTACGGGTTGCCGGCCTGCGGCTGGGCGTAAGGGTTGCCCTGCGTGCCGACAGCGGCGCCCCCGGCCTGCGGCGCGGTGTTGAAGCCCGCGTAGCCGTTGTCGCGGCTGAACCCCCGTCGCGAGAAGACCGGGTTGCTGCTCCTCATTTCACTCCTCCATGGCCACCGTGCGTGGCCTTGGCTCAAGAGTAATAGGTAGGCAAAGGATTGACCCTAGTGCTTGGGGAGGATCTTTCCCTCGTCGTGCTGGCCAACACGCTACGCGGCCGGGTGATTCCCGGCCACGGAGGGGATCATTCATAACCAAGCTGGGACATGGCCGGAACCGACCGGAGATCACTCCCCTGGCCCGCACCCGTGCGCACGCGTGCGCACCCGCCCGCGCTCACCCGAACGGGAAGCCCGTGTAGCCCTCGGCGAGGTCCGTCTCGGCCGCCCGTGAGGACGCGAGCCGCTCCAGCCGCGCCAGCTGGAGCCGGTCCTCGAAGGGCGTGGCGTCGGGCGCGCGGTGCAGCAGCGTCGTCATGTCGTAGGAGAACCGCTCGGCCTGCCAGACGCGGCGCAGACAGGTCGCGGAGTAGGCGTCGAGGAGCTCCGCCGAGCCCGTTTCCCTTTCGTAGGTCAGGGCCCGCGCGAAAGTGACGACGTCTCCGACGGCCAGATTCAGCCCCTTGGCGCCCGTCGGCGGCACGATGTGTGCCGCGTCACCGGCCAGGAAGAGGCGGCCGTGGCGCATGGGTTCGTGGACGTAGGACCGCATGGGTGTGACCGACTTCTGGGTGATGGGGCCGCGCTCCAGGCGCCAGTCGTCGGCGGTCTCGAAGCGGCGCTCCAGCTCCGCCCAGATCTTGTCGTCGCCCCACGCCTCGGCGTCGGTGCCCTCCGGGACCTGGAGGTAGAGGCGGGAGACGGACGGGGAGCGCATGGACAGCAGGGCGAAGCCGCGGTCGTGGCGGGCGTAGACCAACTCGTCGTGCGAGGGGGCGACGTCGGCGAGGATGCCGAGCCAGCCGAAGGGGTACGTCCGCTCGAAGACGCGGGTGAGTTCGGCGGGGATCGCCCCGCGGGCCACGCCCCAGAAGCCGTCGCAGCCGACGACGTAGTCGCATTCGAGGACGTCCTCGACGCCCTCGCGCCGGAAGCGGACGCGCGGGCTTTCGGTGTCCGCGTCCTCGACGGCCAGTGCCTCCGCCTCGAACAGCAGCGGGCCGCCGTCCTTGAGTTGGAGGGCGATGAGGTCCTTGCAGACCTCGGTCTGGGCGTAGACCATCACGGACCGGCCGCCGGTCAGGGCGGGGAAGTCGACGCGGTGGCGCCTGCGGTCGAAGCGGAGCTCGATGCCGTCGTGCCGCAGGCCCTCACGGTCCATCCGCTCGCCCGCGCCGGCCGCGCGCAGGACGTCCACCGTGCCCTGCTCCAGGATTCCGGCGCGCTGGCGGTGCTCGACGTAGGCGCGGTCGCGGCTCTCCAGGACGACCGAGTCGATGCCGGCGTTGTGGAGCAGACGGGCGAGGAGGAGGCCGGCGGGGCCCGCTCCGATGATGCCGACGGTCGTACGCATCGGTCGCTTCCCTTCGAGGTTCGCGAGTTCGTCTGGTGAAATTTCATTCACCATTGCCTGACGAGTCTCCGTCCGCACCCGCCCGCTGTCAACGGTCGGTGGTGAAGTCTTGAAGGGAAGCTCGAAGAGCCGGAGAGGGGGGAGGGAAGTCGGAAGTGCCCAGAGCCGGACTTGAACCGGCACGCCCGCGAAGGGGCAGCGAGGTTTAAGCTCGCCGTGTCTGCATTCCACCATCTGGGCAGGCCATGGGCTCCGCATCGAGGTTCCGAGCCTATCGGGATACATCCCCCGAACAGCGGACGGGCGGACCGATGTTGTCTTATTTTATTGACGTCTGAGGGTGCATCAGCCCACGGAACGCGCCATCCGCACTTGCCAATAGCCTTACGCCCGGCCGTGGGCGGCGCATGCGGAATGACGGAATTTCACCGTCCAAACAAGGACGGTCCACCTGTTCCAGACGCGAACACCCGTCAGGGATCCTCGTCATCCTCAGGTATGACGCGAGGGGGTCCGGTCCGTCCCGAGTCTGCCTTCGGAACCGGAACAGCGACTGACTACACGGCGCTCTTCGGCCAGGACGATGGACGAGTCCCTTCGAACACACCGTCGTCCCTCAGGAGCGCCTTCTCGTGACCACCGCATCCATCGCCGGCCGGGCCACCACCGTGGCCGCGCGTGCCACGGATCTGTCGAAGATCTACGGACAGGGCGAGACCCAGGTGGTCGCCCTGGACCGGGTCACCGTCGAGTTCCGGCAGGCCGAGTTCACCGCGATCATGGGCCCCTCCGGCTCCGGCAAGTCCACGCTGATGCACTGCGTGGCCGGCCTGGACACCTTCTCCTCCGGTTCCGTGCGCATCGGCGACACCGAGCTGGGCTCCCTGAAGGACAAGCAGCTCACCAAGTTGCGCCGGGACAAGATCGGCTTCATCTTCCAGGCGTTCAACCTGCTGCCCACGCTGACCGCGCTGGAGAACATCACCCTTCCGATGGACATCGCGGGCCGCAAACCCGACAAGCAGTGGGTGGATTCGGTCATCCGGATGGTGGGCCTGGCCGACCGTCTCGGCCACCGCCCCGCCCAGCTCTCCGGCGGCCAGCAGCAGCGTGTCGCCGTGGCCCGCGCGCTGGCCTCCAGGCCCGAGATCATCTTCGGTGACGAGCCGACCGGAAACCTCGACTCGCGCTCCGGCGCCGAGGTCCTCGGCTTCCTGCGCAACTCCGTACGGGAGTTGGGGCAGACGGTGGTCATGGTGACCCACGACCCGGTCGCCGCCGCGTACGCGGACCGCGTGGTCTTCCTCGCCGACGGCCGGATCGTCGACGAGATGTACCAGCCCACCGCGGACAACGTCCTCGACTTCATGAAGCAGTTCGACGCGAAGGGCCGCACCAGCTGATGTTCCGCACCGCCCTGCGCAACGTACTCGCGCACAAGGCCCGGCTGTTGATGACCGTGCTCGCCGTCATGCTCGGCGTCGCGTTCGTCTCCGGCACCCTGGTCTTCGCCGACACCCTCTCCAACGCCTTCCGCAACCAGTCCGCGAAGAGCTACGACGACGTCGCCGTCGCCGTCACCTCGCACGCCGACCCGGACAACCCCGAGGAAGAGCCCGGGCTCTCCCGCAAGACCCTGGAGAAGATCTCCGCGGTGGACGGCGTCGCCGCCGCGTACGGCCGCGTCGACGGCTTCGCCGGGGTCGCCGACCCCGACGGCAAGCTGATCGGCGTCGGCTGGTCCAACAAGGGCGCCAACTTCGCGCCCGGCAAGGACGGCAAGGACCCCGCCTACACGTTCACCGACGGCTCGGGCCCGGTGAAGGACGACCAGATCGCCCTGGACAAGGACTCCGCCGCCAAGGGCGAGTACCAGGTCGGCGACCGGGTGCGGGTCGCGACCAACGGGCCGGTGAAGGAGTTCACCCTCAGCGGTGTGTTCACCACCGAGGACGGTGCCGTGAACGCCGGCGGCAGCCTCGTCCTCTTCGACACCGCGGTCGCCCAGAAGCAGTACCTCAAGCCGGGCTACTTCGCGAGCGCCACCGTCACCGCCGCACCCGGCGCGTCCGACGCCGCGATCCTGGACGCGGTCGAGCGGCTGCTGCCGGACAGCGCCGAGGCACAGACCGGCAAGGCACTCGCGGACGAGCAGGCCGAGCAGATCGAACAGGGCCTGGGCTCGCTCAAGCAGGTCCTGCTGGGCTTCGCGGGCATCGCGCTGTTCGTCGGTGTCTTCCTGATCTCCAACACCTTCACGATGCTGGTCGCCCAGCGCACCAAGGAGATCGCGCTGATGCGCGCCGTCGGCGCGTCCCGCAGGCAGATCACCCGCTCGGTACTGGCCGAGGCCGCGGTGGTGGGCCTGGTCGCCTCGGTGATCGGCTTCGTCCTCGGCATCGGTCTCGCGGTCGGACTGCGGTCCGGGATGGCCGCGTTCGACATGAAGATCCCGGGCGGCCCGCTGATCGTGTCCGCCACGCCGGTGATCGCCGCGATCAGTGTCGGTGTGCTGATCACGATGTTCGCCGCCTGGCTGCCCGGCCGCCGGGCCGCGAAGATCCCGCCGGTGGCGGCCATGAACAGCGTCCACGCGGTGGCCACCACCAAGTCGCTGGTGCTGCGCAACTCGCTCGGCGCGGCCATCACCGCCCTCGGTTCGGCCGCGATCGTGCTGGGCGCCTCGTCCGGCGGCGACGACGGCCGGATGTACATCGCGGCGGGCGCGTTCTTCGCGCTGATCGGGGTGATCATCCTGATCCCGCTGCTGTCCCGGCCCGTGATCGCGCTCGTCCGCCCGCTGCTCGTCGGCCCGTTCGGGGTCGCCGGCAAGCTGGCCGGCCAGAACGCGGTCCGCAACCCGCGCCGTACCGGCGCCACCGCCTCGGCGCTGGCCATCGGCCTGACGCTGGTCACCGGCCTTTCGGTGCTCGGCATCACGGTCGGCACCGCCATCGACAAGATGACCACGGACAACATCAAGGCCGACTACATGGTCTCGATGGCGAACGGCGGCGACCTCGACCAGTCCGCGCTGACGGCGCTGGAGAAGGCCAAGGGCGTCTCGGCGGTCTCCCCGCAGCAGAGCGTCTACTTCGAGCTCGGCGGCGACGACTTCGTGTCCGCCTCGGGGGTCACGCCGGGCGACATCCAGCAGGTCCTGAACGTCGACGTCGTCAGCGGCAGCGTGGACTCGCTCGCCGAGGGGCAGATCGCGGTCGCCGAGAAGACGGCCGAGAACAGGGGCTGGAAGCCGGGCGACAAGCTCCCCGTCACCTTCGGCGACGAGAAGAAGGGCACGCTGACGGTCGGCGCGGTCTTCAAGGACAGCGAGTTCCTCTCCCCCGTCCTCGTCGACACCGAGGTCGTGAAGCCGCACGAGGCTCAGCCGTACATCCAGCAGATCTTCGTGAAGACGGACGGCGGCCAGACCGCGGCGAACGAGCAGGTCCTCATCGACGCGCTGGGCGACAACCCCGCGATCAAGATCATGGACAAGCAGGACATCCGCAACGAGTTCGGCGGCGCCATCAACACGATGCTGAACATCATGTACGGCCTGCTGGCGATGGCCCTGATCATCGCGGTGCTGGGTGTCGTCAACACCCTGGCGATGTCGGTCTTCGAACGGCAGCAGGAGATCGGCATGCTGCGGGCGATCGGTCTCGACCGGCGCCGGGTGAAGCGGATGGTCCGGCTGGAGGCCGTGGTCATCTCGGTGTTCGGCGCGGTGGTCGGCATCGGCCTCGGCTCGTTCCTCGGCTGGGCGATCGGCGAGACCATCAAGGCGCAGATCCCGGGCTACACGCTGGTCCTGCCCTGGGACCGGATCGGCATCTTCCTGGTGCTGGCCGGCCTGGTGGGCGTCCTGGCCGCCCTGTGGCCGGCCCGCAACGCCGCACGCCTGAACATGCTGAACGCGATCAAGGCGGAATAGCCGTACCACGTCCGTACGCGCACCAGGGCCCCGTTCCCGGCAGGGAGCGGGGCCCTTTGCCTGCCTCTCAGCCCCAGGTACGGGAGCGCAGCGGCATCCCGGAGTCCCCGGAGTCGGGGGTCCTGATCGCCAGGACCTGGTTGACGCCGATGCGGTTGCGCTCGAAGGCGAGGGCGCAGGCGGCCATGTAGAGGCGCCAGACGCGGGCGCGGCCCGGGCCGGTGAGCTTGACCGCCCGTGCCCAGTCGGCCTCCAGACGCTCCACCCAGCGGCGCAGGGTCAGCGCGTAGTGCTCCCGGATCGACTCGACGTCACGCACCTCGAACCCGGCCCGCTCCAGCTGGGTGACGGTGACGCCGATGGGCTGGAGCTCGCCGTCGGGGAAGACGTAGGAGTCGATGAACTCGTCGACGCGGTACGAGGATTCGTCGCGCTGCGGCCGCCGCCCGATCTGGTGGTTCAGCAGCCGCCCGCCCGGCTTCAGCAGCCCGAACAGCACATCCGCGTACTCCAGGTACCGCTCGGCACCGACGTGTTCGGCCATGCCGATGGAGGAGACGGCGTCGTACGGGCCGTCCTCGACGTCCCGGTAGTCCTGGACGCGGATCTCCACCTTGTCGGTGAGCCCCTCGTCGGCGACGCGCTTGCGGGCGTACGCCGCCTGCTCCTGGGAGAGGGTGACGCCGACGACGCTCACGCCGTACTCGCGGGCCGCGTGGATGGCCATCGAGCCCCAGCCGCAGCCGACGTCGAGCAGCCGCCGGCCCGGCCGGAGGTCGAGCTTGCGGCAGACGAGGTCGAGTTTGTCGCGCTGGGCGGCTTCGAGGGTGCCGTCCGGGGGCGGGGCCGACCAGTAGGCGCAGGAGTACACCATGGACGGGCCGAGGACGATCTCGTAGAAGTCGTTGCCCACGTCGTAGTGGTGGCTGATGGCGCGTCTGTCGGTGCGCCTGGTGTGCAGATGACCGCGGACCCGGCGCACCTCCTCGGGCGGCGGCGCGGGCGGCAGCGGAAGTCCGCCGAGCCGCAGGAGCCCGCGCACGGCGGCGCGCACCTCGGGGTCCCGCAGCGCCTGAGCCAGGCTTCGGGTGTCCTCCCCGCGCTCCCACACGAGTCCCGCGAGCAGATCGAGGGCGGCGTACAGATCGCCCTCGATGTCGAGGTCCCCGGCCACCCAGGCCCGGGCCAGGCCGAGTTCGCCGGGCTTGAACAGCAGCCGCCGTACGGCACGGCGGTTGCGTACGACGAGAGTCGGCGCGCCCGGCGGCCCCGACCGCGAACCGTCCCAGGCGCGGATGCGCACCGGGAGCGGAACTCCCAGCAACTGTTCGAGAAGGCCCTTCAGCCGCACCGCGGCGTCTGGCATGGCGCACACCTCCGTGACGAGGAATCCCGGAATGTCCAACACCACGTAAACACCTGAGGGGCTCCGGCGCAGTCCCCCACGCGCGTTACGGCCAGGCAAAATACGCGTGGGGACCACATCATCGGGGGCGCGGCGCGGTCGCCGGGAACGCCGAAAGACCCCCTGCACCACGGACGGCAGGGGGTCTTTCGTTCGGTTCAGGCGCCTGACGAAGTCAGGAAGCCTTCACCTCGGTCTTCTTCGGCTCAGCCGCGGGCACGGGCTTGGCGGCCTCGTAGAACTCCTCGCGCGGGTGCTCCATCGCGCCGAGGGAGACGACCTCGCGCTTGAGGAACATGCCGAGGGTCCAGTCGGCGAAGACGCGGACCTTGCGGTTCCAGGTCGGCATGGCCAGACCGTGGTAGCCGCGGTGCATGTACCAGGCGAGACGGCCCTTGAGCTTGATCTTCATCTTGCCCATGACGATCATCGCCACGCCCTTGTGGAGGCCGAGACCGGCCACCGCGCCCTTGTTGGCGTGCGAGTAGTCCTTCTGCGGGAAGCCCCGCATACCGGAGATCACGTTGTCGCCGAGGACGCGGGCCTGACGCAGCGCGTGCTGGGCGTTCGGCGGGCACCAGGCGTTGTCGTTGCCCGCCTTGCGGCCGACGAGGTCCGGGACCTGGGCGTTGTCGCCGGCGGCCCAGATGTAGTCGGTGCCCTTGACCTGGAGGCTCGGCTCGCAGTCGACGTGACCGCGCGGGCCGAGGGGCAGGCCGAAGCGGGAGAGCGCCGGGTTCGGCTTGACGCCGGCCGTCCACACGATCGTGTTGGAGTCGACCTCGAGGCCGTTCTTCAGCACGACGTGGCCGTCGACGCAGGAGTCCATGGAGGTGGAGAGGTAGACCTCGACACCGCGGGCCTCCAGGTGCTCCTTGCCGTACTGGCCGAGCTTGGGGCCGACCTCGGGGAGGATCTTGTCGGCGGCGTCGACGAGGATGAACCGCATGTCCTCGCGCTTGACGCTGGTGTAGTACTTGGCCGCGTCGCGGGCCATGTCCTCGACCTCACCGATGGTCTCGGCACCGGCGAAGCCGCCGCCGACGAAGACGAAGGTGAGCGCCTTGCGGCGGATCTCCTCGTCGGTCGTGGAGTCGGCCTTGTCCAGCTGCTCCAGGACGTGGTTGCGCAGGCCGATGGCCTCCTCGATGCCCTTCATGCCGATGCCCTGCTCGGCGAGGCCGGGGATCGGGAAGGTGCGGGAGACCGCGCCCATCGCGATGACGAGGTAGTCGAAAGGCAGCTCGTACGCCTCGCCCACGAGGGGGGCGATCGTGGCGACCTTGCGGTCCTGGTCGATGGTGGTGACCCGGCCGGTGAGGACCTCCGCCTTGGGCAGCACGCGTCGCAGCGGGACGACGACGTGGCGCGGGGAGATGCTGCCGGCGGCGGTTTCGGGGAGGAAGGGCTGGTAGGTCATGTACGACCGGGGGTCGACGACCGTGACGGTCGCCTCTCCGTAGCGCATCTTCTTGAGGATGCGCCGAGCTGCGTACAGGCCTACGTACCCACCGCCTACTACGAGGATCCTGGGACGCTCCGTGGTGCTCATGCCATCGAGTATCCACCCGCCTCAGGGGGGTCGCTCGTGCGCCCCTTCACAAGCTCTTGCAGGCCCTGTGCTACACTCCCCGGCCCGCGTGACCCAGGTCATGGTCACGATCGGGAACCCGGAGGCGTTACGCCCCGTTGTCAATGCCGCGTGAGCTGCCTCTCTGGCTCAGCAGACCCTCTGTGAGCGACCCGGAACGCCTCCCCGAGAGGCCGTCCTGAACCTTCCTTACACCGGCCATCTGAACATGTTCAAGGCCCTGTTCACCCCTCGGAAGGGTCAACCGACGGCCGTCCGTGCTTCTCCAGGACCCAATTCCTTGTGAAGAACTTCACGAACTTTCCGGAGCGGGCCTCGCCGGACCGCCTCCCAGGGGCCTGAAAGCCCCCCCTCGGGAGCGCTCATACGCTAGCCGACCTGCTCAGTCTGCGGCTACCGACGAGTAGTAAACGAGACCCGGACCACCCCGCCGATGCGACCCCGATCACCGTTGCCCGCATGGCCGTCACCCGGTCGGCCACGCTCGGCGCGCAAATTGATCAGACAGGCACATAACGTGCAGCCATGATCACCTCACAGAAGGCCCTCCAGCGGGCCACCTCACGAATAGTCCTGGTCGGCGCTGCCCTGAGCATCGCCCTGACAGCGGGAGCGGCGACCGCCGCTGCCGCACCCGCCCAACCCGTCGCCACGAAAGCCACGGCCGCGCAGTCGACTCCGACCTACGGCGGCCATGGCGACGACGGAGGGTGCAGCGGCCTCCTCGTCCTCCTCTGCAACTGACGGACAGGCCCACAGGGGCTGACACACCCGCGGGGCCTCATACGACGGGCCCCGGTACCTCACCCGAGGTACCGGGGCCCGTCGCCGTTCTCCGGAAGCTGCCGCCCGCGTGGCGCGGCGGGTCAGTCGCCGTCCTGGCCCGCTTCGGCTTCCTCCGCCACCTTGAAGGCGATGCCGTCGAGGATGTCGTGCTCGCTGACGACGACCTCCTCGGCGCCGATCCGCTCCATGACGGCGAGCAGGACCAGGGCGCCGGCGGCGATGACGTCGACGCGGCCCGGGTGCATGGAGGGAATGGCCGCGCGCTCGGCGTGGGTGGAGTGCAGCAGCCGGTGGGTGATCTCGCGGACCCGGTCGTGGGTGATCCGGGAGTGGTGGATGCGGGCCGAGTCGTACTCGGGCAGGTCCTGGGCGATGGCCGACACCGTGGTCACCGAACCGGCCAGCCCCACCAGCGTCCTCGCCTCGCGCAGCGGCACCGTCTCCTCGGCGAGGTCGAGGGCGGCCTCGATGTCGGCCCGTATCGCCGCGATCTGCTCCTCGGAGGGCGGGTCGGAGACGACGCCGTCGCGGACCAGGTGACGCTCGGTCATCCGTACGCAGCCGACGTCCACGGAGCGTGCCGCCCGGACGTGCTCCTCGCCGACGACGAACTCGGTCGACCCGCCGCCGATGTCCACGACGAGATAGGGCCGGTGCAGGTCCTCGCGGCCCACCAGCTCCTTGGTGGCGCCGGTGAACGAGAACTCGGCCTCCTGGTCCCCGGTGACGACCTCGGGCTCGACGCCCAGGATGTCCATCACCCCGCGCACGAACTCGTCCCGGTTCTCGGCGTCCCGGGAGGCGGAGGTGGCGACGAAGCGGAGCCGTTCGGCGCCGTGCTCCTTGATGATCGCCGCGTAGTCCCGGCAGGCGGCGAAGGTCCGCTCCAGCGCCTCGGGGGCGAGCCGGCCCGTACGGTCGACGCCCTGGCCGAGCCGCACGATCGTCATACGGCGGTCCAGGTCGACGAGTTCGCCGGTCGCGGGGTCCACGTCGGCGACCAGGAGCCGGATGGAGTTGGTACCGCAGTCGATGGCGGCGACGCGGGTCACTGGTCCTCCCCCTCGGGCTGCTGCGGAAGCGTCACGCACGCGCCCTTGGCCCACCACTGCGGCAGCATCGCGATTGCCTCGTCCCCCAGCGGGTTCACCCCCGGCCCTGCGGCCAACGAGTGCGCGACCAGCACATGCAGGCACTTCACCCGGTCCGGCATGCCCCCCGCGCTCGGAAACCCGGTCAGCTCCTCGATCTCGTCACGCCGCCGGATGTAGTCCTCGTGCGCGGAGCGATACGCCGCGGCCAGCTCCGGATCGCTCTCCAGCCGCGCCGTCATCTCCTTCATCACGCCGTTCGCCTCCAGCGTGCCGATCGCCGACGACGCCTTCGGGCACGTCAGGTAGTACAGCGTCGGGAAGGGCGTGCCGTCGGGCAGCCGGGGCGCCGTCTCGACGACATCGGGCTGCCCGCACGGGCACCGGTGCGCGATGGCGCGCAGTCCGCGCGGGGGACGCCCGAGCTGCTGCTTGAAGGCCTCGACGTCCGCGTCGGTGGGCTCGGTGCGCGGGGTGGGCGGCGGGGGCGTTTGCATGCCTGTCTTTCCATGGGTCTCGCTGGGCTCAGTGGTCGGCGGCCGCGTCGGCCTTGTCGACCCCGTCCCAGATGTTCGTGTACCAGGGCCGGTCGGCGGCGCGCCGGTCGGTCCGCGCCTGCTTGGCCGCGTCCGGGTCGACCACGATGTAACCGGTCTCGCCGGGCAGCACGTAGTGCAGCCGCAGCCGGATCTGCTGCTCGGCGTACGCGTCGTCCTGCCAGCGTGCCTTGAGGTCGCGCAGCTGCTCGACGCGCTGGGCGGCCTCTTCCTTCTGCCGCTGCATGTCGGCGATCTCGGCGCGCTGGGAGACGTACTGCCTTATCGGGTAGGCCAGCGCCACGACCATGGAGCAGACGACCAGCGCGAGCAGCGCGGCGCGCCCGGTGAGCCTGGAGCGCCGGGCCTGCCGCTTGGTCTGGGAGCGGTAGACGCGGGCCGCGGTCTGCTCGCCGAGCAACCGGATCCTGGTCGCGGTGGAGAACCGGTCCCGGTCCTTGACGGCCATGTCCCGCCTCCCGTTTCACACGCGTACGTCCCCGCACACGGTACGGGACCGAGTACGGGGACGTACGTACGACGCTTCCTAAGCGGCTGCGTCTCAGCCCTTGAAGCGCGGGAACGCGCTGCGGCCGGCGTACACCGCGGCGTCGTCGAGGATCTCCTCGATGCGCAGCAGCTGGTTGTACTTGGCGACGCGGTCCGAGCGGGCCGGGGCGCCGGTCTTGATCTGACCGCAGTTCACGGCGACGGCGAGGTCGGCGATGGTGACGTCCTCGGTCTCGCCGGAGCGGTGGGACATCATGCACTTGAAGCCGTTGCGCTGGGCCATCTCGACGGCGTCCAGGGTCTCGGTCAGCGAACCGATCTGGTTGACCTTGACGAGCAGGGCGTTGGCGGCGCCCTCCTCGATGCCGCGGGCGAGGCGCTCGGGGTTGGTGACGAAGAGGTCGTCGCCGACGATCTGGACCTTGTCGCCCAGCTTCTCGGTGATGATCTTCCAGCCGTCCCAGTCGTCCTCGTACAGCGGGTCCTCGATGGAGACCAGCGGGTACGCGGAGACGAGCTCCTCGTAGTACTCGGTCATCTCGGCGGCCGAGCGGGACTTGCCCTCGAACTCGTAGCTGCCGTCCTTGTAGAACTCGGACGCGGCGACGTCGAGCGCGAGCGCGATCTGCTCGCCGGGGACGTAACCGGCCTGCTTGATGGCCTCGACGATGAGGTCGAGGGCGGCGCGGTTGGACTCCAGGTTCGGGGCGAAGCCGCCCTCGTCGCCGAGGCCGGTGGACAGGCCCTTGGTCTTCAGCACCTTCTTGAGGGTGTGGTAGACCTCGGCGCCCCAGCGCAGGGCCTCGGAGAAGGACTCCGCGCCGATCGGGGCGATCATGAACTCCTGGATGTCCACGTTGGAGTCGGCGTGCGAGCCGCCGTTCAGGATGTTCATCATCGGCACCGGCAGCAGGTGCGCGTTGGGGCCGCCCAGGTAGCGGAACAGCGGCAGGTCGCTGGCCTCGGAGGCGGCGTGGGCGACGGCGAGGGAGACGCCGAGGATGGCGTTGGCGCCGAGGGAGGCCTTGTTGTCGGTGGCGTCCAGGTCGAACATGGCCTGGTCGATCAGACGCTGCTCGGTGGCGTCGTAGCCGACGAGCTCCGGGCCGATCTGCTCGATGACGGCGAGGACGGCCTTCTCCACACCCTTGCCGAGGTAGCGGTTCGAGTCGCCGTCGCGGAGCTCGATGGCCTCGAAGGCGCCGGTGGAGGCGCCGGACGGGACGGCGGCACGACCCGTGCTGCCGTCGTCGAGGCCGACCTCGACCTCGACCGTGGGATTGCCTCGGGAGTCCAGGATTTCCCGGGCTACGACGACGTCGATGGACGGCACGAGCATCTCCTTCTTGGGATGTGACGTGGTTACGCAGACCGCGGTGGGTACTGCGAGACGAGCCTAACCGGCTCCGGGCGTTCGGCCGGTGGTCGACCGCCCCGTGGGACAGAACCGAGAGTAAATTGTTTCCGAACGGAACAAAGACGCCGGGGCAAAAGGGCCCGGCGCGGAGGGCCCGCGGCGGTGGGGGACACAAGAAACCCCGCCCCGGTGCGTACGGGGGAAGACGCACCGAGGCGGGGAGTTCGTGGGGACGGGGGTGACCCTCACGAGGCCTTCACCATGAGGTCCACGGATGTGAAGGCGCTGTGGTTCAGCTGGAGCGCCCGTATTACTTCAGGTGCAGCTGCTGACCCGGGTAGATCAGGTCGGCGTCCTCGACGATGTCCTTGTTCAGCTGGAACAGCTTCTCCCAGCCGCCCTTGACCTTCTCGGCCTCGGCGATCGAGCTGAGGGTGTCGCCCTTGACGACCTTGTACTCGCCGTCGCCCTTCTTGACCTTCTTGCCGGTCGGGGTGGTGACGGTCTTGGCCGACTTCTTCTCGGCGGCCGGGCGCTCGGCGGAGCGGGAGGCCGGCTGCTCCTCGGTGGCGCGCGGGGCGGTCCCGGTGCTCGGCGCGGAGCCGTTGTACGCGGCGCTGGACAGGCCGGTGCCGCAGTGCGGCCAGGCACCCTTGCCCTGGCCCGCGAGGACCTTCTCGGCGATCTGGATCTGCTGGGCCTTGCTGGCCTGGTCGGCGGTGGCGGCGTACGCCGTGCCGCCGTACGCGGCCCAGGTGGAGGCGGAGAACTGCAGACCGCCGTAGTAGCCGTTGCCGGTGTTGATCGACCAGTTGCCGCCGGACTCGCACTGGGCGACGGCGTCCCACTCGGAGGCGGTGGCGGCGGAGGCGCTGCCGGCGGCCATCAGCGGGGCGGCGACGGCGGCGGCACCGGTGACGCCGACGACGGCTATGGCGCGAGCGGCCCGGGACGGACGACGGTGCTTGCCCTTGCTGGAAAACAGCATGGAGAGATCCCCTCACCGACGCCTACGAGGTGAGCTGTCGGGTTCGGGCCGGTTGAGTTGCCCGGCCGCGCACGCTCGCCTCTCGGCTGCTGTTGCGCGACTTCACCCCGAGCCGGCTCCGGCCGTGCGGCCCCGAAGGGCCTCAACTGCCGGACCCGGCGCAAACCTTGGGTCCCCCGCTCCTGCCTACGGCGCTTGACGCGACGACTGTTCCCGGACGGCCGCCGGCAGGATTCGGCGTGACGGCTGTCGGGGCTCGCACTGGTGGCGAGCGGTCCTGACCGTAGACATGCGATTCCGGGAATTACAAAGACGATCAGGGCTTCTGAGATCTATCTCTCACTGCATTTAAAACGGACATTCAGGTGCGAATAGTGACGCGAACTGCCGCTGTTTTTCGCCCCGTTCGGGCGTTATTCGGCGGGGACGTCCAGGGTCTGACCGGCGAAGATGTGGTTCGCGTCAGGGCCGATGGCGTCCTTGTTCGCGGCGTACAGCGCACGCCACCCGCCGTCGAGGTCAAGGGAGTCGGCGATGGAGGCGAGGGTGTCGCCGGCGCGGACGCTGTACGAGGCGTGGCGCCCGGAGGACTTGGCGGTGTCGGCGGCACCGCCACCGGTCTCGCTCTCGTCGGCGCTGGGGCCGCGGTGGCGCCCGGAGCCGGCCGTTTCGGCGTCGATCGACCCGGTGTCGACGAGGCTCCAGGAGCCCACGTCCTGCACCACATCGTCCTGATTGCCACCGGTGATGGACTCCACGGGGGAGCTTTCGGGCGACTGTGAGGCCTTTGCGTCGGAGGACGTTTCGGACTTCACGGAATCCTCGGCCTTAGGGGATGAAGAGGATGAAGAGGGCGAAGGGGAGGAATCCTTGGAGGATCCGGACGAGGAATCCGAGGATTCACTCGGCGCACCTGAGGGGTCGTCGGTCTGGTTCGACGCTCCGGACGAGTCCGATGATCCCGACGACTGGGATGAGTCCGACGAATTAGACGAGTCGGATGAATTGGACGAGTTGAGCGAATCGAGCAGGCCGGATGAGCCGGACACTTCGGAGGGGGAGTCCTCCTCCACTCCGGTGTCGAGGTCGAGGGCCCCGGACTCCTTGGTGAGTCCGTTGACCACCGCGCAGGTGCCCCAGGGGCTGGTGCCCCGGTCCGCGAGGAGGTCCTGGGCCACGGCTATCTGCTGGGAGCGGCTCGCCAGGTCGGGGCTGGCGGCGTAGTCGAGACCGCCGTACTTCTCCCAGTCGTCCTGGGTCAGCTGCAGTCCGCCGTAGCGGCCTGCGCTGTCGTCGGCGGCGCTCCAGGAACCGCCGCTCTCGCATTCGGCCACCTTGTCCCACACGGTGCCGTCTGCGGCGCTCGCGCCCGAGGCGCCGAGCAGCGGGATGGCGATGGCGGACCCGGTCACTCCGGCCGCGACGAGGATGGCCGGGGCCTGACGGGGGCGACGGTGACGACCGTTCCCGGAGAGCATGCGGGGACCTTTCGCGAGACAGCGGTGACCGCGGCGCGTGAAACATGGGCGCCGTCGTTGATGCGTGAACGTAGCGGCAGACGATCACTTGTCACAAGTTAATGCCGCGCAGATCACGTGAAGATCACAGACTTGAGCGCGTGTCATGTTCGCCGAGGGGGACGTACTCACCCAACTGGAGTGAACTCCACCGGAAGCGTACGCAGTCCGCGCATGATCAGTCCGCCGCGCCATCTCAACTCGCCCGGATCCACGGCGAGTCGGAGGTCCGGGAGACGGGTGAGGAGCGTGCCGAGCGCGGTCTGGCCCTCCAGGCGGGCGAGCGGGGCGCCGAGGCAGTAGTGGATGCCGTGGCCGTATCCGAGGTGCTGGTTGTCACGGCGGGAGAGGTCGAGGACGTCCGGGTCGGCGAAGCGCTCCGGGTCCCGGTCGGCGGCGGCCAGGACGACGAGGACGGGGTCGCCGGGTGCGATGTGCTGCCCGCCGAGGGTGAGTGGTTCGGTGGCGAAGCGCCAGGTGGCGAGTTCCACGGGGCCGTCGTAGCGCAGGAGTTCCTCGACGCCGGTTTCGAGGAGGGCGGTCTCCTCGGCGGCCAGGGAGGTTTGCAGGCGGGCGCGTTGCTCGGGGTGGGTGAGCAGGGCGTAGGTGCCGTTGCCGATGAGGTTGACGGTGGTCTCGAAGCCGGCGAACAGCAGGATGAAGGCCATGGCCGCGGCCTCGTTCTCGGTGAGGTGCTCGCCGTGGTCGGAGGCGCGGATGAGGCCGGAGATGAGGTCCTCGCCGGGGGCGGGGGTGTCGGGGAGTGCCTCGCGCTTGCGGTGGATGAGCTCGGCGAGATAGCCCCGCATCTTCTTCACCGACCGGGCGACCCCGCCCCTGGGCCCGCCCTGGTGCCGGATCATCATGCCCGCCCAGTCACGGAAGTCGTCCTGGTCCTCCCGGGGGACGCCGAGCAGGTCGCAGATCGCGTAGATGGGCAGGGGGAAGGCGAACTCATGGATCAGATCGGCGGTTCCCTCGGCGGCGAACCGGTCGATGAGCTGATCGGTGAGCTCCTGCACCCGGGGCGCGAACTCGGCCACCCTGCGCGGCGTGAACGCCTTGGAGACGAGCCTGCGCAGCCTGGTGTGATCCGGCGGGTCGATGTTGAGCAGATGCGTCATCAGCTCCGCCTTGCGCTCCCCCGGGATACCGGTCTTGCCCTTGGCGTGCGCGGGCTCGTCGTGATGCGCCGGGTTCTTGGACAGCCGGTTGTCGGCGAGTGTCTGCTTGGCATCGACGTAACGCGTGACCAGCCACGCCTCCACACCACTGGGAAGCCGGGTCCGGTGAACCGGCGCATGCTCACGCAGCCAGGCGTAGGCGGGGTAGGGGTCGGTGGCGAACTCCCAGGTGA
>NZ_JAKEIP010000146.1 GCF_021474425.1 Streptomyces muensis | reverse complement strand
CCCCCCCCCCCCCCCCCCCCCCCCCCTTTTCAAGCAGAAGACGGCATACGCGATGATATAACAGGTCTCGTGGCTCGGAGATGTGTATAAGAGACAGGTGCGCACAGTCAAAGCGACGGCCGCCGCCGTCACCGTGGCCCTGGCCGCCGGCGCAGCAACCGTCGCCGCCGGCCGACTGGCCAGCGGCGCAGCCCTGACGGCCCCCGCCGGCCGCCCCCTGCCCACCGAACCCCGCCTCACCGTGCACGCCACGGCCGCCGGCCAGATCACCCTCACCCGCGACCTGGCCTCCCTGCGCCCCGGCACCTACGGCCTCTCCGGCGACGCCTCGCACGCGGTCATCGGCCCCGTCCTCGCCACGGCGAAGCACTCCGCCGACACCGTCGTACGCCGCCTGGAACGCGTCACCCACGGCTCCCTCGAACCCGGCGACAGCGTCTGGCTCACCCCGAACGTCCACGTCGGCAACCCGAGCGCCGCCCTGGGCCTCGACCACGCCGACATCGACATCCCGGGCGAACTCGGCTCCCTGCCCGCCTGGTTCGTCCCCGGCGCACGCGACACCTGGGTCATCGCGGTACACGGCCTCGGCACCACCCGCGAACAGGCCATGAACCTCATGGAGTTCCTCAGCGGCCGCCACTTCCCGGTCCTCGCCCTCGCCTACCGCGGCGACCTCGGCGCCCCCCGCCCCCCGGACGGCCTGAACCACCTCGGCGAGACCGAGTGGCGCGACCTGGACGCGGCGATGCGCTACGCCGTCCGCTACGGCGCCAGGCAACTCGTCCTGCTCGGCTGGTCCACCGGCGCCACGATGGCACTGCGCGCCGCCGCGCACTCCGGCCTGCGCGACCGGGTCTCGGGCCTCGTCCTGGACTCCCCGGTCCTCAGCTGGGAGACCACCCTGCGCGCCCTCGCCAGGGCCCGTCACACCCCGGGCCCGCTGCTGCCGCTCGCGGTCCGCGCCGCACAGGGCCGCACCGGCCTGAGCGCCGACCACTTCACCGGCGACGGGACCCCTGAGCCGCTCACCGTGCCGACCCTGATCTTCCACGGCCCCGAGGACCGGGTGGCCCCCTGGAGCCTGTCCCGCCGCCTGGCCGACGACCACCCCAACCTGGTGGCCCTGCGCACGGTCGAGGGCGCCCCCCACGCGGCCATGTGGAACGCCGACCCGGAGTCCTACGAGGAGTCCCTGCGCCGCTTCATGACACCGCTCATGTGACGCCGCCGACCTGTCCCCGGCCTGTTCCCGACCTGTCCTCCGCCTGTCACCGTCAGCGTGCCGACAGCACCGGTGCGCCGGATTCCGTTTAACCCCGTACCACTGGCCTGTTCTGCTTCCCTCGCCCCTCGCCGGACCCCGTGCGTTGGCCATCCCCGTAGCCCCTCGTGACATTCCGTTTGGGTTTTCGGACCGTCAACCGGAAGACTGCACCCGTGACGTCCCGTATCCCGCGCGACTCCAGGCTTCGACTCGTCCGCCCGCGACCCCTGGCCGCCGCCCCCAGAGCTGTGAACCAGCGGCGCCCTCGCCGCCCCGCACCCCGCCCCCCGGAGGGCACACCGGCCCGGTCCGAGCTGGCCAGAATGGCACGTTCGGGTCTGGCCGCCGCGGCCCGCGTCGCCCACTGGGCGGACGCCGCGCTGCGCCCCGGCCCGGGCGGCGCGAGCCCCGACGGCAAGGGCACCCTCTCCGACGCGACCGCCGAACGCGCGGCCCGGGACCTCGGCCTGACCGTCGCTCAGGTCCGCGCCGACTGGGACACCGCCCGGCTCGCCGGCCTCGTCGAGGTGCACGGCGACAGCGCCCGCCCCGGCTGGCGGCTGCGTGCCTGGGACCGCGACGACAGTGCCGTGCTGCGCGGCTGGGTCGCCCTCTTCGACGCCTGGTCGCTCGCCCACCCGGAACCGGAGCAGCACACCCACGGCGCCGTGTCCGACGTCGTCTCGGCCCTGCCCCAGGTCCTGTCCTTCCTCCAGCTGTCCGCCGGCCCCGTCCCCGTGGAGCAGCTCCTGGACCTGCTGGAACAGCGGGTCACCGAACTGCGCACCGAACGCTGCGAGATCCCCTACGGACCGCGGCCCGAGCCGCTCCCGGACGCGCCGCCCGCCGAGGACACCCCCCTCGCCCCGCTCCTCGACTGGGCCCTGCACGCCCTCGCCTCCGTCGGCGCCCTCACCTGCGGCGACGGACAGGCCACCCTCACCCCGCTCGGCAGCTGGGCGGTCTGGGTCAAGCTGGAGCAGATCTGCGTCGCCGCCCAGAGCCCGGCCGGGAACATCGAGCAGGCCGCCGAGGACATGCTCCGCGGCTGCGCCCAGCTCCGCCCGAACGCCGCCCGCGACGAGTACCGCGCCTGGCTCGCCGCCCGTCCCGTCGGCAGCGCCGTCACCGAACTCCTCGGCGCCGCCCGCGGCGACGACGCCCTGCTGCGCGGCCTCGCCTTCGAGGCGCTGCGCGTCGTCGGCGCCCCCGCCGAGCCCGACGTACGCGCCGTCGCCGACGAGCCGACCCTGCGGCCGTACGCCCTGCTGTGGCTGGCCGAGCACGACGGCATCGACCCCGAGGACGCCCACGAGGTGCTCACCCGGGAAGAGGCCACCTGGCTGTGGGTCGACACCGCCGCCGCCGTCGCCGACCACGGCGAGGCCCCGATGCTCGTACGGCACCTGGAGTCCGCGGTGCAGCCGACCGTCCCGATGCTCCTGGAGGAGGTCCGCGCCGTCGGACACCCCCGCACCGTGCAGGTCCTGGTCGCGCTCGCCGCCGCGCACCCCGACCCCGCGCTCGCCAAGGCCGTACGCCGCGCCGCCTTCCAGGTGCACACCGGGGGGAACTGATCCGGCCGGGGCTCAGGCCTTCATCTCGGGGGTGTACGTGCCGAAGCTCCACACATTGCCCTCCAGGTCCCGGGCCATGTAGTCCCGCGAGCCGTAGTCCTGGTCCGTCGGCGGCATCAGGATCTCCGTGCCCTGCTCCACGGCCCGCCGGTGGTGTGCGTCGACGTCCGCCACGACGACGTACACCCCGGTAGTGCCCGCGTCCTTCATCGCCTTGTCGAAGGTGCTGCCGGTGCCTTTGGAGCCGAGCATCACCACGCCGTTCCCCTGCGCCAGCTCGGCATGGCCCACCGAGCCGTCCTCGCCCTCGTACACCGCCAGCGCCGTGAACCCGAAGGCCTCCGTGAGCTGCTTGATCGCCGCCTTCGCGTCCGCGTAGAGCAGCGTGGGATAGACGCTGGGACGCCCACCGCTCGTACCTGCCATGCCGATCACTCCCTTGTGACCCGTGTGCTCCCACGCCGCCACCGGCCGGGAGTTCCACCCGCTGCCCAGTCTCGCAGCGACCACTGACAACGGCCGGTCGTGCCGGGCCCCGGCAGCGGCCGAACGGGGGACGGACCCCGGTCCGTCCGCCGTGTCGTCACGGCATGCCCCGCCGCCCGCCGCGGGCGTGACTACGCTCTGCGCCGGATCCGCGGGAAGCGGATCGCCCGGGTGAGGGCCGGAGGGCTCCGGGACGGGTACGGAGGAGGAGCAAGGTGGCCATCCGCTCCCGGCTTCTGGCGCCCGCGCTCGCCCTGCTCCTCGCGATCCCGCTCCTGGCGGTCGCCCACCAGGCCCGCCCCGCCCCCTACGGCGACCACCTGACCGTCCCACGCACCGCCCCCGCGCGCGTGCCGCACGCCACCCCACGGCTCCGGACACACGGCACCGCCCTCCAGGCCCACGACCCCCGCACCGGAGCACTCCGCTGGCGCTACGCCCGCGAGGGCAGGCGCCCCCTCACCTCGCTGCACGCGCGCGGGGACGTCATCACGCTCTGGGACGACGGACTGGTCACCGCCACCGACGGCCGGACCGTCCGCTGGCACCGCGCCCTGCCCGCCCCCGGCGACTGGCTACCCGCCCACGGCGGTACGGGCGTCCTGCGCCCCCTCGGCCACGGCATGCTGGCCGTCGTCACCCCGCGCCGGGTCGCCGCGTACCGCGTCGCCGACGGTGATCTGCGCTGGGTGCTGCCCGCGCGGGACGGCTGCGCCTTCCGGCCCGAACGTGCCGTACATCACTCCAAGACGCTCGTCGTCGCCCAGCCCTGCCCCCAGGCGGCCTGGACCGCCCAGCTCGTCGCCCTGGACGACCTGGGACGGATCGTCCCGGGACGCGTAAGGCCCCGTCTCGAACACCCGAACCCAGAAAAAGTGCTTGCACAGCCCCGTTAGACTGGCCCCATGGCCATTCTCCTCGCGCATTAGACGGCGGGAACGTCCTCAGCCGCCCAACCCGCCACCTATCCCCGCCCTGGAGTCTGTCCGTGATCTCCGCCTCCGGTATCGAGCTGCGCGCCGGTGCGCGCGTCCTCATCGAGTCCGCGACCTTCCGTGTCGCCAAGGGTGACCGCATCGGCCTCGTCGGCCGCAACGGCGCCGGCAAGACGACCCTCACCAAGTGCCTCGCCGGCGAGGGCATCCCCGCCGGCGGCACCATCACTCGCTCCGGCGAGGTCGGCTACCTCCCGCAGGACCCCCGCACCGGCGACCTCGACGTCCTCGCCCGTGACCGCGTCCTGTCCGCGCGCGGCCTGGACGTACTGATCCGCAAGATGCGCGAGAACGAGCAGCGCATCGCCAACGGCCAGGGCGCGACCCGCGAGAAGGCGCTGAAGCAGTACGAGCGCCAGGAGACGGAGTTCCTCACCAAGGGCGGGTACGCCGCCGAGGCCGAGGCCGCCACCATCGCCGCCGCGCTCAACCTGCCCGACCGGGTGCTCGGCCAGCCCC
Organism: Streptomyces muensis; assembly: GCF_021474425.1. Lineage (GTDB taxonomy): Bacteria > Actinomycetota > Actinomycetes > Streptomycetales > Streptomycetaceae > Streptomyces > Streptomyces muensis. Next base: position 16,288 of record NZ_JAKEIP010000146.1, on the reverse strand, counting down.
TGCACACCCTCTCCGGTGGTCAGCGCCGCCGTATCGAGCTCGCCCGCATCCTGTTCTCGGACGCGGACACCCTGCTGCTCGACGAGCCGACCAACCACCTCGACGCCGACTCGATCGTCTGGCTGCGCGACTACCTCAAGACCTACCGCGGCGGCTTCATCGTGATCTCCCACGACGTCGACCTGGTCGAGACGGTCGTCAACAAGGTGTTCTACCTGGACGCCAACCGCGCCCAGATCGACGTCTACAACATGGGCTGGAAGCTCTACCAGCAGCAGCGCGAGGCCGACGAGAAGCGCCGCAAGCGCGAGCGGCAGAACGCCGAGAAGAAGGCCGCCGCGCTCAACGCCCAGGCCGACAAGATGCGCGCCAAGGCCACCAAGACGGTCGCCGCGCAGAACATGGCCCGCCGCGCCGAGCGCCTGCTCTCCGGTCTCGAAGAGGTCCGCCAGTCCGACAAGGTCGCCAAGCTCCGCTTCCCCGAGCCCGCGCCCTGCGGCAAGACCCCGCTGACCGCGGAGGGCCTGTCGAAGTCGTACGGCTCGCTGGAGATCTTCACCGACGTCGACACGGCCATCGACAAGGGGTCGAGGGTGGTCATCCTCGGGCTCAACGGTGCCGGCAAGACGACCCTGCTGCGGCTCCTCGCCGGGGTCGAGCAGCCGGACACCGGCGCGGTGATCCCCGGTCACGGACTCAAGATCGGTTACTACGCCCAGGAGCACGAGACCCTGGACGCCGACCGCACGGTCCTGGAGAACATGCGCTCCGCCGCCCCCGACATGGACCTCGTCGAGGTCCGCAAGGTGCTCGGTTCGTTCCTGTTCTCCGGCGACGACGTCGACAAGCCCGCCGGTGTCCTCTCCGGCGGCGAGAAGACCCGCCTCGCCCTCGCCACCCTCGTGGTGTCCTCGGCGAACGTCCTGCTCCTCGACGAGCCGACCAACAACCTCGACCCGGCCAGCCGCGAGGAGATCCTCGGCGCGCTGCGCACCTACAAGGGCGCGGTCGTGCTCGTCACCCACGACGAGGGCGCCGTCGAGGCGCTGCAGCCGGAGCGGATCATTCTGCTGCCGGACGGCGTCGAGGACCTGTGGGGCGCGGATTACGCGGATCTCGTCGCTCTCGCTTGATCGAATGCGTGATCACCGGGCTATGGATCATTCGGCCCATCCGTGATCCATCATCTGTGTGAGATCTCCTCGTACCGAGGTGTGTGCTACATCGAATTCGCGGCCGAGTCCTTTATCGACAAGGGCTCGGCCGTCGCGCTGCTCTGACCTGGGGCTTCTCAAAAGAACCCGTTCGGCCGTACGGACGGCTTTCTGCGGAATCCTGTATTCCGCTTGTGGGGATGTGCTCCTGTCGTCAAAACCTTGTCTCACGGACCTTGCCGAATGGGTGGCCATGAAGGCCCGGAGGGGTGATCATGAGGAGACCAGAGCGCACTTCCCATGAGGAGGCACGGGTGGCCGAGACTCTGAAGAAGGGCAGCCGGGTAACCGGCGCCGCGCGCGACAAGCTCGCGGCAGACCTGAAGAAGAAGTACGACTCCGGTGCGAGCATTCGGGCGCTGGCCGAGGAAACCGGCCGCTCGTATGGCTTCGTACACCGGATGCTCAGCGAGTCGGGCGTCACGCTTCGTGGGCGTGGCGGCGCGACACGAGGCAAGAAGGCCGCAGGCTGATCGCGGGCGGCCCATCGGCTTCGATGGTGGCCACCCGGTCGGTCAGCTGATCGACCGGGTGGTTACTGTGCAGTCACTTAGGGGGTGCCCTTCCGGGCATCCCATGATGACCGCACTCATCGGAGGCACCCCATGGCTTCGCCCGACCAGGAACACGCACCCCTGCTCGACAAGAACGGCGTACGGCTCGTCGTCGACGGCGCCATCGCCACGGTGACGCTGAACAACCCGGCCAAGCGCAACGCACAGAGCCCCGCCATGTGGCGGACGCTCGCCGAGGCCGGGCGCGCCGTGCCGGGCAGCGTGCGGGTCGTCGTGCTGCGCGGTGAGGGCAAGTCCTTCTCCGCCGGCCTCGACCGGCAGATGTTCACGCCCGACGGGATCGAGGGCGAGCCCTCGTTCATCGAGCTGGCGCGCAGCAGCGACGGTGAACTCGACGCTGCCATCGCCGAGTTCCAGGAGGGCTTCACCTGGTGGCGGCGCAACGACGTCGTGTCCATCGCCGCCGTCCAGGGGCATGCCATCGGTGCGGGCTTCCAGCTCGCGCTCGCCTGTGACGTGCGCGTCGTCGCCGACGACGTGCAGTTCGCCATGCGCGAGACCAGCCTCGGGCTGGTGCCGGACCTGACCGGCACCCACCCGCTGGTCGGGCTGGTCGGATACGGCCGCGCGCTGGAGATCTGCGTCACGGGCCGCTTCGTGGCGGCCGAGGAGGCCGTCAGCAGCGGGCTGGCCAACCTCGCGGTGCCCGTCGACCAACTCGACGACGCCGTACGGGATCTGGCGGGCGCGATCGTGGCCGCGCCACGGGACGCGGTGATCGAGACCAAGGCGCTGCTTCGTGGTGCCGTGGACCGGACCTACGACGAGCAGCGCGGCGCCGAGCGGGCCGCGCAGGCGCGCCGGCTGCGGGACCTGGCGGGCCTCGGCGAATAGCCGCCGCGCCCGATCGACCGCGACGCCCGGTCAACCGACGGCCGTGACCAGTACGGCCACCGTCGGGTGATCCACCAGCGCCTCGCGCACCCTCTCACGGACCTCCCGGGCCACCTCCACGGCCCGGTGGTCCGCGCTCACCGCGAGCTCCACGCGCACATGCCGGTGCGGCAGGGCCGTCCCGTCCTGCCGTTCCTCGATGTGCACCGCGCGGCTCGCCCCGCCCAGGACGCCCGTCAGCCGGGTCACCCCCGGCACCGCCAGGGTCACCGCGGTGACGCGCTCCTCGTCCGGGTTCCCGGGCTCGGCGGCCCACGTCGGCTCCGGCTGCCGTACGGGTGACGGTTCGGCGTCCTCGTCGAGCAGGGCCGTCACCCGTAGATCGACCTCGGTCACCGTCAGGCCCAGGCGTTCCGTTGCGGTGGCGGCCAGCAGCCCCCGCAGCCGGTCCGCCGTCACCGGCAACGCCTCGGCCGCCGTCGCCGCGAAGTCCGCCGTCACCCGCAGCGGGCCCGGCGGCAGGGCGCTCGGCGGAGGCGGTACGACGGCCTCGTACGTCTCCTCCGGGTCGGCGAGGGCGATCCGGAGCCTGTCCAGCCGTACCCCGCGCATGTCCTCGGCCGCGCGCCGCAGCGCCGCCTCGGCCGCCCCCTCGGAGATCCACGCGCCGTCGCGCGCGCCGCCCAGGGGCAGCAGCCTGCCCAGCCCCAACTGCTGCCGCACCGCTTGTGTCCACCGGTCCGCCGTCGTCATTCCTCCAGCCTGCCGCATCCCTGGGGCACGATCGCGCAAGCGTGCTTACGGTGGTCGAGGGACCGCAACCGAAAAGGACGAACGGCCATGACTGAGACGACGGACCAGAACCGGGGGACGGAGGCCGAGGCCGCCACCTCACGCAGGACCCAGGTCACCAAGCGCGGCGGGGGAGACCCCGGCGCCCGGGGCCGGACGACCATCGCCGACGGCGTCGTGGAGAAGATCGCCGGGATGGCCGCACGCGATGTGGACGGTGTGCACGCCATGGGCAGCGGGATCTCGCGGACCTTCGGGGCCGTGCGCGACCGGGTGCCCGGCGGGACGACGAAGTCGGTGACACGCGGGGTGAAGGCCGAGGTCGGCGAGGTACAGGCCGCGCTCGACCTGGAGATCGTCGTCGAGTACGGCGTGTCCATCGCCGACGTGGCCCGGGACGTGCGCGAGAACGTGATCACCGCCGTCGAGCGGATGGCCGGCCTCGAGGTGGTCGAGGTCAACATCGCGGTGAGTGACGTGAAGCTTCCGGAGGAAGAGGAAGAGGAACCGGAGCGCCGGATCCAGTGATGCGCCGGCGTCCGGACGACGCGGTGGCCGGGAGTTGCCGGGGAGCCGAGGGCCGACGGCTGATGGCTGATGGCTGATGGCCGAGGGCTGAGAGCGGAGAGCTGAGGAGCGCATCATGAGCATGGCCGTGGTCGGCATGATCGCCGGCATGGCACTGGGATTCGCCGGGTACTTCGGCGGATTCGGCGCCTTCCTGCTGGTGGCGGCCCTGGGTGCCGTCGGGTTCGTCGTCGGGCGGTTCCTGGAGGGGGACTGGGAGCTCGGTGACTTCTTCCGGCAGCGTGACGAACGGCGGCGGTGACGTCGGTGAGCGGTGGGGCCACGGAACTCGGCAGCGCGCCGTTCGCCGTCCCACCCGGTGAGCGCGGGGCGACCCGGATCGCCGACCGGGTCGTCGCGAAGATCGCCTCACAGGCCGCGCGCGAGGCGGTCGGCCCGCTGCCCGGGGACGCCTCCCGACCGTACGCCGACGTCGTCGTCCGCCCCCAGGCCGGTGAAGGGACGTACGCCGACGCCGCCCGGGTCCGTGTCCATCTCGAACTCGACTACCCCTGCGACATCGGCTCCCGGTGCGCGACCGTGCGTCGGCATGTCGTGGAGCGGGTAGGCGCGTTGGTGGGCATGGAGGTGCCGGAGGTCGCCGTACACGTGGAGCGGCTGCACCCGGCGCGCGGGCAGGGCGCGGCAGGGAGGACGCGATGAGCGAGTCCCAGGGTTCCGAAGGCACCACACAACGACTGCCGGTCATGGAGAAGGAGACCGGACCCGACCCCCTCGACCAGTCGGCCTCCGCGGCCGACTACGACCCACCGCCCCCGGTTGACGACAAGGGCCGCGGCGCCGGCTGCTTCTGGTCGGCACGCCGTATCCCGGCCGCGATCACGGCCCTGGTGCTGGCGCTCGCGGCGGGCTTCTTCCTCTACGACATCGCCGCCGTGCGCGCCGACCGGCCGCCCATGTACTGGCGCCGGGAACTGGCCCGTCAACTCGCCGAACGCCCTCTCGACGACATCTGGGTGCTCGTCGGCGCGGGCGTCGCCGCCGTCCTCGGCCTCTGGCTCCTCGTCCTGGCCACCACACCCGGCCTGCGCTCGGTCCTGCCGATGCGCCGCACCCACCCCGACGTACGCGCCGGACTCCACCGCGACCTCGCGGCCCTGGTCCTGCGCGACCGGGCCGTGGAGGTCTCCGGAGTCCAGTCCGTACGGGTCCGGGTACGCCGCCGCCGTGCCGACGTCCGTGCCGTCTCGCACTTCCGTGAACTGGACGAGGTACGCGCCGACCTGGACGCCACGCTCGCCGACGCGATCAGAGGGCTCGGGCTGTCCCGGCCGCCGGCGTTGTCGGTGCATGTGCGCCGGCTCGGACGGAAGGGGTGAGGGCCGTGCTCAGGGTCGTCAACCGGGTGTTGATCGGGCTGGTCGGGCTGGTGCTGCTCGTGATCGGCGGCTCCGTGCTGGCCGTGGGGCTCGGGCTTGATCCGCCGTCCTGGTGGATCCACGACAGCCGGCACGACGTGCTGCTCAGCGACGCCGAGCGGACGCGGTGGCGGGACGAGGGCTGGTGGTGGCCGACCGTGATCGCCGTGCTGGCCGTCCTGGTCCTGCTCGCCCTGTGGTGGCTGACCTCGGTCCTGCGCCGGCGTCGGCTCACCGAGGTCCTGGTCGACACCGGCGACGGCGAGGGCGCGCTGCTGCGGGGCCGCGCCCTGGAGGGCGTCCTGGCGGGCGAGGCGGCGGGCCTGGAGGGCGTCCAGCGGGCCCAGGTCCAACTGACCGGCCGCCGCAGCGCCCCCGAGGCCCGGGCGCGCCTCCTGCTGCAACCGCACGTGGACCCGGGGACCGCCCTGGACGACCTCACCGCACAGGCGCTGGCCCACGCCCGGAATTCAGCGGGACTCGCGGCACTGCCGACGGAGGTCCGACTGCGGGGCGTCAAACACCGTGCGGAAAGGGTGACTTGACCGAAAGGGTGACTTGAGCGGCCGCTTAGAATCCGTGCCGCATTCCGCCGTCCACCGGCACCATGATTCCCGTCAAATAGGAAGCCGCCGGGGACAACAGGAACGCCGCCGTACGCCCGAACTCCTCAGGCGTGCCATATCGGCGCAAGGGAATCCGCGCCTCGTTCGCGGCCCGCGTCGCCTCCGGATCGGCCGACATCCCGTCCAGCTCCCGTACCCGGTCCGTGTCGATACGCGCCGGAAGCAGCCCCACCACCCGAATGCCCCGCGGCCCCAACTCGTCCGCCAGGGACTTCGCGAAACCGGCCAGCCCGGGCCGCAGTCCATTGGAAATCGTCAGCCCCGGAATCGGCTCGTGCACCGAACCCGACAGTACGAATCCGATGACCCCGCCCTCGTCGAGCTCCGCCGCTGCCGCCCGGGCCAGCCGCACCGCGCCCAGGAACACCGACTCGAACGCCGCCTGCCACTGGTCGTCGGAATTGTCGGCGGCAAATCCGGCCGGCGGCCCGCCCACGCTGATGAAGATGCCGTGGAACCCGCCGAACCGCTCCCGCGCGGCGGCGATGAGCCGAGCCGGTGCCTCCGGATCGGCGTTGTCGACGCCCGCCCCGAACGCGTTCGGCCCCAGCTCGGCGGCGGCGTCGGCGGCCCGCTTCTCGTCCCTGCCGGTCAGGACGACCTTCGCCCCGTCGGCCGCGAGCTCACGCGCCGCCGCGTTGCCCAGGCCACGGGTGGCCCCCGTGACGACGTACACCCGGTCCTTCAGTCCAAGATCCATGGCCCCTATCCTGCCCCGTCGCCCCCGAACAGGGCGAGGGCGGTGTTCACCAGGCCGATGTGACTGAAGGCCTGCGGGAAGTTGCCGAGCTGACGGTCGGCCACCGGGTCGTACTCCTCGGACAGCAGGCCCACGTCGTTCGCCAGCCCCACCAGCCGGTCGAACAGCTCCCGTGCCTCCTCGGTGCGCCCCGTCATGTGCAGCGCCTCCGCGAGCCAGAAGGAGCAGGCCAGGAAGGTGCCCTCGTCGCCCGGCAGCCCGTCGACGGTCGTCCCGTCGGTGCTGTAGCGGCGCAGGAAGCCCTCATGGCTGAGCTCGGCGCGGATCGCGTCGATGGTGCCGACCACACGCGGGTCGTCGGGCGGCAGGAAGCCGACCCGCGGGATGAGCAGCAGCGCGGCGTCGAGCTCACGGGAGCCGTAGGACTGCGTGAAGGTGTTCCGCTCGGCGTCGTAGCCCTTCTCGCACACCTCGCGGTGCACCTCGTCGCGCATCGCCCGCCAGCCCTCCAGGTCCCCCTCGATCTTCGGGTGCTGCTCCAGGGTGCGCACGGCACGGTCCGCGGCCACCCACACCATCACCTTCGAGTGCACGAAGTGCCGCCGCCCGCCGCGCACCTCCCACAGCCCCTCGTCCGGCTGCCGCCACTCCGTCTGCAGCCACTTCATCAGGGAGGACTGGATCGCCCACATGTGCGGCTTGATGGGCAGTCCCGCGTGCCGGGCCAGTGCCAGCGTGTCCATGACCTCGCCGTACACGTCCAACTGGAGCTGTTTCACGGCCTCGTTGCCGATGCGTACGGGCCCGGAGCCGGCGAAGCCGGACAGCCACGGCACCTCGAACTCGGGCAGCCGCCGCTCGCCCGCCAGGCCGTACATGATCTGCAGGTCGGCCGGGTCGCCGGCGACCGCGCGCAACAGCCAGTCCCGCCAGGCCTCGGCCTCCTCGCGGTAGCCCGCCGACAGCCCCACGTTCAGCAGCAGGGTGGAGTCGCGCAGCCAGCAGTAGCGGTAGTCCCAGTTGCGGACGCCGCCCAGCTCCTCGGGGAGCGAGGTGGTGGGGGCGGCGACGATGCCGCCGGTCGGGCGGTAGGTGAGGGCCTTGAGGGTGATCAGGGAACGGACCACGGCGTCCCGGTACGGGCCGTCGTAACGGCAGCGCCTCACCCAGTGCCGCCAGTCCCGGACGCTGCTGTGCAGGGCCTTGTGCGCGTCGATGAGCCGCGGGCGCGGCTCGTGCGAGGGATGCCAGGTGAGGATGAAGGCGACCTTCTCCCCCTTTTCGACCGTGAACTCCGAGTGTGTACCGAAGTCCTTGCCCCAGGTGCGCACCTCGGGTTCGCTGCGCAGCCACACCGAGTCCGGGCCGGCCACGGCCACCCGCTGCCCGTCGGACTCGCGCACCCAGGGCACGATCGAGCCGTAGTCGAAGCGGATCCGCAGGGTGCTGCTCACCGTGACCCGGCCGCTGAGGCCCTCGACCACGCGTACGAGGTCGGGGGCGCGGTCGCGCTGGGGCATCAGGTCGGTGACGCGGATCGCGCCCTCGTCGGTCTCCCACTCGGTGTCCAGCACCAGGGTGTCCGGGCGGTAGGCGCGACGGGTGCAGGGGCCCTGGGCGTCCTTGGGGGCGATGCGCCAGTGGCCGTTGTCGTCGTCGCCGAGGAGTCGGGCGAAGCAGGCTCCCGAGTCGAAGCGGGGCAGACACAGCCAGTCGACGGACCCGTCCCTGCCGATCAGGGCAGCCGTCTGCTCGTCGCCGATGAGGGCGTAGTCCTCGATGCGCGGGTGCACGCAATTGCGGGTTCCCCGAGGGCCGGTGGGCCAATCAGGAGTGGGGCCGGGGGAGTGACGCGGGCGTCACACGCCGGCCGGCTCGGCCTCCGCGTCCGCCGGCTTCCGCTGCTCCGCCGCCCGGTCACGGGCCTCGCGGCGGGCCAGGATCACCCATCCGAGGGGAACCGCCGCGGCGAACAGCCACCACTGGAGGGCGTACGCGTAGTTCAGCGGGGCGTTCTCCTCGCCGGGCTTCCCGATCAGCTCCGGCGTGTCGCCCTTCGGCTCCGGCGTCGTCTGCACGATGTAGCCGCCGAGCACCTGTGCGCCGAGGCGCTCGCCCTCCTGCTCGCTGTTGATCAGCATGACCTGCCGGTCGGGGAGGCCTTTGAGGTTCTTGATGCCGCTCGCCTCGGTCGTCTCGTCGGGCATCAGCCGCCCGGTGACGGTGATCCGGCCGGTCGGCGGTGCCGGGATCCTGGGGAAGGCCGTCTGGCTGGGCCCGTCCGCGGGGATCCAGCCGCGATTGACCAGCAGCACCTTGCCGTCCGCCAGCACGAAGGGGGTGAGGACGTGGAAGCCGACCTCCTCGTCGGAGTTGACGCGGCGCCTCACCACGACCTCGTGCTCGGTGTCGAAGCGGCCCACCGCGGTCACGGTGCGGTAGCGCTCCTTGGTGGTGACGGTGTGCCCCGGGGCGGTCAGCTTCTCCACGGCCACCGGCTCCGCGCCCAGCGCGTCGGCGACCAGTTGGTTGCGGGCGTGGCGCTCCTCGTAGCGGTGCATCTGCCAGATGCCCAGCCTGATCATCGTGGGGATGAGGAGCAGGGCGACCAGCGTGAGGATCACCCACTGCCGGGACAACAGGAAGCGGTACACCCCACGACCGTACAACTCGGTCGTGGGGTGCTTTCAGGCGGGTACGGGTCCTGGCAGGTCACACCTTGTCGACGATCCCCACCTTTCCCTCCGCGCGGGCGCAGTGTGCGCCGCAGAACCACTGGCCCTCGACCTCGACGCCCTGCCCGATGATCTGGACCCGGCAGTGCTCGCAGACGGGTGCCATGCGGTGGATCGCGCAGGAGAAGCAGTCGAAGACGTGCACGGCGCCCTGCGCGTGCACCTCGAAGGTCATGCCGTAGTCGTTTCCACACACTTCACATGTCGCCATGCGCCACAGGGTGGGCCGTCACCGCGGTCCGGGCGAGAGGGCTCGGGGCGAGTCGCCCGGCAATCACCCGTCCGTACGGTCACCGCTCCGACGCCGGTTCCACATCCCTGAGGAGCTGCCCGAACGCCGCCTCGTCGATCACCGGCGTCCCGTACTGGCGGGCCTTGACCACCTTCGAGGTGCCCGCGTCCGGGTCGTTGGTGACGAGCAGGCTGGTCAGCCGGGACAGGCTCGTGGCCACATGCAGCCCGGCCTCGATCGCACGGTCCTCCAGCAGGTCGCGCTCGACCGACGTGTCCCCGGAGAAGGCGACCCGCATGCCCTGCTTGAGTCTTTTGCCCTCTTCGTAACGGCCTGGGTTGGGATACGGGCATGCGGGCCTTTTGCGCGACGGGCGCCAACTGGTCGGACGATAGCTGCCGTATCCGCCACCGCCGTATCCGCCGCTGTGGCTGCCGCCTCCGCTCGCCTGCTGTCCGATCCGGGGTGTGGCCGTGTCCCGCCACTCGGTCAGCGGCCGGCACTCCTGGAGCGGCAGCCGCACGCTGCCCGCCGCCGCGGCCCGCAGGCTCGGCCGGAACGCCTCCGCCAGCACGCGCGCGTCGTCCAGCGCGTGGTGCGCCCGCTGCTGCACGACGCCGAAGTGGGCGGCCAGCGACTCCAGCTTGTGGTTGGGCAGCGGCAGGCCCAGCTCCTTCGACAGCGCGATGGTGCACAGCCGCTGCCGCACCGGGGCCTCGCGCTCCGCGCGCGCGTACTCCCGCGCGATCATCTGCCAGTCGAAGACGGCGTTGTGTGCGACGAGCACCCGTCCGTCGAGCCGGGCCGCGAACTCCTCCGCGATGTCCGGGAAGAGGGGAGCGCCCTCCAGTGCCTCGCTCGTCAGACCGTGGATCCAGACCGGGCCCGGGTCGCGCTCCGGGTTGACCATCGTGTACCAGTGGTCCTCGACCTCGCCGCGCGCGTCCAGCCGGTAGACGGCCGCGGAGATTATCCGGTCGTCCCGGGCCAGTCCGGTGGTCTCCACGTCAACGACCGCGTATCCCTCGGGATACGCGGTCGGCCACTCGGTGGGGGAGGGCGCTGCGGTCGCACGGTCTTCGAGCATGGTCACTGAGGATACGGGCCTGGACTGACAGCCCACGCCGTCAGGTGCCTTGCGCCGCCCGCCTGTTCGAGCACCGCGAACACCGACGCGTCAACCGGTCGGCGTACGCACGGTGTTGCCCGCCCTCCTCCGGACGCCGACTCGTCGGCGCCCGCCCAGGAGCGTCGGTACATCCCGTATGTCCCTCGCGGTGCGATGCTCCGCATGTGACCGAAACGACGCATGACGAGACCCACGGCGGCTCGCTGGGCGAGCGGCTGAACTGGCTGCGGGCGGCGGTTCTCGGGGCGAACGACGGCATCGTGTCCACCGCGGGCCTCGTCGTCGGCGTGGCCGGCGCGACCGACGACCGCTCGGCCCTGCTCACGGCCGGACTCGCCGGGCTGCTCGCCGGGTCGATGTCGATGGCCGCGGGGGAGTACGTCTCGGTTTCCACGCAGCGCGACTCCGAGAAAGCCGCGTTGGCCCAGGAGAGGCGGGAGTTGCGGGAGCGGCCGGAGGCCGAGCTGGTGGAGCTGACAGGACTGCTCGAACGACGTGGGCTGTCGAAGGACGTGGCCCGGGAAGCGGCCGTCCAGCTGACGGAACGTGACGCGTTGAAGGCGCACGCGCGCGTGGAGCTCGGTATCGACCCGGACGACCTGACCAACCCGTGGCACGCGGCGTGGGCGAGCTTCCTGGCGTTCACGGCCGGTGCGCTGCTGCCGTTGCTGGCCATGGTGCTGCCGCCGGCGGACTGGCGCCTGACGGTCACCGTCCTCTCCGTCCTGACCGCCCTCGCCCTGACCGGCTGGAGCAGCGCCCGCCTCGGCGCCGCCGCCCCGACCCGCGCGGTACTGCGCAACACTGCGGGCGGGGCGCTGGCCATGGGGGTCACTTATGCGGCCGGGACGCTGCTGGAGGTGGCGGGGGCGTAGCCCCTGCTTGCCGTCCAGGGTGCTCGGCCTCGCGTCTTCCGACTTCCTGGTGACCGACCGAGGCCGTGAAGGCGAGCCGATCGAGGACTCAATGCGCTCGCCGACGCGGACGCGACGGACTCACCAGCGGATCGGCACCGGCAGCGCCGTCAGCAGTCCCGACACCGCGACCACCACTGCCAGGGCGACGACCTCCGCGCGCGCCGGAGCGCAGGCGGTCAGCGGATCGGCCGCACGGCGCAGCCGGAACCTGGCCCACAGGGCGAGCCCGGCCACGGCCGCCATCAGCAGCACCTTGGCCAGCAGGGCGCGCCCGTACGCCGTCTCGGTGAGCTGCTGGAGGATCGTGTCCGACGGCATCCGGCGCAGCGAACTCCACACGCCCGTCGCCGTGATGGCGGCGAGCAGTACGGCCGCCACGCGCGCGTAGAGGCCGAGCAGAGCCGCGCCGGTCTCCCTGACGCCCCATCCGCGCAGGGTCCGCAGGGCGTGCAGCAACCCGCCGACCCAGAGCGTCGCGCAGGCCAGGTGCACGAACGTCAGACCGGAGCCCAGCAGCGGGCTGTGCTCGGTCGTGGGGTGCGCGCGCAACGCCTCGGCGACCACGACCGCGGCCAGCGGCCAGAGCTGGGTCGTGGGCCGGCGCGAGAGGGCGCACAGCCCGGCCACGGCGAAGGCGTTGACCTCCAGCAGCGCCAGCTTGCCGTCACGCGCCCCGTAGAGGCCGCCGACGTCGAGGTCCGCGAGGCTGTGCGGCACGAGGTTGCCCGTGGAGACGACCGAGGCGAGACCCAGGGCGGCGACGAAACCGGCCCCGGCCGCCCAGGGCGACCAACTGCGGGGCACGACCGTCGGAGCGCCGGGCACGGACCCGGCCAGCCGGTTCACGAACAACTCGCCCACCGGGACGCACAGCGCCGCGAACAGCACCGTACGCAGCAGCGCGATCCCCTCGGTGCCGGGCGCCGCGGCCTCCCCGGTGCCGTCCAGCGCGACCGACGGCCCGAGCAGCGGGATCAGCGCCGCCAGCGCCACCAGTACGAGAACGGCGACGGCCCGGCCGATACCGGCACGAGGGCCGGGCTCACTCCCGTTGGCAACGCCAGGGGAGGGTCTTGTCAATGTCACCTCATGATCTTCACAAAACATTACAGACTCGGGCAAGTACCGGAAAAGAAGTGGGGTGCGGCATTCCGCAGTGGCGGTGCGGCATTCCGCAGGGGATACGGCTCCGACGGCGCGCCGAACTCAGACCCACCGCGCCGGATCCACGCCCCAGACCCCCGGCGGCCGCGCCCAGTCGCCCGGACCGCCCGCGAACGACACCGGCGGCAGGGCGTACCGCAGTCGCCCGAGCGCACTGCCCCGCTCGTTAAGCCAGGTGCCGGGCGCGATGCCGGCGCCGTCCGCTCCGTCCGTCAGGACCTCCTCCAGGCCGTCCTCCAGGCCCGGCCGGATCCCGTTGACCAGCCACTCCGCCGTACGCGCCAAGGCAAGCCGTACGCACTGACCCTCGCCCCGCCCCGGCCCCAACTGCTCGGTCAGCGCCCGCAGTACGGCCGCCGCCAGCAGATACCCCGTCCCGTGGTCGAGGGCCTGCGCGGGCAGGGCGCCGGGCGAGCTCAAGGCGGCCGGCCCGTCGATCGTGGCCCTCGTCGCTCCCGTGGTCCCCGTGACTCCCTCGATGGCCGCGATTCCGGTGGCGGCCTGTACAAGGCTGTCGAACCCGCGCCGCTCGCGCCACGGCCCGTACGACCCCCAGGCCGACAGCTCCGCCACGACCAGCCCCGGCCGCCGCTCGGCCAGCGCCCGGGCCGACAGGCCGAAGCGGTCGAGGGCGCCCGGCCGGTAGCCCGTGACAACGACGTCCGCCGCCGCGAGCAGCTCCTCGAAGGCGCGCCGGTCGACCGTGAGGTCCAGCGTCGCCGAGCGCTTCCCGAAGCCCGTGTCGGTGTGCTGGTCGGCCAGTTCGGGCAGCCGCGGCGCGTCCAGGCGCAGGACGTCCGCGCCGAGCAGCGCGAGCGTGCGGGTGGCGACAGGACCCGCGATGACCCGCGTCAGGTCCAGCACGCGCACTCCGGCGGCGGGCAGCAGGGGCGTGCCGTCGAGCGACGGGAGCGCACGCGCGCGTACCGTGTCCGACCGCTCGTGTTCGACCAGGGGCCGCCGGGCCACCGCGGCCGCCTGCTCGTGCGCCGCCCACTCCTCGGGCGTACGCAGCGCCACGGCCAGCCCGCCGGCCGCGTACACGGCCTCCTCCACCTCCAGCGAGGAACGCTCGGCGAGGGCCGCTCCCACGGCGTCGGGATCCTCCTCGGCCACCTCCAGCGCGGCCGCCAGACGGGCCCGGTGATGGGGATAGTTCGCATGTGTCCGCACCCAGCCGTCCGCCGTCCGCCAGAACCGCGACAGCGGCGCGAACGACACGGGCGCGCGCCCGTCGACCAGCAGATGCCGCTCACTCACGAACGCCGTGGCGATGGCCCCGTCGTCCAGCGTCACCTCGGGCACCTCGGCAAGCCCGGCCCGCCGCGCCCCCAGCTCGGCGGCGGCCAGCGCGCACGCGCCCACACAGGCGCGCGCCAACTCCCGTACGGGAAGACGCGCCTGAAGCGCGCCCTCCCGCACCACGGTCGACACCCGGGGGAGCAGGGCGGGATCGCCGCCCACCGCGGACCAGGCGAACTTGATTCCAGTCATGACTGCACTATGCAGTATTGACTCGATCAATATATCGCCTCAGTCGCCTCCACCTCGGTTCAGTCGACGGCGTCCATCGCGTCGACGATGCCGAGCCCGTAGAAGCCGTTGGACCGCTTGCCGCCCTCGCACACCGCGTCCTGCTTGCCGTCGCCGTCCTGGTCGTACGAATCCGGGCAGCCCGGGTTGTCCGCCAGGGCCTTCAGCAGCGAGCGCAGCTGGGCCGGACCCGCGTGCGGGTACCGCGACTTCAGCAGCGCGGCGACGCCCGCGGCATGCGGCGAGGCCATCGATGTGCCCTGGAGGAAGCCGTACTGGCCGTTCGGGAGAGTGGAGAGGATCCGGCCGTTCTTCGAGGGGGTGTCCGGGATCTGGTAGAGCCGGTCGCCGCCCGGGGCCGCGACATCGACGACGCCGTAGCCGTACGAGGAGTAGTACGACTTGACGTTCTGTACGCCCGTCGCGCTGACCGTGACGATACCCGGCAGCTGCGTCGGCACGTCGAAGCACGTGTGCGGGTCGATGGTGCGCTGCACGGGCTTGGAGTCGTCGGGGCTGGTGTCGTCGACGATCGCGTCGGAGTCCAGGTCGTGGTTGGAGTTGCCGGCCGACGCGAAGTGGAGCGTGCCCTTGCGCTGGGCGTACAGCTGGGCCCTGTTGACCGCGTCGACGATCGCCCGCTGGTCCGGATCGTCCATGCAGTTGTACAGCCACGGATCAACGTAGTAGCTGTTGTTCGTGATCTCGACACCGTGGTCGGCGGCGAACACGAAGGCGCACACGACACTTTCGGGGTAGTAGAGGCCGTTGACCGGGTCGCTCACCTTGATGGCCGAGACCTTGACCCCGGGTGCGACACCCGCGATGCCGATGCCGTTGCGGGGTGCGGCGATCTCACCCGCCACATGGGTGCCGTGGGAGTCGGCGCTCGTCCACGGCCGCCAGGCGCCCGCTGCGGTGTCGGCCTTGCCGCCGACGCAGTTCGCGGACTGGGCGGCGGAGAAGTTCGGCGCGAGGTCGGGGTGGGTGTCGTCGACGCCGTTGTCGATCACGGCCACGGTCACCCGGCGGCTGCCCGGGTTGATCTGCGCGGCCTTGTCGGCGCCGATCGCGCGCAGGCTCCACTGGTCGGCCTCCAGCGGCTCGCTCTCGGCCGTGGCGGCGGACGCCCTCGCCGTCCTCTCGGCCTGCCGCTCCGACAGGAGCTGGACCGGGCCCTCGTCCGTGGTGCCGGCGGCGGTCAGGGGCGTCGTACGCGTCGCACCCGCCGACATGACGCCGCGCACCTCACGCATCGTCTTCGCGAAGTCGGGATTCGCCGAGTGGACGACGATCACGCCGATCCTCTCGTAAGCGATCACGACCGTTCCGCCGGCCGTGGCAATGGCCTTCTTCACCGACTCGATCGTGCGGTGGTCCGACCGGGTGTTGACGACATACGCCAGAGAGGGCGCGTCCCCGGCCCGTATGACGGGCTCGGCGGCCGGTGCGGCCGAGGCCGCCGTAGGCAGCAGGCCGAGCGAGGCGGTCAGCGACAGAGCGAGGGGTACGGCGAGACCGAGCCCGCGTCTGAACCGCAGATGACCCATGGGATCTCCACATCATCCGGAACGAGCACCGCCCGGGCGCGGATGAGCGCGCGGGCAGGTACATGACGAGTGGTGCAGTGTGAAGCTATCTCTGAACCTCCCGGCCAGCAATCGCTGATCCGAGCGACTTCGGAAAGACGTCCTGGGAGTTGAACCGGTCCTCGCGTGGCGCCGTGACCTTGGACAGGAGGCGCGAGCACGATCGAGCCCCCTGTCGGATCACGTGCCGGGGCCCTAACATCGCCAGCCGGCTCGAGTGATCCACGTCACCACGAGGAACAGAGCCGTCATGCCCGTACCCGATCCGCCCCCGACCTCCGGTCCGCCCCCGATCCCCGATC
>NZ_JAKEIP010000145.1 GCF_021474425.1 Streptomyces muensis | reverse complement strand
CCCCCTCCCCCGCCTCCACCGCAGCCATCGCCCCACCAGAACGCGCCGACTGCATCAACCGACCACGCTCCGCCACCACCACACACGCATCCGCCAGACCCAACACCCCCGACACATGCGCAGCCACCACCTCACCCACCGAATGACCCAACAAGAACTGAGGCGTCACACCGTGGTGCTCGAAGAGACGGAACAGGGCCACCTCGATGGCGAACAGCGCCGCCTGCGTGTAGGCCGTCTCGTGGAGCAGCGCGGCCTCTGCGCTCCCTTCGGTGGCGAACAGGACGCTCTTCAGGGGGTGTTCGAGGCGCGCGTCGAGCTCGGCACACACCTCGTCCAGGGCCTGTGCGAAGACGGGGTGGGTGGCGTACAACTCCCTTCCCATGCCCAGGCGTTGGGACCCCTGGCCGGTGAACAGGAACGCGGTCTTGCCGGCCTTCTTCACGCGTCCGCGCACCACCCGGGGCGAGGACGTCCCGTGTGCCAGGGCGTCCAGCGCGTCGAGAAGGGCGGCCCGGTCGTTGCCGAGTACGGCGGCGCCGTGGTTCATGACGGCGCGCCCGGTGGCCAGGGAGTGGGCGACGTCGGCCGGGGCGAGCTCGGGGTGCTCGCCGAGGTGGGCGTGCAGCCGTTCCGCCTGCTCGCGCAGGGCGTCCGGGGTGCGAGCCGTCAGGATCCAGGGAACCGTGGTTCCCGGGTCGGGGGTGCTGTCCGCAACCGACGCTGCCGACAACGCCGACTCGGGCGCCTCTTCGATGATGACGTGGGCGTTGGTGCCGCTGATCCCGAAGGACGAGACACCGGCGCGGCGGGGCCGTCCCTCGGCGGGCCACTGCCGCTGCTCGGTCAGCAGGGTCAGCGCACCGGACTCCCAGTCGACGTGCTTCGAAGGCTCGTCCACGTGCAGGGTCCTGGGCAGCACGCCGTGGCGCATGGCCTGCACTATCTTGATGATCCCGCCGACACCGGCCGCAGCCTGGGCATGCCCGATGTTGGACTTCAACGACCCGAGCCACAAGGGCCGATCCCCATCAGGCCGCTCCTGACCGTAGGTGTTCAGCAAGGCCTGCGCCTCGATCGGGTCACCCAGCGTCGTACCGGTCCCGTGCGCCTCCACCACGTCCACATCAGCCGCGCCCAGCCGCGCGTTCGCCAGCGCCTCGCGGATCACCCGCTCCTGCGACGGACCGTTAGGCGCCGTCAACCCATTGCTCGCACCGTCCTGATTCACCGCCGAACCCCGCACCACCGCCAACACCGTGTGCCCGTTGCGACGCGCATCCGACAACCGCTCCACCAACAGCAGACCAGCACCCTCCGACCAGCCCGTACCGTCCGCCGAAGCCGAGAACGCCTTGCACCGGCCATCGGCAGAGAGCCCCCGCTGGCGGGAGAACTCGACGAACGTCGTCGGCTGTGCCATGACGGTGACGCCTCCGGCGAGCGCGAGGTCGCACTCACCGCTGCGCAGCGCGTTGGCCGCCAGGTGCAGCGCGACCAGCGACGACGAGCACGCCGTGTCGACGGTCATCGCGGGCCCTTCGAGGCCGTAGGTGTAGGCGATGCGGCCGGACAGGACGCTGGAGAGGTTGCCGGCGAGCAGGAAGCCCTCGAACTCGCCCGCGGAGGACGCGATCCGGGCGGCGTAGTCGTCGTACATCGCGCCGGTGAAGACGCCGGTGCGTGAACCCCTGAGCGAACCCGGGTCCACCCCCGCGCTCTCGAACGCCTCCCACGCCGTCTCCAACAACAACCGCTGCTGCGGATCCACCGCCGTCGCCTCACGCGGCGACATCCCGAAGAACTCCGGATCAAACAGATCCGCATCATGCAAAAACCCACCATGCCGCGTATAACTCGTCCCCGGCCGCTCCGGATCCGGATCGAACAACCCCTCCAGATCCCACCCCCGATTCGACGGAAACCCACTGACCGCATCCACCCCATCGGCCACCAACCGCCACAACCCCTCCGGCGACACCACCCCACCCGGAAAACGGCACGCCATCCCCACGATCGCGATCGGCTCGTCGGTCCCGCCGCGGGGCCGGGTGTGTGCGGTGCCGGCCGGCTTCTTCTGCTCGGCGACGCGTTCCAGGAGGTAGGCGGCCACGGCGCCAGGCGACGGGTGGTCGAAGACGAGGGTGGAGGGCAGCCGCAGGCCGGTGGTCCGGGTGAGCTGGTTGCGCAGTTCGACGGCGGCCATGGAGTCGAAGCCGATGTCGTTGAAGGCCCGCTCGGGGGCGATGGCACCGGCGCCGGTGTGGCCCAGGACGGCGGCGACCCTGCCGCGTACGAGGTCGAGGACCGCCTCCTGGCGGGCGTCGGCGGGGAGTGCGGCGATGCCGCGTGCCCAGTCGGACGCGGCCCTGGCGGTCGACCGGGCCGTGGCCGCGGTCCGCCGGGTGCGCGGTGCGAGGTCGCGCAGCAGCGGGTGCGTCACATCGGCCGCCGTGGTGGCCGGCCGCAGCGGTACGGGGGCCAGGACCGGGGTGTCCGTGGTCAGGGCCGCGTCGAACAGGGCGAGGCCCCGTTCGGGGGTGAGCGCGGTGATGCCCGCGCGTTCCCAGCCGGCGACCTCGGCGTCGGTGAGTCCCGCGCCCATGCCGTGGGCGGTGTCCCACAGGCCCCAGGCGAGGGAGGTCGCGGGCAGGCCGTGGGCCCGGCGGTGCTGCGCCAGGGCGTCCAGCGAGGTGTTGGCGGCCGCGTAGTTGGCCTGTCCCGCGGTGCCGAGGAGCCCGGAGACCGAGGAGAACAGCACGAACGCGCGCAGGTCGAGGCCGTCGGTCAGTTCGTGCAGATGCCGGGCGGCGTCCGCCTTGGGGGCCAGGACGGCGTCGAGCCGCTCAGGGGTGAGCGACGGGACGGTCACGTCGTCCAGGACGCCGGCGGTGTGCACGACGGCGGTCAGCGGCCGGTCCCGGGGGACGGAGTCCAGGAGTGCGGCGAGCGCCGCGCGGTCGCTGACGTCGACCGCGGCGATCCGCACCTGTGCGCCCAAGTCGCCCAGTTCCGCGGCGAGTTCGCTCGCGCCGGGCGCGTCGGGGCCGCGTCGCCCGGCCAGCAGGAGGTGGCGTACGCCGTGTTCGGTGACCAGGTGGCGGGCGAGCAGCGCGCCGAGGCCGCCGGTGCCGCCGGTGATCAGAACCGTGCCGTCCGGGTCGAGGCCGGGCTGGTCCGGGTTCGTGCCGGAGGCGGCCGCGGCGAGCCGGGGCACCCTCAGTTCTCCGCCGCGTACGGCGATCTGCGGTTCGCCCGTGGCCAGGGCCGCGGTGAGTTCCGCGTCGCCGGAGTCGTCGTCCAGGTCGACCAGGACCAGCCGGTCGGGGTGCTCGGACTGCGCGGCGCGGACCAGGCCCCACACCGGGGCCGCGGGGAGATCGGTGACGTCCTCGCCGGGTCGCACGCCGATCGCGGACCGGGTCACCAGGGCCAGCCGGGTGTCGGTGAACCTGGCGTCGGCCAGGAACTCCTGGATCACCCGCAGGGCGCGGTGCGCTGCGACGTGCCCGCCGTCCTTGTGCGCAGGCAGGTCGTACAGGCGTACGGCGACGACGTCGGCCGGTGCGACGGCGGCGAGGTCGTCGACCGCTGCCACCCAGTCGGCGGCCGTCTCCCCCGCTGCCGCGGCGAGGACCGGCCAGCGCACCTCGTACAGCGCGGAGTCCGGCGCCGGGGCGGGCGCGGGCGTGGTGCCCCTGGCGACGGGGCGCAGCGTCAGGGCGGCCACGTCGGCCACCGGAGTGCCGGTGGTGTCGGTCAGGGAGAGGGCGAAGGTGTCGGTGCCCTGCGGGCTGACGCGGACCCGGAGTTCGGTGGCGCCGGTGGCGTGCAGGGTGACGCCTGACCAGGCGAACGGCAGCCGGATGGTGTCGTCCTGGTCGGTGGGCGCGGCAGCGAGGACCAGCGGGTGGAGCGCGGCGTCGAACAGGGCGGGGTGCAGGGCGAAGCCTGCGACGCCGTCCCGTGCGGTCTCGGGCAGCCGTATCTCGGCGTACAGGTCCTCGCCGTCGCGCCAGGCGGCCGCCAGGCCCTGGAAGGCGGGGCCGTAGCCGTAGCCGAGTTTTGCGAGCCGGGCGTAGACGTCGGTGAGCGGTTCGGGTTCCGCGGTGGCGGGCGGCCAGGGCGCGGGGTCGGTGACCGCCGGGGCGGGGGCGTCCTGCCGGGCGAGGGTGCCCGTGGCGTGCCGGGTCCACCGGCGTGGTGCGGTGTCGTCGGTGTCGGGGCTGGCGTGCACGGTGAAGGACCTGCGGCCCGAGTCGTCGGCGGCGCCGACCGTCACCTGGACACGTGTGCTCCGACCGGCTGCCAGGGGCAGCGGCGCGTGCAGCGTGAGGTCCTCGACATGCGGTGCGCTGGTCGCGTCGCCCGCGGCGACGGCGAGCTCCAGGAACGCGGTGGCCGGCAGCAGCACGGCCCCGTCGATGGCGTGGTCGGCGAGCCAGGGGTGCGTGCTCGGCGAGATACGGCTGGTGAGCACGGTGTCGTGGCTGTCGGCCAGTTCGACGACGGTGGCGAGCAGGGGGTGGTCGGCGGTGTCCAGGCCGAGGCCGCGCGGGTCGGCCGCGGGCTGGGGGGCCAGCCAGAAGTGCTCGCGCTGGAAGGGGTAGGTGGGCAGGTCCAGCAGGGCCGCGCCGGGGAAGAGGCCGGCTCCGTCTAGGGGTGCGCCGGCGGTGTGCGCGCGGGCGATGCCCTCGGCCAGGGTGGCGGTCTCGGGGCGGCCGGCGCGCAGCAGGGCGACGGTGGTGCCGTGCTCGCCGGTGGCACCGGTCTCGTCGCTGCCGTCGGCGGCGTCGAGCGCCCTGTCGACGAGCGGGGTGAGCACGGCGTCGGGGCCGAGCTCGACGAAGACGGTGCTGCCGTGGCGGGCCAGTTCCCGGGTGGCGTCCAGGAAGCGCACCGTGGCGCGGATCTGTCCGCTCCAGTAGTCCGGGGAGGTCAGTTCGGCCGGGTCGGTGAGTCTGCCGGTGACGGTGGACACCAGGGGGATGGCGGGCGGCTGGAAGGCGAGGCCGGCGGCGATCCGGCGGAACTCGTCGAGGACGCCGTCCATGTGCGGCGAGTGGAACGCATGGCTGACCTTGAGCTCGGTGGTCTTGCGCCCGCGCGCCCGCCAGGTCTCGGCGACGGCCCGCGCGGTGTCGGCGTCGCCGGAGATCACCACGGAGCCCGGGCCGTTGACGGCGGCGATCGACACCGCGTCCTCGTGCCCGGCCAGCGTGCCCCGCACTTCCTCCTCGTCGGCCTGTACGGCGATCATGGCGCCGCCCTCGACGGCCGAGGCCATCAGGCGGGCCCTGGCGGTCACCAGGGCGGCGGCGTCGTCGAGGGTGAGCACCCCGGCGACATGGGCGGCGGCGAGCTCGCCGATGGAGTGGCCGGCCACGAAGTCCGGTGTCATGCCGTGGTGGTCGAGGAGCCTGAAAAGGGAGACCTCCAGGGCGAACAGCGCGGGCTGGGTGTAGGCGGTCAGATGCAGCAGAGCGGCGTCCGGGTCGCCTTCGGCGGCGAACATCACCTCGCGCAGGGGCCGTTCCAGTCGACCGGCGAACGCGGCGCACACCTCGTCCAGCGTGGCGGCGAAGACCGGGTCGGCGGCGTACAACTCCCGTCCCATGCCGTGGCGTTGGGCACCCTGACCGGTGAACAGGAACGCGGTGCGGCCTGTCTCGACGGCCCGGCCGGTGACGAGGTTCGGTGCCGTGTCACCCGCGACCAGCGCCTCGACGGCGGTGAGCCGTTCGGCGAGGGTGTCGCCGAGGACGGCGGCGCGTTCCTCGAAGGCGGTGCGGGTGACGGCCAGGGACCGGCCGACGGCGGCCTCGTCGTCGGCCGGTCCGATCCGGGCGCGCAGCCGGGCGGCCTGCGCGCGCAGCGCCGGGACGTCACGGGCGGACAGCAGCCAGGGCGCCGGGATCCGAGTGGACGGGCCCGGCTCGGGCTCGGTGTCCGGCTCGGCGGCGGGGTCGTGTTCCAGGACGACATGGGCGTTGGTGCCGCTGATTCCGAAGGAGGAGACGGCGGCACGGCGCGGGCGGCCGCCGGTGTCGGGCCAGGCCGTGGTGTCGGTCAGCAGCGAGACCTGGCCGGCGGACCAGTCCACGTGCGGTGACGGCTCGTCCACGTGCAGGGTTCTGGGCAGCACGCCGTGCCGCATGGCCTGCACCATCTTGATGACACCGCCGACACCGGCCGCCGCCTGGGCGTGCCCGATGTTCGACTTCAGCGAGCCGAGGTGGAGCGGTGTGCCGGCGTCCCGTCCGCTGCCGTAGGTGGCCATGATCGCCTCGGCCTCGATGGGGTCGCCGAGCCGGGTGCCGGTGCCGTGGGCCTCGACGGCGTCCACGTCGGCGGCTCTGATGCGGGCGTCGGCCAGGGCCTGGCGGATGACCGCGCGCTGGGCCAGTCCGCTGGGCGCGGTCAGGCCGTTGCTCGCGCCGTCCTGGTTGACGGCGGAGCCCCGGATGACGGCGAGGACCCGGTGGCCGTTGCGGCGGGCGTCGGAGAGCCGCTCGACCAGCAGCATGCCCACTCCCTCGCCCCAGCCGGTGCCGTCGGCGG
This sequence comes from Streptomyces muensis, assembly GCF_021474425.1. Taxonomy (GTDB): domain Bacteria; phylum Actinomycetota; class Actinomycetes; order Streptomycetales; family Streptomycetaceae; genus Streptomyces; species Streptomyces muensis. The sequence continues at coordinate 14,652 of NZ_JAKEIP010000145.1, read as the reverse complement.
CGGCGGCGAAGGACTTGCAGCGTCCGTCGGGGGCGAGGCCACGCTGGCGGGAGAACTCCACGAACATGCCGGGCGAGGACATGACGGTGGCGCCGCCGGCCAGGGCCAGGTTCGTCTCGCCGCTGCGCAGCGACCGGATCGCCAGATGCAGGGCGACCAGAGAGGACGAGCAGGCCGTGTCGACCGTCACCGCCGGGCCGAGGAGGCCGAGTTGATAGGCGACGCGCCCCGACATCACGCTGGAGGTGCTGCCGGTGAGGACGTGGCCGTGGACGCTGTGCGGGGCGTCCTGAAGGCGGGGCCCGTACTCCAGGGCCGTGGCGCCGACGAAGACGCCGGTGCGGGTGCCGTGCAGGGACGCGGGCAGCACGCCGGCGCGTTCGACGGCCTCCCAGGAGGTCTCCAGCAGCAGCCGCTGCTGCGGGTCCATGGCCAGCGCCTCGCGCGGCGAGATCCCGAAGAAGGCGGCGTCGAACTCACCGGCGTCGTGCAGGAATCCGCCGTGGCGTACGGCGCTCTTGCCGGGCCGCTCGGGGTCGGGGTCGTACAGGTCGATGTCCCAGCCGCGGTTGTCGGGGAACACGGAGACGGCGTCGGCCTCGTCGACGAGGAGCCGCCACAGGTCCTCCGGTGAGGTGACGTCGCCGGGGTAGCGGCAGGCCATGCCGATGATCGCGATCGGCTCGTCCCCGGCGGCACCGGCTCCTTCGGGGCCGGTCTCCTCGGCGCCGAGGAGTTCGGCGGTGACGTACTCGGCGAGGGCGGCGGGCGTGGGGTGGTCGAAGAGTGCTCCGGTGGGCAGCCGGAGGCCGGTGGCGGTGGCCAGGGCGGAGCGCAGTTCGGTGAGCATCAGGGAGCTGAAGCCCAGCTCGCCGAAGGCGGTGCGCGGGGCGACGGGCTCCTCGGGCGGGTAGGCCAGTACGGCCCTGATCTGTGCGTCGACGAGATCGCGTACGGCTCGTTCGCGGTCGGCGGCGGACAGACCGGCCAGGCGGGCGCCGAGCTCACCGCGCGGGCTCCGCTCGCCTTCGGTGTCCCCCGGGTCGGCGTGGGTGACCGGCTCGGCTGCCGGGGCGGGCGTGGTCGGGCCGGTCCGACGGCTGGTGTCCAGCCAGTGGTGCCTGCGCTGGAAGGCGTAGGTGGGCAGGTCGACCCGGCGGGCGCCCCGCGCCTCGTACAGCGCGCCCCAGTCGACGTCGGTGCCGTGGACGAACGCGGTGGCCAGCGCGGTCAGCAGGCTCTGTGTCTCGGGCCGTTGACGGCGCAGCACGGCGACGGCCGTGGCCGCGTCGGGGTCCCGGAGGCTGTCGTGGGCGAGCGCGGACAGGACGCTGTCGGGTCCGACCTCGACGAAGGTCGTGACGCCCGCGGCCTCCAGGGCGCGGATGCCGTCGGCGAAGCGGACGGTCTGCCGGATGTGCCGGACCCAGTACCCGGGCGAGGTCAGTTCCCGCGCGTCGGCGAGCGCACCGGTGACGTTGGAGACCACGGGAATGGTCGGGGCGTGGTAGGTGAGCCGGGCGGCGGCGTCGTGGAACTCCTCCAGGACGTCGTCCATGTGCGGCGAGTGGAAGGCGTGGCTGACGGTGAGCCGCGTGGTCTTGCGGCCCTGCGCGCGCAGCCGCTCGGCGACGGCCTCCGCCGCCTCGGCGTCACCGGAGATCACGGTGGAGTGCGGGGAGTTGACGGCGGCGACGGCCACCTTCCCGCGGTGGTCCGCGAGAAGGGCGGCGACCTCGTCCTCCGTGGCCTGGACGGCGATCATGGCGCCGCCTGCGACGGCGGACTGCATCAGCCGGGCGCGGGCGGTGATCAGCGCGGCCGCGTCGGCCAGGTCGAGGACGCCGGCCACATGGGCGGCCGTGACCTCGCCCACCGAGTGGCCCGCCACGTGGTCCGGGCGGACGCCGAGGGACTCCAGCAGCCGGAAGAGGGCCACCTCCACGGCGAACAGGGCGGGCTGTGTGTGCGCCGTCTCGTCCAGGCCGTCACCGGTGCGCACGGTGTGGGCCACCGACCGGTCCAGATACGGGTCGAGGGCGGCGGCCACCTCGTCGAACGCGGCCGCGTAGACGGGGAAGTCCTGGTACAGCCGCTGTCCCATGCCGATGTGCTGGGCGCCCTGCCCGGTGAACAGGAAGGCCGTACGGCCCTCGCGGACGCTGCCGGTGACCACGGCGGGCGAGGGAGAGTTCTGGGCCAGGGCGGCGGTGCCCGCGAGCAGCCCCGGCGCGTCGGGCGCGAGGACGACGGCGCGATGGCGCAGGACGGCCCGGGTGCGGGCCAGGGACCAGCCGACGTCGACGGGCGAGGGGTCGGTGGCGGCGGCGAAGGTGTGCAGGCGGTCCGCCTGGGCGCGCAGGGCGCCCTGGTCGGCCCCCGAGATCACCCAGGGCAGCACCGACGGCACGGTGCCGGCCGGCCGTGGCTCCGCGACGTCCGCGGCCGGGAACTCGGCGAGCACGACGTGGCAGTTGGTGCCGCCCATGCCGAAGGAGCTGACGCCGGCCACCAGGGGACGCCGGGGGTCGGGCCACGCGGTGAGCTCGGTCTGCACGTCCAGTCCGAGCTCGCCCAGGTTGATGGCGGGGTTGGGGGTCTCGAAGTTCAGGCTCGGCGGCAGCTCACGGTGGTGGATGCTCAGCAGGGTCTTGATGAGTCCGGCGATGCCGGCCGCGCCCTCCAGGTGCCCGATGTTGGTCTTGACCGAGCCGACGCGCAGCGCGTCGCCCACCGGTCGGCCGGCGCAGGCGCCGAGCGCCGAACCCAGCGCCGCGGCCTCGATGGGGTCGCCGACCGGGGTGCCGGTGCCGTGCAGTTCGACGTACTGCACGTCCTCGACGGCGAGGCCGGCCCGTTCCCGGGCGGTGCGCAGAAGCTGCTCCTGGGCGACCCTGCCCGGCACGGTCAGATGGGTGGTGGCGCCGTCGTTGTTGACCGCGCTGCCGCGGATGACGCCGTAGATCCGGTCGCCGTCGGCGCGTGCCTGCCGGAGCGTCTTGAGTACGACGACGCCGCCGCCCTCGCCGGGCACGAAGCCGTTGGCGCGCGCGTCGAAGGTGTACGTGGTCCCGTCCGGGGACAGGGCGCCGAAGAGCGACTCGGTGACGGTGTGCTCGGCGAGCAGGTTGAGGTTCACACCGGCGGCGAGCGCGGCGGTGGACTCGCCGCCGCGCAGGCTCTCACAGGCCAGGTGCACGGCGACGAGGGAGGAGGACTGGGCGGAGTCCACGGTCATGCTCGGCCCGCGCAGCCCCAGGTGGTGGGAGACACGGTTGGCGATCAGACCGCGGTTCACCCCGGTCATCGTGTGCTGGGTGAGGGCCTCGGTGCCGTGCTGGTGGACCAGCGTGGTGTAGTCGTCGCGCAGGGTCCCCACGAACACGGCGGTCCTGCTGTCCCGCAGGGTCGCCGGGACGATGCCCGCGTCCTCCAGGGCCTCCCAGGCCAGTTCCAGGACGAGCCGCTGCTGCGGGTCCATGGCGGCGGCCTCGCGGGGCGAGACGGCGAAGAAGGCGGCGTCGAAACCGCCGACGTCCGGCAGGAAGCCACCGCGGGTGATCGCGGCGGGCACCGCCGGGTCGAAGCGGCCCTCGGGCACGTCGGTGATGGCGCTGGTGCCGCTGCGCAGCAGCTCCCAGAACGCCTCGGTGGACGCGGCTCCGGGGAACCGGCAGGAGAGCCCCACGACGGCGATCGGCTCGTCGCGCTCGGGAGAGCCGTCAACGGCCGCCGGACCATGCTCGCTCATCATGAACTTCCGCTGCCCTTTCACTACTGGATTCCCATGCGGGCCGCTCCCGCGTTTCGGACGTCGAAATGCACGGGTCGGCTTCAGCGCGGAGAAGAAAAGGTGCCGCATATCGGAAAGGCGGCCCCTGTCGCATTGTGTGCGGGCGTGTTCCAACGCCCGCACACCACGCGGTAATCGAACGGCTCACCCAGCGGTGAGGAACGCGTTCAGGAGGCGAGGACCAGACGGTGGCCCGCCTGCTCGCGCAGCAGCGCGCACACGTCCCTCAGGGCGTGCTCCAGGCGGTCGATCTCCTCGTCGGTGAGCAGCACGGACGGCTCGAAGCGCAGGGTGTGCACCGCGCTGGCGGTCGGGAAGGTCCGGATGGCGTGCGCGTGCAGCAGGTGTCCGGCGATCACATAGCCGAACATCGAGGAGCGGGCCGCCTCCCGCAGCGTGTCGTCGGTGGCCTCGGACTGGTCGTGGAACTCGAAGCCCAGCATCAGGCCGTGTCCGCGTACGTCCTTGACCACGTCGGGGAAGTCGGTGCGGATCCCGCGCAGCATGCCGGCCAGCGCGGCGCCGCGTTCCCGTGCGAGTCGGTAGCCCTGTCCGCCGTCGGCCTCCAGCATCTGAAGGACCTTCAGGGCGATGTGGCAGGAGAAGCTGTCCTTGGCGAAGGTCGAGCTGTGCAGCAGCTCGAACTCCGGGCGGTAGCGCCCTTCGCGGACCAGTGTCACGGACGCCTTGGCGAGGCCGCCGCCGAGGGACTTGGCGAACACGTAGTAGTCGCCGCGCAGGCCCAGCCGGGTGGCGCCCAGGAAGTCGCCGGTGCGGCCCATGCCGCTCTGGATCTCGTCGATGACCACGGGGCAGTCGGCCTCTTCGGCGAACGCCTTGATCTCCTGGGCGAACGCGCGCGACAGCGGCCGGATGCCGCCCTCGCCCTGGATCGGCTCCAGCAGGACGGCGCAGATCGTGTGGTGGTCGCGTTCGACGAGCCGGACGCCGCCGTCCGCCACGGTCAGCTGAAGGAGCGTGCCCCGCTCGTCCTGGAGCAGCTCCTTCAGCGCCTCCGGGTGATCGCAGGGCACGAACCGGGCCTGCGCGCCCAGTGCCGAGAACGGGGTGCGGTAGGCCTCGTTGTGGGTCAGCTGGACGCTGCCCATCAGCTTGCCGTGGAAGCCCGACTTCAGCGCCACGAACACCGGGGGCTTGGCACGCCGCCGCTGGTTGCGGCGGTCGATCTCGGCGATCAGGAGGTCGAGCGCGTCCTGTCCGGCGGCGGGCCGGGGCAGGCCGAGACGGGCGCCCAGGCCCTCGGGCACGGTGGCCGTCCCCGCCCGTACTTCCTCCCGCACCCGCCGGGTGCTCGCCTCGATCTCCTCGAAGACCGCCGAGAGACGCAGCACCCGGTCCAGTTCGGCATGCTTGATGGCCGCTTCGATGCCCTCGGCTCCGCTGTTGGCGAAGGTGGCGTAGTACGGCTCGTCGGATCCGGTCTCGCGTCGGATGATCCGGTTGAGTTCCGCGGCCAGCTGGTTGGCGTACGGATGTGAGGAGAACTGTGCGAGCACGGGGGTCTGTTCGTCGAGGAGTTCCCGGGCTCGGGCGACGATGTCGGGATGGTTGTGCCCGAAGATGAGCGCGCCGTAGCCGGCGGCGTAGTCGAGAACGGGGATCGGCTCGCCGTTCGCGCCCTGCCGGTAAAGCGTGTTGCCGCTCGCGCTCACGTACTCGACGTCCAGACCGGCCGTGGAAAGCAGCCGGCGCAAATTGGGTTCGGCGAGCTCGCGGGCCACGGATTCGGAATTCATGCCACTCCTTTTCGGGCGCCCTGGAGATGCGTCCTGACATCGTGTTCCAGGGCGTCCCAGCGGACGGTCATACGGAAGTCATTCCGCGGGGCCGGTGGCGGAGTGGGCGCCGGATTACCGGGTGCGTGCTTGGGCCGCTGCCGGCGGGCCGCCGACAGCAGCAGTTCCACCAGGTGCTCCCCGGTGGCGCCGGTCGGCTGCACCAGGGTGAGGGAGGAGGCGTGGCTGCGGCCGCCCGCCCAGGTGGGCCGGCGAAGCAGCAGTTCCGGTGTCGCGGCGGCGACCACGAACAGGCGTCCCGAGCCGGTGGAGCCGACCAGTTCCTCGATGGTGTCCAGGACCCGGTCGTCGGCGCGGTGGAGGTCGTCGACGCACAGCACCAGCAGCATGTGCCGGGCGGCGGCGAGGAACAGGTCCCGCCAGGCCGCGAGGACGTCGCCCGTCGGGTCCGCGCCGCCGCCCGACAGCGCCTGCTGTGCGGCGTCGAGCGCCGGGGCCAGCAGCGGGGCGAGCCGGGACGACAGGCGCTGCGCCGCCGTGCCCGAGCCGAGGACCTCGCGCACCCGGCCCGCCAGGGCCTCGCGGGCGGACTCCGCCGTGTCGCCGGCGTCGATGCCGCAGAACGCCGCGAGGATCTCGGCCGGTGCCTTCAGGGGGTGGCCGGCGGGTGTCGCCGGCGCAGTGCCGGTCAGGAACAGCGGCGCGTCGGGGCGGCTGCCCGCCCACCTGCCGAACTCCCTGAGCAGTTCGCTCTTTCCGGTGCCGCTCTCGCCGAAGACCGTGACCAGATGGGGCACCACATGGCGCCGGGTCCGCTTGAGCAGGCCCTGGAGGACTTCCCGTTCATGGGTCCGGCCGGCATCCGTGCCGTCGGCGAGATGCCGCTCACGCACCTCGATCGCCTGCCACGAGGCGGGCGAGACGGTGGTGGGGAGGTAGAGGACGGCGCTCTCGGTGGCCGTACGGACGGCGTCGCTGGCCCACACCTGTCCGGCCGGCACCTCCGCCAGCAGGAACTGGGACTCGTCGAGCGCCGCGCCGACCACCGTCGGCGGGCCGTCCTGGCCGCGGCGGCGCAGCAGCACCTCCCCCCTGGTGACGCAGACGTGCACGGTCAGCCGCAGCTGCTCGGCGCCGCGGGGCGTGGCGACGTCCAGGACGTCACGCACGGCGAGGGCTGCCAGGGTGGCCTTGCGGACGTCCTCCTCGCCCGGTTCGTCCATGCCGAACACGGCCAGGGACACCGATCCCAGGCTGGCCGTGACGGTCCCGCCGAAGCGTTCGATCTGCGCCCTGACCAGTTCGGCGGCGCCGTCCAGCAGTTCGTCCAGGTCGTCGCGGGCCTCGGCGCCCGCCGCCGGGGCGAGCCGCGTCCGCACGGAGACCACGCTGACCGTACGGCGGTCGCTGACGGCGTGCGGCGCCCGGGCACCGGAGGAGTCGGGGACGCGGGGGGCCGGAACGCGAGGGGCCGGTACGCCGGCGGCCGGGAGGGCGGCGTCGGAGACGGGGGCATCCGGGACGGGGGCGTCGGGAACGGCCGGTGCGGGCGTGTCCTCGGCGGGCTCCGGTCGAGGGCGCAGCCGGGCACTGGGCCGTACGTCCTCCGTGTCCCCTCCGGCGAAGGCCCTGCGGTGGTCGGGGCGGTCCATCGACAGGGACGGATCCTGGGTGAGGATCGCCTGTTGCAGCTGCTGCAGGCCCCGGCCGGGCTCCAGGCCCAGGTTCTCCACCAGCGCCGCACGCACATGGCTGTAGGTGTTGAGGGCGTCGGCCTGCCGCCCGCACCGGTACAGCGCGAGCATCAGCTGCGCGGAGGCCCGCTCCCGCAGCGGCTCGGCCTGCACCAGGGTCTCCAGCTCGGCCAGGATCTCGTAGTGGCAGCCGCAGAGCAGCTGGGCCTCGAAGTAGTCCTCGGTGACATCGAGCCGGGTGCTCTGCACGGCGGCCAGTTCGGGCCAGTCCAGGCCCGCCTCCACCAGGTCGGCCAGGGCCGGGCCCCGCCACAGGGCCAGTGCCTCGCGCAGCAGCGCGGCCGCCGCCGGGGCGTCGCCCTCGGCCTGTTTCCTCCTGCCGAGGCCCACCCACTTGTGGAACAGGTGCAGGTCCACCTGTTCGGGGTCGACGCGCAGCATGTAGCCGGGTGCCTGGGTCAGCAGCGCCGGTGCCTCGCCGTCGTCACGATGCGAGGCGAGCACACCGCGCAGCCCGTAGACCGCGTTCTGCAGGATCTTCCGGGCGGTCGTCGGTGCCTCCTCCACGCCCCACAGGGCGTTCAGCAACCGGCTGGTGGCCACCACCCGGTTGGCCTGGAGCAGCAGGTAGCCGAGGGTGGCACGCTGTTTCGTGCCGCCGAGAGCAACGGTCTGCTCGTCGGCGGTGACCTCCATCGGACCCAGTAACCGGAATTGCATCGTTCCCCCAGATCGACACCCGCTCGGTCAAAATCCGGTCACCATGCTGCAAGGGAGCGATCCAACCCCACACAAATCTGATACAAGCTCCAACCAAAAGGCCTCACTCGGCTGTCAGAGGACCTCCAGCACCGCGCACCCGAGGCTGCCGCCGAAACCGTCCCCGACCAGCACCACCTTGTCCCCCGCACCGAGCGCGGCGGACCCCAGCAGATGGGCCAGACCCGCGGCCTGGTCACCGGACGGCAGATGCCCGATCCCGTTGCCCCAGTCCCAGGTGGTCCGTTTCTCGTCGATGCCCAACGCCGCACGCCGGTCCCAGCGTTGCAGCCCCGAACCCAGGTGCGGGAAGACGAACCGCGCGATGTCGTCGACACCGAGCCCGGCGTCCGCCAGGGCGTCCGCCATGACCTCGCGCTCCCGGTCGGCGAGCAGCTCGGCGAGCCGGGCCTGTTCCGCCTCGGGGCCGGCCACCGCGTCGGGTTCCGGTGCCGGTTCGGCGTCGGGTATCCGCCACGGCAGGTCGGAGCGCAGGATCAGCCGGTGCGGCGACTCCCCCACCACCGTGGTGGCCAGGACCCGGACAAGTCCGGTGCCGGTGCGCACCACCACCGCGGTCGCGCCGTCGGCGAGCACCCGCCCGGGCCCCCTGCGGAACCGGTCGCCGCCGGGGGCCGCGGAAGCGTCGCCCGTGGTGACCAGCGCGGCCGTCATGTCCGGGGACGCGGAGAGGTACTGCGCCGCCAGATGCAGACCCACCAGACCGCTGCCCGCGCGGTCGCGGACCTCCAGCGCGGTGGCGCGCGGGCACCGCAGCGCCCGCCGTACCCCCTCCGCCCGGCAGCCGTCCGCCCGCACCGCCCAGGAAGAGGCGTGCAGCACCAGGTCCACCTCGCCGGCCGGCACGCCCGAACGGCGCCGCGCCAGGTCGGCGGCCCGCACCACGAGGCCCGGCAGCGCGCCGTCGTCCGCCACGCACACCGCGCGATAGGCGTCCCGACGGCACTGCCGGGCGTCGTACAGCCCGGCGCCGACCGCACCCCGGACGTCCTGACTGTGCCCCAGCGACATCGCGGCCGCCCCGATGAACAGACCGTCCCAGCGCGTCACACGCCTACCTCCTCGACCGCGGACGGCGCGCTCACCCGGGTCCGCACGCTATCGGCGCTCGGCCGCCGCGAGCGGCCCCACACCCGCCGAACCCAGGGCGGTGGTGACCGCCTCGGCCACCTGCGGCAGCCGGGCGTCGAGGAAGAAGTGCCCTCCTTCGAAGACCCGTGTCGTGGTGGCGGCGGTGGTCAGCTCGCCCCACGCCTTCGCCTCGGCCACCCCGACCACGGGGTCGGCGTCCGCGACCAGCACGGTGAACGGCATGTCCAGGGGCGGCCCGGGCCGCCACACGTACCCGCCGATCGCGCGGTAGTCGGCCCGCAGCGCGGGCATGACCATGTCCCGCAGCTCCGGGTCCTCCAGCACACGCGGAGTGGTGCCGCCCAGAAGACGGACGACCCGCAGGATGTCCTCGTCGGTGCGCAAGCGGTCGTACCGGGCGGGAGCGGCGGACGGCGCGCCCCGGCCGGACAGGATCAGTGCCGCGGGCCCGGGCAGCGACCGCTCGGCGAGCCGGCGGGCCACCTCGTAGGCCAGCAGGGCACCCATGCTGTGCCCGAACAGGGCATAGGGCCCCGTCTGGTCCGTCACCGGCCCGGTCAGCGCGTCGGCGAGCCGCCCGAGGTCGTCGACGGGCCGCTCGTGCCGGCGGTCCTGACGGCCGGGGTACTGCACCGCCAGCACGTCCAGCTCCGGAGCCAGGGCCCGCGCCAGCGGCAGGAAGGCGCTGGCCGCGCCGCCGGCGTGCGGGAAGCAGATCAGCCGGGGTGTCTCGGCACCCGGCCGCGGAGCCGGACCCGGCGTATCGAACCTGCGCAGCCACTCGCCCTGCACTGCCACTCCCTGGATGTCCGTGCTCCACGCCGCCCCGTGCGGCGGCCGGCCGGCCCCCAGCGTGCACCGTGCCGTTCAAAGGCCGCACAAACGCCGCACAAGTCGCCGACGTTCCCAAGGCCCGGGGAGCGACTGCGCAAGTGGCGGAAGGGACGCGATACTTGACGCATGATCGCCATCCGGTTCGACCGCTTCGGCGGCCCCGAGGTCCTTCGTCCCGTGGAGCTGCCGGCCCCGCGACCACAGCCCGGACAGACCCTGATCACGGTCGAGGCCGCGGGCGTCAACTTCGCGGACACCCATCAGACCGACGGCTCGTACCTGACCGCCGACATGCTGCCCCACGTGCCCGGCAGCGAGGTCGTGGGTCGCACACCGGACGGCCGACGCGTCCTCGCCCGCGTCTCGAACGGCTACGCCGAGCAGGTCCTGGCCGCCGACAGCGCCCTCGTGGACATCCCGGAGGACCTCCCGGCCGCCCACGCGCTCGCCCTGCTCACCCAGGGGCTGACCGCCTGGCACCTGCTGCGCACCGCCGCTCGGCTGGTCCCCGGCGAGAGGGTGGTCGTCCACTCCGCGGCCGGCGGGGTCGGCAGCCTGGCGGTGCAGCTGGCCAGGCGGTTCGGCGCCGCACGCGTCCTCGCCCAGGCGTCCACCCCCGACAAGCGGCGACTCGCCCTGGAACTCGGCGCCGACGGCATCGCCGACTACCCCCTGCCCGAGCCGGCGGACGTCGTCCTCGACGCGGTGGGCGGCGCCCTCTTCGACCAGGCCCTCGACTCCCTGGCGCTCTCGGGCCGCCTCGTCACCTACGGCAACGCGGCCCGGACGCCCTTCACCCCCCTCGACCCGGCCCGCCTCAGCCGCCTGAACGCGTCCGTCGTCGGATTCTGGCTGCGTCCCACCCTGAAGGCCCCCGGCGCCTTCGCCGAGCCCCTCCGGGAACTCCTCGCCCTCACCGCCGACGGCCGGCTCCGCCCGGTCACCGGCCCCCGTTACCCCCTGGCCCAGGCCCGGCGCGCCCACGAGGACCTGCTCGCCCGGCGCACCACCGGCAAGGTCACCCTGCACCCCTGACCGCTCAAAGCCCGCTCAAAGCCGGTGCGCCCGCATGACATACCCGCACCCGGCCCCCTTGAGTCCACGCCACCCCCGCCCTCATGATCAACCACGGCACACCACGCCCCCCTGACGTGACCGGGCCGGCCGAATCCCCCGTCGTCCCGGCCCGGTCACCACGCTCGCAGTGCCTGCGCGGCAGCGGGGGTACTCGTCCTCCGTGGTGCCCGTGAGGGTGGACGGGATGGGAGTGGTCGGTCATGGCACGTGCGATCTGGACCGGCGTGATCACCTTCGGGATGGTCAGCGTTCCGGTCGGGCTGTTCACCGCGATCGAGGACCACACGGTCCACTTCCACCAACTGCAGCGCGACACGGCCGACCGGATCCGCAACCGGCGGGTCAATGAGCGCACCGGCAAGGAAGTCGCCAGCGAGGACATCGTCAAGGGCTACGAGGCCGCCGACGGCGAGTACGTCGTCGTGGAGCCCGACGAACTGGACGAGATCGCGCCGGGCCGGTCCAGGACCATCGACATCGGCGACTTCGTGGACCTGGCCGACATCGAGCCGGTCTACTTCGACCGCACCTACTACGTCGGCCCGCGCGGCAAGGAGTACACCAAGGTCTACGAGCTGCTGCGCACCGCCCTCGCGGATGCCGGCAAGGCCGGGATCGCCACGTTCGTGATGCGCGGCAAGCAGTATCTGACCGCCCTGCGCGCGGCGGACCGGGTCCTGGTGCTGCAGACCCTGCACTGGGCGGACGAGGTCCGCGACCCCGTCGAGGAACTGCCCGACCTGCCCTCGGGCCGCACGGCCAAGGGCAGGAGATCGGGCAGCGGCAAGGACCAGGCCAAGGAACACGACATGGCGGTCCAGCTGATCGACGCGCTCAGCGCGCCCTGGGATCCGGCCCGCTATCGCGACACCTACCAGGAGAAGGTGCGGGAGCTGGTGAAGGCCAAGGCCGAGGGCGAGGAGATCGCCTCCGCCGAGGAGGCGCCCAGGGCGACCAACGTCATCGATCTGATGACGGTCCTGGAGTCGAGCCTGGAGCAGGCCGGCGGTACCGGTGGCGGCCGCCGCAAGAAGTCCGCCTCGACCGCCTCGACCCCTTCGGCCTCGTCGAAGGCCGAGCTACGGAAGCTGAGCAAGTCGGAGCTGTACGAACGGGCCTCCGACCGGAACATCACGGGCCGCTCGAAGATGAGCCGGGACGAACTGGTCGACGCCCTCGCCCGCGCCGGCCGCCGCCGCAAGAGCGCCGCCTGAGCCGCCGTACGACGGGATCACCCCCCGACCGGAGTCCGGGCGATGCCGTTCTCCAGGTCGATGACCAGGCGCAGGACGAGTTCGCCTTCGACGGTGCGGGTGCGGTCGCCGATGATCCGGTTGAGGTGGCGCACGCCGGGCTCCAGGGGCATGACGTGGGTGAGGAGCGGGTCCGCGGTGCTGTCGGCGCGCAGGGCTTCGGCGGCGGCGAGGAGCTGGGCGTTGGTGACGCCGCGGTTGCCGCTGAGGGTGAGGCTCAGGCCGGGGCGGGTGAAGGTGGTGGTGACCGGGGGCCAGGGGCCGCCGGTGCCCGCGCGGCGGACGCCGTCGAGGTCGACGCCGGGCAGCAGCGGGGTGGTGGCGAGGGGCGGGACGCCGCCGAGGGGGTGGACGGCGACCAGTCGCTCGCCGAGGGCGGTGACGGCGGCCTCGACGGCGGGCACGGTGCCGCCGCGATGGGTGGTGACCAGGAGCGCGACTCTGCCGGTGACATGCCGGTCGAGGGGGTCGCCGGCGAGGACGCTCACCGTGTGCGGGAAGTGGGCCTGGGTCCACTTGAGGCCGGCCTCCGTGCGGTGGACCACGACGACCCGGACCGTGGGGAAGAGGAAGCGGGGCGCGAGCAGGGCGGCGAGGTTGCCGGTGAGGCCGTCGCCGTGGACGACCAGGGTGTCGGGGGCCGAGGTGGCCAGGCAGGACAGGGCGTAGCGGACGACGGCGTACGGCTCGACGAGGGTGGCGCGGGTCGCCGGGAGGTCCTCGGGGAGGTGGGAGACCAGGCCGCCGCGGACGGCCGAGGCGCCGATGAGGACGCGTTGCTGGAAGAGGCCCGGCACGTTGTGGCCGAGGAGGAAGGACGGGTCGCCGGGGTGGGTGGGGTTGACGACCACCCGGTCGCCGGGCGCGAAGCCTTCGGTGCCGGGTCCGACGGCGACGACCCGGGCGGCGCCCTCGTGCCCGACGACGGGCGAGGGGTCGTCGCGGTCACGGCGCAGGATCTGGATGTCGGTGCCGCACAGGCTCACCTGCTCGGGTGCGAGCAGGAGTTCGCCCTCGCCGGGGTCCGGGGTGGGGACCTCTTCGATACGGCAGGTGGTGCCGTGGCGGACGATCGCGCGGTGGGTGGCCGAGGCCGGCATGGGGGTCCTTCCTGGGTGGTGACGGTGGACGGGGCTGGTCGCGGAGCCCGTGCCGGACGTCGCCGCACGGGTCCGCGCACCCGCCCTCACCGTTTGGTGACAGTCAGTGCGCCCCGGCTGAGCGCGACGGCGCCCGCCATCGGGTCCACCTCGCCGGGGCGGCACAGCCGCAGACCCTCGCCGGCACCGCCGCGGTCGGCGTAGCTGCGCACCTCGCCGACCTGGCGGACCAATTCGGCGCGGTAGGGGTCGCCGAGGCCCTCCGCGTAGCCGCCGCCGATGCCGACGAGGTCGATGCGGGGGTCGAGGCAGCGCAGGGTGCGCACGATCTCGGCGACCGGCTCCACGACCGTGCCGAGCAGGCGGCGGGCGGCGGGGTCGCCGGACCGGAGCCGGTCGGGGAGGGCGTCGCGGATGCCCTCGGGGTCTGGGACGCCGAGCGCGGCCGCGACATGCGGCAGGGCGGGCCCGGCGGCCAGGGCGGCGACGTGGCCGGTGCCGCCGCAGGGGCAGCTCAGGGCGCGGACGGCGGCGGGTGCGGTGGAGACGGCCGGGAGGTGGCCGACCTCGCCCTGCATGCCGTGGGCGTCGACCGGGACGGAGCGTTCGGTGAGGTCGGCGGTGCGCAGGGCGATGCCGCTGCTGACCGTGACGTACACGACGCGGCGGTGCCCGGGCCGGGCGAACCGCTCGACGAAGCTCGCGAGGCCGGCGGTGACGTCGTTGAACAGCTGCCAGCTCACGTCCGGGCGGCGGGCGGTGAGCAGGGCGCGCAGCGGGACGGGCCGGTCGGGGCCACCGCCCCAGAGCGGGCCCGAGCCGTGCAGCACGCCGTGCTCCTCGTCCATGGCGGCACCGCAGGACACCGCCACCCGGGCGTCCGCCGGCACCAGGTCGGCCAGGGTCTCGATCAGCTGCTCCAGGAGCGCCGCCGGTTCCTCGCCGGGCCGGTTGAGGATGCTGGGCGCGGGGAGCCGTACGGTCTCCCCTGGCCCGGTGCGGATCCGCAGCCAGGTCCCGCCGAGGTCGACGGCGACCTCGGTGCGTACCCGGTCCTCGCGGTCCGCCGCGTGGGCCGGGGCCCGCGTGCTCACAGCCGTATCCCCTCTGCCGGTTCGGTGCGGGCCAGGGGCCGCCGGATCTCCAGGCGGATACGGCCGTCCTGGACCTGTGCGGTGACGGCGGTCAGGTCGGCGACGCGGTACGGGGCCGGTTCGGCGGCGGGGGCGGCGACGGCGACGGGGGTGCCGCCGAACCGGCCCCGTACCGCGT
>NZ_JAKEIP010000144.1 GCF_021474425.1 Streptomyces muensis | reverse complement strand
GTTCCAGGGCGCGCCCGGGGGCGCACGGGTGGGGTGTACCGGGGGAGCCTTCCCACCCTATTCGGGTACGCAATCCGGCACTTTGTTAACTACTCACGCGTATGTCTACACACAAGACCGGCCCCGTTCCTCAGGAACGGGGCCGGTGCGCGCAGTTGGCCGATAACTGGCCGCTATGAGCCCGGTACCCGCAGGAGTTTGTTCGGTGAACCGAGCCCGCGTCCGGAGACCTTGCCGGACCCGGCCTGTGCCACCAGCGCCTTGGAAACCTGGGCGGGCCGCGCCTTCGGGTGGTCCGCCAGATAGAGCGCGGCCACACCCGCCGCGTGCGGCGACGCCATCGAGGTACCGGAGTAGGTCACCCTGCCGGTGTCGTTGGCGTACGACGCGGAGGTGATCGCGACGCCCGGGGCGAACAGGTCCAGGGCCGGACCGAAGTTGGAGAAGCCCGCCCGCGCGTCCTTCTTGTCGGTGGCGCCCACGGTGACGGCCTCCTTCACCGCCGCGGGGGAGTACAGGCCGGCCGGCAGTCCGTCGTTGCCCGCCGCGACCGTGTAGGTGACGCCGGAGGCGATGGAGTTGCGTACGGCGGCGTCCAGCTGCGCGTTGCGGTAGCCGCCGAGGCTGACGTTGGCGACCGCCGGTTTCCTCGCGTGCCTGGTCACCCAGTCGATGCCCGCGATGACCTGGGCGGTGGTGCCGCCGCCGGCGTTGTCGAGGACGCGTACGGCGACGACCTTGGCGTTCTTGGCGACGCCGTACTGCTTGCCCGCGATGGTGCCGGCGACATGGGTGCCGTGGCCGTTGCCGTCGCTCGCGGTCCTGTCGCCCCCCACGAAGTCCCAGCCGTAGCTCGCCCGGCCGCCGAAGTCCTTGTGCGAGACGCGGATGCCGGTGTCGATCACGTACACCGTCACTCCGGAGCCCGCGGACTCGGGCCAGGTGTAGCTCCGGTCCAGTGGCAGGTCGGCCTGGTCGATGCGGTCCAGGCCCCAGGACGGCGGGTTCTTCTGGTTGTGCTCCAGGGTCACCCGGGTGTCCTGGACGACCGAGGCGACCTGGGAGTCCGCCGCCAGCCGCTTGGCCTGTCTCTCGTTGGCCCGGACGGCGTAGCCGTTGAGGACCGTTCCGTAGGTGTGGCTGATTTTCGCGCCGTACTTGTCGGCGAGGCTCTTTCCGGCCGCCGACGGAGCCTTCGTTCCCCCCTTGAGTGTCACCAGGTAACTGCCGCTGACGGAGCCGGGTTCCCCGGCGCCGAGTATCTGTCCCTCGGGTGCGGCGTGCGCGGGCAGGGTGGTGGCCGACAGCGCGGCGACACAGGTCACCGCGGTCAGACCCGCTGCCCAGCGCAGACGCCGTATGCGCGTCCGTGCCATGGTGTGAGTTCCCCTCCTCAACTCGGCGCACGGCAGCCCTGGAAGGCGGGGTGCACCCCGCCCGGGCCGGTGCGCCACCAGTCACCCTCTCGTGAGGTGAGAAGTCGCCACAAGGACGCCTACGGGGGCGGAATCGGCCATATCGGCCATGGGGGATGTGTAAAGGTTGCGGTCACTTTCGGACGAACGTGAGCGGAATCGGCCGGTCCGGGGCTGAGGGACGAGATCGTTCAGGCCGAAGAGGAGATCTTGGGGCGAAGTGCCCAGCGAGGGGCACACCGAGGCCGGTAACGTCATGGGCTACGGCGACGCACACTGACGTGCGTCATCCAGCCAAGCGCCGAGGTGGAACCGTGAAGGCGATCCGTCGATTCACCGTCCGTCCAGTCCTCCCCGCACCCCTTGCGCCCCTGAGCGATCTCGCACGCAATCTGCGCTGGTCCTGGCACACCGAGACCCGCGATCTCTTCCATTCCGTCGACCCCGAGGGCTGGGCCGCCTCGGGCAACGACCCGGTCCGGCTGCTGGGCAGCGTGTCGCCCGAGCGGCTCGCCGAGCTGGCGGAGGACGGCCCTTTCCTGAGCCGGCTGACCGCGCTGGCCGACGATCTGGGCGACTACGTCAGCGGGGCCCGCTGGTACCAGGAGCAGTCCGCCGAACTGCCCGCCGCCATCGCCTACTTCTCGCCCGAGTTCGGCATCACGGCCGCCCTGCCGCAGTACTCCGGCGGCCTCGGCATCCTCGCCGGCGACCACCTCAAGGCGGCCAGCGACCTGGGCGTACCCCTCATCGGGGTCGGTCTGCTGTACCGGCACGGCTACTTCCGCCAGACCCTCTCCCGCGACGGTTGGCAGCAGGAGCACTACCCGGTGCTCGACCCCAACGAGCTGCCGCTCGCCCTCCTGAAGGAACCCGACGGCACCCCCGCCCAGGTCTCCCTGGCCCTGCCCGGCGGCAGGTCGCTGCACGCCCGCGTCTGGCTGGCCCAGGTCGGCCGGGTCCCGCTGCTGATGCTCGACTCCGACGTCGAGGAGAACGACCTCGGTGAGCGCGGCGTGACCGACCGGCTCTACGGCGGCGGCAGCGAGCACCGGCTGCTGCAGGAGATGCTGCTGGGCATAGGAGGTGTGCGGGCGGTGCGGACGTACTGCCGGCTGACCGGCCACCCCGAACCCGAGGTCTTCCACACCAACGAGGGCCATGCCGGCTTCCTCGGCCTGGAGCGGATCGCCGAGCTGTGCGCCGAGGGGCTGGACTTCGACTCGGCGCTGGAGGCCGTCCGCGCCGGCACCGTCTTCACCACCCACACGCCTGTCCCGGCCGGCATCGACCGCTTCGACCGCGAGCTGGTCGCCCACCACTTCGGGCCCGCCGCCGAGCTCCCGACCATCGAGGTCGGCCGCATCCTCCAGCTCGGCATGGAGACCTACCCCGGCGGCGAACCGAACCTCTTCAACATGGCCGTGATGGGCCTGCGCCTCGGCCAGCGGGCGAACGGCGTCTCCCTGCTGCACGGCAACGTCAGCCGCGAGATGTTCTCGGGCCTGTGGCCGGGGTTCGACCCCGACGAGGTCCCCATCACCTCGGTCACCAACGGCGTCCACGCCCCGACCTGGGTCGCCCCCGAGGTGTTCCGTCTCGGCGCCCGGCAGATCGGCGGCCGGCGCACCGAGGACGCGATGACCGTGGGCGGCTCGGACCGCTGGGACGCCGTCGCGGAGATCCCCGACCAGGACATCTGGGAGCTGCGCCGGAACCTGCGCGAGCAACTGGTGACGGAGGTACGGCGGCGGCTGCGCGCCTCCTGGCGGCAACGCGGCGCCGGGACGGCCGAGCTGGGCTGGATCGACGGCGTCCTGGACCCCGACGTCCTGACGATCGGGTTCGCGCGCCGCGTCCCGTCGTACAAGCGGCTGACGCTGATGCTCCGCGACCGCGACCGTCTCATGGACCTGCTCCTGCACCCGGAGCGGCCGATCCAGATCGTGGTGGCGGGCAAGGCGCATCCGGCGGACGACGGCGGGAAGCGGCTGGTGCAGGAGCTGGTGAGGTTCGCGGACGACCCGCGCGTGCGGCACCGGATCGTGTTCCTGCCGGACTACGGCATGGCGATGGCGCAGAAGCTGTACCCGGGCTGCGACATCTGGCTGAACAATCCCCTGCGCCCCCTGGAGGCCTGCGGCACCTCCGGCATGAAGGCGGCCCTGAACGGCTGTCTGAACCTGTCGGTGCTGGACGGCTGGTGGGACGAGTGGTTCCAGCCGGACTTCGGCTGGGCGATCCCCACGGCGGACGGCACCGGCACCGACCCCGACCACCGCGACGACATAGAGGCGGCGGCGCTCTACGACCTGCTGGAACAGCGCGTCACTCCCCGCTTCTACGAACAGGGCCAGGAGGGACTGCCGGACCGCTGGATCGAGATGGTCCGCCAGACCCTCACCCTGCTCGGCCCGAAGGTCCTGGCGGGCCGGATGGTCCGCGAGTACGTGGAGCGCCTCTACACGCCGGCCGCGCACGCCCATCGCGCGATGACGCCGGACGCGGCGCGTGAGCTGGCGGGCTGGAAATCGCGGGTGCGTTCGGCCTGGCACGGCGTCACGGTCGATCACGTCGAGACGACGACGACCCCCGTCGCGGAACTCGGCTCGACCCTCAGTCTCCGGGTCCGCGTGGGACTGGGCGACCTCGGGCCGGACGACGTGGAGGTGCAGGCGGTCTCGGGCCGTGTCGACGCACAGGACCGCATCGCGGACGCCTCGACGGTCCCGCTGAAGCCGGTCGGCGGCCCGGACGCCGAGGGGCGCTGGCTCTACGAGGGCCCCCTGTCCCTGGACCGCACGGGACCCTACGGCTACACGGTCCGCATCCTCCCGGCCCACCGGCTGCTGGCGTCGGGGGCGGAGCTGGGTCTGGTGGCGGTGCCTTCCGAGGAGCTGGGGGAGGGGGCGGGGGTGCTGCTGCGGTAGGCGGAGCGGCCCGGGCGGCCGAGGCGGAGTCAGTCCTCGGCGACGTCCTCGCAGAGCCTGCGCAGCACCGCGCCGCACCGTCGTGCGTAGGCGTGCTGCAGGCCGCGGGTCGCCGCCCCGCCCGCCCGGGCGTACCACTTGGCGCCGCGGCTGAACGCCCGCACGGTCAGCCAGACCGTGCCGTCACCCGTGCGCTCCACCAGGAACGCCTCCTCGCCGCACTCGGGATGGCCGGAAAGCGTGCCGTAGGCCCAGCCGACACGGCGGTGCTCGTCCGCCGTCCAGACCACCCGGCACGGGGCCTTGATCAGGCCCGCGAGGCTGACGGTGACATCGACGTCGGGGGCCGCGCGGTCGGCCGTCGCGTCGATGCCGACGCCCATCGCGCGGTGCATCTCCCAGGTCATCACCGCCTCGGCGGCTCTGCGGAAGACGCCCTCGCCCTCGCCGATGCGGGTGCGCACGTGCAGGGGGTGGAAGCCGGGCGGGCAGAAGCCGTTCTCCCGGGTCGCGCCGACGGCGTCGTACGTGAAGGACATGGGTCCCAAGCGTAAGGCGGCACCCGGGAATGCCTTCGTCCCGGGTGCCGCCACGTCAATCGGAGCTACGTCAGCTGACGTTGACGCCGGACCAGGCCGCCGCGACGGCCTTGTACTCCGTGCTGCCGGTGCCGCCGTACAGGGCGGACGCCGCGTTCAGGGTCGCCGTACGGGCGGCCTTGTAGTTGGTCGTCGACGTCATGTACTCGGTCAGCGCCTTGTACCAGATCGCGGCGGCCTTGGCGCGGCCGATGCCGGTGACCGTGGCGCCGTTGGACGTCGGGGAGTCGTAGCTCACCCCGTTGATCGTCTTGGCGCCGCTGCCCTCCGACAGGAGGTAGAAGAAGTGGTTGGCGGGGCCGGACGAGTAGTGCACGTCGATCGAGCCGATGCCCGAGTACCAGGCGTCCTTCGACGAGCCGTCCTTGCTGGGCTTGTCCATGTAGCGCAGCGGGGTGCCGTCGCCGTTGATGTCGATCTTCTCGCCGATGAGGTAGTCACCGACGTCGGAGGAGTTGTTCGCGAAGAACTCCACCGCCGTGCCGAAGATGTCGGAGGTCGCCTCGTTCAGGCCGCCGGACTCGCCCGAGTAGTTCAGGCCCGCGGTGTTGGAGGTGACGCCGTGCGTCATCTCGTGGCCGGCCACGTCCAGCGAGGTCAGCGGGTTGGTGTTGCCCTCGCCGTCGCCGTACGTCATGCAGAAGCAGCTGTCGTCCCAGAACGCGTTGACGTAGGCGTTGCCGTAGTGGACGCGGGAGTAGGCGGCCTTGCCGTCGTTCTTGATGCCGCTGCGGCCGAAGGTCTCCTTGTAGTAGTCCCAGGTCTCCTGCGCGCCGTAGGCCGCGTCGACGGCGGCGGTCTGGTCGCTGGAGGAGCTGGAGGCCGTGCCGGTGCCCCAGGTGTCGTCCGCGTCCGTGAACAGTGTGCCGGCGGAGGAACTGGTGCTGCGGGCCTTGTTGTACGTCTTGTGGCCGCCGCGTGTGGCGTCGGTGAGGCTGTACGTCGAGCCCGACTTGGTGGTGCCGAGGGTGACCGTGCCCGAGTACAGGCTCTTGCCGGTGCCGGTCTCGATGCCCTGGTACTCGTAGAGCTTCTCGCCGGTGGCGGCCTCGGTGATGACGTGCAGCTCGTTCGGGGTGCCGTCGTCCTGGAGGCCGCCGACGACGGTCTCGTAGGCCAGGGTGGGCTTGCCGTTCGCGGCCCAGATCACCTTGCGGGGCGCCTGGTCGGCCGCGGTCTTCTCCGAGCCGGCCGCCTTGGCCAGCTTCACGGCCTGGCCCTCGGCCTTGTCCGCGGTGATCGCCGGCTTGAGCGAGGCGACCTCGATGGTGGCCTTCGTCGCTCTGGTGACGCCCTTGGCGGCGCCCGCCGCCGACTCGTGGACGACCAGGTCGCCGCCGAGGACGGGCAGGCCCGCATAGGTGCGCTCGTAGCGGGTGTGGAGGGTGCCGTCGGCGTCCTTGACGACGTCCTTGACGACCAGTTTCTCCTTCGCGCCCAGGCCTATCGCGTCGGCGGTCTCGGCGGCCTCGGCCTGCTGGTCCTGGATGAGGGCGGTGCGGGCCGCGGGGGCCAGCGCGACCGGGACGGCGAGCGGGGCGGCCTTGCCGCCGGCGTCCGCGGGGGCCGCGGCCGAGGTGCCGGTGGTCAGGCCGGTGGTGAGCAGGGCTCCGGCCGCGACGGCGGTGGCGATGGCCAGGGTGGTCCGCTTGTGACGCGCGTAGAGGGGGGTCACACGAGCTCCTTTTGTGGGGGAAGTGCTGTGGTGCTTGTGCGGCGGTGCAAGGAGAGTGACACCTGGGACGCGTACATGTCAGGAGGGTGCGGTGATGTTGGCCAAAACTTGACTGTCCGGTAAATGTTTCAGAGATGTGAACGGGCGCCGTCCCGGCGGGAGTTGAACCCGCCGAGACGGCGCCCTGTCAGGGGCAGACCGCGAACCGGCCTACGGGAAGGTGAGCTTCCAGCTGTTGATGTAGCCGGTGTCGACGGCCGCGTTGTCCTGGACCCGCAACTGCCAGGTGCCGTTGGCGGCTTCGGAGGACGCGTTCACCGTGTACGTGGTGTTCAGGTTGTCCGCGCTGCCGCCGGTGCCGTACGCCTTCAGCGTGTATGCCGTGCCGTCGGGGGCGACCAGGTCCACCTTGAGGTCACCGATGTAGGTGTGCACGATGTCCACCGCGACCTGGAGGTTGGACGGCGCGTTGCCGGTCCGCCCGGACACGGTGATCGGTGAGGTGACCGCCGCGCCCCGGTCCGGGATCGCCACGTCGGTCCCGCTCTCGAAGGACGTGCCGCCACCGCCGCCGCCCCCGTCGGAGCGCGCGCCCACGTTGACGCCCGCCCAGGCGTCCTGGACCGCCTTGTACTCGGCGCTCGTGGTGCCGTACAGCTCACCGGTGGCCGCGAGGGTGCCGGTGCGGGCGGCCGCGTAGTTGGTCGTGGACGTGAACTTGGTGGTCAGCGCCCGGAACCAGATCTTCTCCGCCTTGTCGCGGCCGATGCCGGTGACCGGAAGGCCGTCCGAGGTGGGCGAGTTGTAGGTGACACCGTTGATGGTCTTGGTGCCGCTGCCCTCGCTCAGCAGATAGAAGAAGTGGTTCGCCGGGCCGGACGAGTAGTGCACGTCGATCGAGCCGATGCCCGAGTACCAGGCGTCCTTCGACGAGCCGTCCTGGCTCGGCTTGTCCATGTAGCGCAGCGGCGTGCCGTCGCCGTTGATGTCGATCTCCTCGCCGATGAGGTAGTCACCGACGTCGGAGGAGTTCTTGGCGTAGAACTCGACGGTCGAGCCGAAGATGTCGGAGGTCGCCTCGTTCAGGCCGCCGGACTCGCCGCTGTAGTTGAGGCCGGCCGTGTTGGACGTGAGCCCGTGGGTCATCTCGTGCGCGGCCACGTCGATCGACGTCAGCGGGTTGGCGTTGCCCGAGCCGTCGCCGTACGTCATGCAGAAGCAGCTGTCGGACCAGAACGCGTTGACGTAGTTGTTGCCGTAGTGGACCCGGGAGTACGCGCCGACACCGTCGCCGCGGATACCCGAACGCCCGTGCACGTTCTTGTAGTAGTCCCAGGTCAGCGCGGCACCGTAGTGCGCGTCGGCGCCCGCGGACTCCAGGTTGGACGGGCTGCCGTTGCCCCAGATGTCGTCGGCGCCGGAGAAGAGGGTGCCGGTGCCGGAGGTGCCGCGGTTGAGGTTGTACGTCTTGTGGTTGCCGCGCGCGCCGTCCGTGAGGTTGTACGTCGAACCCGACTGCGTGGTGGTGAGGTCGACCGTGCCGCTGTACACCGTGTTGCCGGTGCCGGTCTCGATCGCCTCCCACTCGTACAGCTTCTCGCCGCTGGTGGCGTCGGTGATGACGTGCAGTTCCTGCGGGGTGCCGTCGTGCTGGAAGCCGCCGACTACCGTCTCGTACGCCACGGTCGGCGTGCCGTTCGCGGCCCAGATCACCTTGCGGGGCGCGCGGTTGACGTCGGGGCTCTTGGCGTCCTCCGCCTTCGCCGCGGCCAGCGCCTGCTTCTCGGCCTTGGCGGCGGGGACGGCGGCGGTCGTGGTCGCCGGCTTGACGGCGGCGCGGGTCGCCTTCACGACGTCCTTGGTCGCGCCGGCCTTCGTGGTCTCGACGACCAGGTCGCCACCGAGGACGGGCAGGCCGTCGTAGGTCCGCTCGTAGCGGGTGTGGACCGTGCCGTTGCCGTCCTTGACGACGTCACGGACGACCAGCTTCTCCTTGGCGCCGAGGCCCAGGTCCTTCGCGGTGTCCGCCTTCGTGGCGTTGGCCTCGCGTATCAGCGCGGCGCGCTGGGCGGGGGACAGCTTGACGGACTCGGCGCCCGGTATGACCTTGCCCGCGGCCGACGGTGCCTTCTCCGGGGCTGCGGTGGCGGCGCCCGACTGGACGGCCGCGGCGATCAGGGCGGAGACGCCGACGAGGGCGACGGCGGCGGCCCTGCGGTGCGTCGAGTGGCGACGCGTGGCGTGGGGGGTGCGTCTGTGGGAGGAACTGTCTCTCAACACTGACTCCTTCTGCGCGGCCGCGGATCACGCGGCCAGGGGAGACCGGCCGGCGGGTGGGCCGTCCGGGCAGTTCGGGGTGGTACGCAGAACGACGTGCGCGTGCGGGAACGGACGTGCGCGTGCGGGAGTACAGCCGCGGGCACCGCCGTGTGACGGTGCTGTGGGGTTGCTGTGTCGCGGCCGTGGGAAGAGTGCCAGCTGACTGCGGTTTCTGTCAGGACCGCGTCAGGAAGTTGGCCGGAAATCGTTCGTTGTCCGGGAGTTCACGTTCGATAAACGAACCGGACAGGTGAGACGAGACGGACCGGGCGGCGGCTCAGTCGTCGATACGGGCGAGATCCCGCAGCCACGCCGCCGCGTTGCCGTCAGACGGCGCCCGCCAGTCCCCGCGCGGGGAGAGCGAACCGCCCGCCGAGACCTTCGGCCCGTTCGGCATGGCGGACCGCTTGAACTGTGCGAACGCGAAGAACCGACGGCAGAACACCTCCAGCCAGCGCCGGATCTCCGCCAGGTCGTACGCCACCCGCTTGGCCTCCGGGAAGCCGGGCGGCCAGGCGCCGGCCTCCGCGTCGTGCCAGGCGTGCCACGCCAGGAACGCGATCTTCGACGGCCGGAAGCCGTACCGCAGCACCTGGAACAGCGTGAAGTCGTGCAGCGCGTACGGGCCGATCTTCGACTCGGTGGACTGCATCTCCTCGCCCGGCACCAGCTCCGGGCTGATCTCCGTGTCGAGGATCGCGGCCAGCGTCTTGCCGGTCTCCTCGTCGAACTGCCCGCTGCCGATGACCCAGCGGATCAGATGCTGGATCAGCGTCTTCGGCACACCGGAGTTGACGTTGTAGTGGCTCATCTGGTCGCCCACGCCGTACGTGGACCAGCCCAGCGCCAGCTCCGACAGGTCGCCGGTGCCCAGCACGATGCCGCCGCGCTGGTTGGCGAGCCGGAACAGGTAGTCGGTGCGCAGGCCCGCCTGCACGTTCTCGAAGGTGACGTCGTACACCGGCTCACCGGACGCGAACGGGTGGCCCATCTCCCGCAGCATCAGCCGCGCGGTCGGCGTGATGTCCAGCTCGGCCGCGGTCACGCCGAGCGAGTTCATCAGCTTGTGGGCGTTGTCCTTGGTGTGGTCGCTGGTCGCGAAGCCCGGCAGGGTGAACGCGAGGATGTCGCTGCGCGGCCGGCCCGCGCGGTCCATCGCCCGGGCGGCCACGATCAGCGCGTGCGTGGAGTCCAGACCGCCGGACACCCCGATGACGACCTTCGGGCCGCCGATCGCGCCCAGCCGCTGCTGCAGGCCCGCGACCTGGATGTTGTACGCCTCGTAGCAGTCCAGGGCGAGCCGGTCGGCGTCGGCCGGCACGAACGGGAAGCGCTCGACCCGGCGCTGCAGCCCGAGGTCGCTCGTGGGCGGGTCGAGCCGGAACCCGACGCGCCGGAAGCCATCGGTACGGGCCGCGTGGGTACGCCGGTTGTCGTCGAACGTGCCCATCCGGTGCCGCTCCTGGCGCAGCAGGTCCAGGTCGACGTCGGCGACCGCGTACTGGTCGTCCAGCGGGAAGCGGTCCGACTCGGCCAGCAGGACGCCGTTCTCGTAGATCATGGTCTGGCCGTCCCACGACAGGTCCGTGGTCGACTCGCCCAGACCGGCCGCCGAGTAGACGTACGCCGCCAGACAGCGCGAGGACGCCGCCCGGCACAGCAGCCGCCGGTCCTCGGCCCGGCCGACCGTGATCGGGGAGCCGGAGAGGTTGGCGAGCACGGTCGCGCCGGCCAGCGCCGCCTCCGCGCTCGGCGGCACCGGCACCCACATGTCCTCGCAGACCTCCGCGTGCAGCACCAGCCCCGGGACGTCCTCCGCCGCGAAGAGCAGGTCCGTCCCGAAAGGAACCTCCGCGCCGCCGACCCGGATCGTCCCGCCGCGCTCGTCGTCACCCGAGGCGATCTGCCGCCGCTCGTAGAACTCGCGGTAGTTCGGCGGGTACGACTTCGGGGACACGCCGAGGATCCGGCCGCGGTGCACGATCACCGCGCAGTTGTAGATCCGGTGGCGATGGCGCAGCGGGGCGCCGACGACCAGCACGGGCAGCAGCTCCGCCGACCCGGCGACGACCGCGGCGAGTGCCTCCTCGACCTCGTCGAGCACCGCGTCCTGAAGCAGCAGGTCCTCGATCGAGTACCCGGTCAGGCCCAGCTCCGGGAAGACGGCGACGGCCACGCCCTCCCGCGCGCACGCGCGCGCCTGCCGCAGCACCGCCTCCGCGTTGGCCCGCGGGTCGGCGATGACGGTGTGGCCCGTGCACGCGGCGACCCGCGCGAATCCGTGCTGGTAGATCGACCAGAAGTTCAATGGACTGCGGCTTTCTGCTGTGGCGTTCTGCTGTGCGTTCTTCGGCGGGGCAGCGATCTCCTACGCCTTCGAGCATAGATCCCCTGCTCAGGCCGGCCGCTCCCCGTGCCAGGACCGCCACAGCGCCGCGTACGCCCCGTCCGCCGCGACCAGCTCGTCATGCGTGCCGAGCTCGGTGAGCAGACCGTCCTCCATCACCGCCACCCGGTCGGCGTCGTGCGCGGTGTGCAGCCGGTGCGCGATGGCGATGACCGTACGGCCCTGAAGCACGGCCGCCAGCGCCCGCTCGGTGTGCCGGGCGGTCGTCGGGTCGAGCAGCGCCGTCGCCTCGTCGAGGATCAGGGTGTGCGGGTCGGCCAGCACCACGCGGGCCAGCGCGAGCTGCTGGGCCTGCGAGCCGTCCGTGCCGTGGCCCCCGTCGCCCAGCGCCGTGTCGAGGCCGTCCGGCAGCCGCCGTACCCAGCCGTCGGCGCCGACCGCCGAAAGCGCGGCCCACACCTGGTCGTCCGTGGCGCACGGTTCGGCGATCCGGAGGTTGTCGCGCACGGTGCCGAGGAAGACGTGGTGCTCCTGCGTCACCAGGACGACCTGGCGGCGCAACTGCTCCGGGCCGAGCGCCACGACCGGGACGCCGCCGACCGTCACGGAACCGGCGGTGGGCGCGTCCACACCCGCCAGCAGTCTGCTCAGGGTGGTCTTGCCGGCACCGGACGGGCCGACCACGGCGAGGCGTTCGCCCGGGCGGACCGTCAGGTCGACGCCGCCGAGGACCTCGCCGCCGCGGTCGTAGGCGTAGCGCACCTCGCGCACCTCGATCAGATCGTTCGCGGGCGTGGGCGAGTCGGCGTCGGTGGTCCTCGGGGCGCCCGCCAGGCCCTCGACGCGGGCGAAGGAGGCGCCGCTGCTCTGGAGTTGCTCGACCCGCATCAGGATCTCGTCCAGCGGCCCCACCATCTGCTGGAGATACAGCGCCGCCGCGACCACCGTGCCCAGACTGATCGTGCCCCGCGCGTGCAGCGCCCCGCCGACGAGCAGGACCGTCGCCACGGGCACGAGATAGGCGATCTCGACCGACGGGAAGAACACCGAGCGCAGGAACAGCGTGTGCAGCCGGGTCCGGCGGGACGTCTCCAGCGCGTCCCGGCTCGCCGCCACCCGCCGCCGCTCCAGCCGCAGCGCCTCCACCGTGCGGGCTCCGGACGCGGTCGCCGCGAGGATCTCCGCGACGTCCGAGGTGGCCGCGCCCTCGGCGAGATACCCGGTGCGGGCGCGGCGCAGATACCAGCGCAGCACCGGCCACAGACCGGCCAGGCCCAGCAGGCCGCAGACGCCGAGCAGGGGGTCCAGCGCGACGACCGCGCCCAGCAGGAACAGGACCTGCACGGAGTTGATGAGCAGCTCAGGACCGGCGTCGCGCAGGGTGGTGCCGACGGCCGCCACGTCGGAGGTGCCGCGCGCGGTGAGGTCTCCGGTGCCGGCCCGTTCCACGACGGACGCGGGCAGGGAGAGGGTGCGGTGAACGAACTGCTCGCGGACGCGGGCGAGGGTGCGTTCGCCGAAGCGGTGGCCTACGTAGCGGGCCCAGCGGGCCAGCAACAGCTGGGCTGTTGCCGCGATCAGGATGGTGAGGGCGAGTTTGTCGACGGTCGTCACGTCTGCGCCGCGTTTGACTTCGTCGATGATGCGGCCGACCAGGTAGGGGCCGGCGAGGCCGGTGAGTGCTGCGAGGGCGTTGAGGGCGAGTACGGCGGTGAAGGACCTGACGTCGGCTCGGATGAGGTGGGTGGTGGCTTGGCGGACGTCTTTGGGTGCGGCGATGGGGAGGGCTGTGCGGCTACTGGGGCGGGAATGGGGGTCGGTTGCCGGGTGCGGGTGCGTTGTGGCTTGTCGCGCAGTTCCCCGCGCCCCTTTGGGGCGTTTGGCTTCCGTCACTTGGCAAGCTCCTCGGCGTCTTCGTCCCTGGCCACCAGGGCTCGGTAGCCCGGCTCGGCGTCCAGCAGCTCGCGATGGGTCCCCGTTGCCGTGACCTTGCCGTCGACCAAGAAGTGGACCGTGTCCGCGTGGGCCAGGACCAAGGGGGACGTGGTCGTCACCAGAGTTGTGCGGCCGCGGCGCGTCGTGTGCAGGCGTTCGGCCACTCGGGCCTCCGTGTGGGCGTCCAGGGCCGAGGTCGGTTCGATGGCGAGGAGGATGTCCGGGTCGGCCAGGAGGGCGCGGGCCAGGCGGACGCGTTGGCGTTGGCCGCCGGAGAGGTTGCGGGCCTGGGCGTCGATCGGGGTGTCGAGGCCCTCGGGCAGGCCCCGGACGATGTCCTCGGCGACGGCGGTGCGCACGGCCTCCGCGATCGTCGCCTCGTCGTGGTCGGTGGGGCCGGAGACCAGTTGGCGCAGGGTGTCCGCGAACAGGTCGGCCTCGTGGTCGGCGACCAGGATGTGCCGTCTGAGCTGCGGCAACGCGATCTCGGCCAGAGGTACTTCGCCCCAGCTCGCCAAGGATGGGGTGTAGCGGCCCAGGCGGTCGACGACGGCCACGGCGTCCGCGGGCACCGCCCCGGCCAGCGCGGTCAGGCGGCCCGGCGGCACCCGCACCCCGGACTCGGGGTCGTACAGCACCGCCGGTTCGGCCGGGGCGTCCCGGGTGCCGGTGTCCGGCATCGGCTCCAGCCGCAGGAACCGTACGACCCGCCGCGCCGCCACCACGCCACGGCTGACCTGGTAGCCGCACTCGATGAAGAACGCCACCGGACCCACCAGCACCGCGACATAGCCGTACACCGACACCAGCTCGCCCACGGTGATCTCGCCCTGGGCGGCCAGCCGCGCCGCCAGCCAGGTCACCACCGCCAGGAACAGCGTCGGCAGCCCCACCCCGAGCGCCTGCACCCAGCTGGTCACCGCGCCGACCCGGTACCCCTGCGCCCGCAGCCGCTGCGAGTCGCGGTGGAAGGCGTCGGCGACCAGGCCCTTGCCGCCGAGGCCGTTGAGCACGCGCAGCCCGCCCGCGAGATCGGCGATCCGTGCCGTCAGCACGCCCTGCCGCTCCCGGTACTCCGTCTCGGTCCCCTGGAGCCGTCCCAGCAGCGGCCCGACGAGCACCCCGACCAGCGGCATCCCGAGCAGCACCACCACGGCGATCGGCACCGACACCGACACCAGCAGCCCGGCGACCACCAGATAGGCGACCACCGCCCCGAACCCGGGACCGACGACGGTCAGGGACGTGCTGATCGTCTGGACGTCGCCCACGCCGATCGTGACGACCTCCCCGGCCCCGATCCGGCGCGGCAGCGCGGCACCCAGGCGTACCGCGTGCCCGATCAGCACCTTGACCGTGCGGAAGTTGGCGTCCATCCGCACCCGGGTCATCGTGCGGTGGCGCATGATGCTCAGCCAGGCGTTGAACACGCCCACCGCGAACAGCGCGCCCGTCCACCCCACCAGCGCGCCGTAGTCACCGGTCGTCAGCCCGTCGTCGACGGCACGGGACATCAGATACGGCGTCGCCGCCAGCAGCACCATCCACACACTGGAGATCAGTGCCCCGACGACGGACCGCGTCGCCTGGCGCATGACCAGCCACCACAGATACCGCCCCCCGCCTCGACAATCGGGCTCGCCCGGATCCTCGTACGCGTCGATCACCAGTCGTCCCCCTGGAACATCACGCCAGACTGTCCCGCCACGCCCGGTGCAGATCCGCGAACCTGCCCGTCCCCGCGATGAGTTCGGCGGGCGTGCCGTCCTCGACGATCTTCCCGTGCTCCATGACCAGTACGCGGTCCGCGATCTCGACCGTGGACAGCCGGTGGGCGATCACGACCGCCGTACGCCCGTGCAGCACCGTCGACATCGCGCGCTGCACGGCCCGTTCACCGGGGATGTCGAGGGAGCTGGTGGCCTCGTCGAGGATCAGTACGGCCGGGTCGGCGAGCAACGCCCGGGCGAACGCCACGAGTTGCCGCTGACCGGCGGAGATACGGCCGCCTCGCTTGCGTACGTCGGTGTCGTAGCCGTCGGGCAGCGAGCTGATGAAGTCGTGCGCGCCGATGGCCTTCGCGGCCTGCTCGATCTCCTCGCGGGTGGCGTCGGGCCGGCCGATGGCGATGTTCTCGGCGACCGTGCCGGAGAACAGGAACGCCTCCTGCGTCACCATCACCACCCCGCGCCGCAGCTCGGGCACGGCCAGCTCGCGCAGGTCGACGCCGTCGAGGAGGACCCGGCCGGCGGAGGGGTCGTAGAACCGGGCGAGCAGCTTGGCCAGCGTCGACTTGCCCGCGCCGGTGGAGCCGACGACCGCGACCGTCTGCCCGGCCGGCAGGGTGAGGTCGAAGCGGGGCAGCACCTCACCGCCGGTGCGGTAGCCGAACCGGACGCCGTCGAAGACGACCTCACGGCCGGGGTGCTCCGACGCGAGCTCCGGCAGCGGGCGCGGCGCGGTCGGCTCGGGCACGGACGGCGTCTGGGCCAGCAGCCCGGCGATCTTCTCCAGGGAGGCCGCCGCCGACTGGTAGGAGTTCAGGAACATGCCGAGCCGGTCGATCGGGTCGTACAGCCGCCGCAGATACAGCACCGCCGCCGCCAGCACACCGAGGGCCAGCGTGCCGCCCGCCACCCGGTAGGCACCCCACAGCACGATCCCCGCGACCGCCGTGTTGGCGACGAGCCGGGAGCCGACGACATAGCGGGCCATCTCCAGCAGCGCGTCACCGTTGGTGCGCTCGTGCCGGGTGTTCAGGACCCGGAAGTCGGCGTCGTTGGCGGCCTCGCGGCGGAAGGCGCGCACCGGGCGGATGCCGTTCATCGTCTCGACGAACTTCACGATCACCGCCGCGATGGCGGTGGAGCGCAGGGTGTACACGCGCGCGGCGCGCCGCCGGTAGCGCCGTACGAGGAGGTACAGCGGCACGAAGGAGGCCATCGCGACCGCTCCGAGGCCCAGGTCGAGCCAGAGCAGCATCGCCGAGATGTAGACGAAGGACAGGATGACGGTGACGAGTTCCTGAAGGCCCTCGTCGAGCAGCTCGCGCAGCGACTCCACGTCCGTGGTGGAACGGGAGATGAGCCGGCCCGAGGTGTAGCGCTCGTGGAAGTCGAGGCTCAGGGCCTGGGCATGGCGGAAGATACGGCCGCGCAGATCGAGCAGCACGTCCTGGTTGACGCGGGCCGAGAGCAGGATGAACGCGTACTGCAGGGCGCCGGAGGCCAGCGCGCACAGCAGATAGCCGACGCCGACCGCGATCAGCGGCCCGAGGTCGTCGCGCCGGAACGCCGGCACGGCCGAGTCGATGGCGTACGCCACCAGCAGCGGGCCCGCCTGCACGGCCGCCTGCTGGAGCAGCAGGAGGAGGGTGGTGACGGCGACGCGGGCCTTCATCGGGGCCAGCAGGGAGCGCAGGAGGGCGGCGGTGGCGCCCGGGGGAGTGGGCAGGACGTCGCGGTCGAAGGGGTCGCCGCCCTTGGGGGGTTCCTCGGCGGGCTGTTCCTTCCCCGGTGCGGTGGCGGTGGTCGCCGTCATCGGTCGGCCTCCTCGGTCCCGGCCATGAGATGGGCGTACTCGGCGTTCGTGCGCAGCAGTTCGTGGTGGGTGCCGACGGCGGCGATACGGCCCTCGGAGAGCAGGGCGACGCGGTCCGCGAGCAGCACGGTGGAGGGTCTGTGGGCGACGATCAGGGCGGTGGTCTGCGCGAGCACCTCCCGCAGGGCGGCCTCCACGGCGGCCTCGGTGTGCACGTCCAGCGCGGACAGCGGGTCGTCGAGGACGAGGAACCTCGGCCGGCCGACGACCGCCCGCGCGAGCGCGAGGCGCTGGCGCTGGCCGCCGGAGAGGCTGAGGCCCTGCTCACCGACCTGGGTCTCGGTGCCGTGGGGCAGGGTGTGCGCGAACGCGGCCTGCGCGACGCCGAGGGCGCGCTCCAACTCGGGCTCGCCCGCGCCCTCTCCGGCGCCCATGAGAACGTTGTCCGCGACGCTGGCCGAGAAGAGGGTGGGTTCCTCGAACGCCACCGCGACGAGGGCGCGCAGCGATTCTCTGGGTATGGCGGCGATGTCCTGGCCGTCGAGGGTGATGTGGCCGGACGTCACCTCGTGGAGGCGGGGGATGAGGGCGGTCAGGGTTGTCTTGCCGCTGCCTGTCGGGCCTACGAGGGCCATGGATTCGCCGGGGCGGATGTGCAGGTCGATGTGGTCGAGGGTGGGAGGGGAGTCTTCGGAGGCGTCGGGGTAGCGGAAACGGACGTTGTGGAAGCGAAGTCCGTCGCCCTTGAGGCCCGTTGAGCCGGGGCCCGGCGCTGCAGGCTGTGCCCACCCGTTCCGCCCTGCGGAACGACTGCCCACAGCGGTGGGGGCCGGCTCCTCCGGCGTCGCGTCCATCACCTCGAAATAGCGCTCCGTCGCCGTCGCCGCCTCCTGGCTCATCGCCAGCAGGAAGCCGATCGAGTCCACCGGCCACCTCAGCGCCAGTGCCGTCGACAGGAAGGCCACCAGCGTGCCCGCCGACAGTTCACCGTCGGCCACCTGCACCGTGCCCAGTACCAGTGCCGCCCCGATGGCCAGTTCCGGGAGGGTGACGATGACGCCCCAGATGGTGGCCAGTAGGCGGGCCTTGTGGAGTTCCGTGCCGCGCAGGGTGCGGGACAGGGCGCGGAAGGCGTGGGCCTGGCTGCGGTGCCGGCCGAAGCCCTTGATGATGCGGATGCCGAGCACGCTCTCCTCGACGACCGTCGTCAGGTCGCCGACCTGGTCCTGGGCACGACGCGCCACGGAGGCGTACCGGCGCTCGAAGATCACGCACGTGACCATCACGGGCACGGCCGGGACGAGGATGACCAGGCCCAGCGTCCAGTCCTGGAGCAGCATGATGATCACGCCGACCAGGATGGTCACGCTGTTGACCAGCAGGAACGTCAGCGGGAACGCGAGGAACATGCGCAGCAGCATCAGATCGGTCGTGCCCCGCGACAGCAGCTGCCCCGACGCCCACCGGTCGTGGAACGCCACCGGAAGCCGCTGCAGATGCCGGTACAGATCCGCCCGCATCGACGCCTCGACGCCCGCGAGCGGCCGCGCCACCAGCCATCGCCGCAGCCCGAACAGCAGCGCCTCCGCGAACCCGAGCAGCAGCAGATACAGCGCCCCGAGCCACACCCCCGCCGGATCCCGGTCGGCGACCGGGCCGTCGACCATCCACTTCAGGACGAGCGGGATGACCAGTGCCAGACAGGAGGCGACGATCGCCACGGCCGCCGCGGTGAACAACCGCACCCGCACCGGCCGCACATACGGCCACAGCCGCAGCAGCGTCCGCACGGCGGAACGGCCGGTCCGGTCGGTTCGGTCAGGGCTTTCCTCGGCGGTTGCACGTGTCGTCACCATCAGCAGCGAGCCTACGGATCGCCACTGACACTGCCCACCGAGTTTTGGCCGGTCCGCGATCGGCCGCTGGACCTACGACCTGCGTGTTCGAGGGGTCGTACACGGCCGGGCGGAGGGGGTCGTACGGCCGAGTCAACCGATCGGACGATGCCTCTTCCTGAAGAGCACGGTCGCCGAATGGGCCGAACGGACCGCAGTACGCGCCGAGTTCACCGTCACCGGCACCGCTGAGCACCTCCACGACGAGCTCTCGGCGACCCTGCTGAGGATCGCCCAGGAGGCCCTCTCCAACGCCGCCCGGCACGCGCGGGCCACCCGCGTCGGCGTCACCCTCACCTTCCTCGGCGACGAGGTCATCCTCGACATCCGCGACGACGGCCGGGGCTTCGACCCGCTCGCCCTCCCCGAGCGCACCCGCACCGGCGGCTTCGGCCTCGCCGGCATGCGCGCCCGCGCCGAACGCATCGCCGGTTCCCTCACCGTCGAGTCCGAGCCGGGGCACGGCACGGCGCTGTCGGCTCGCGTACCGTTGGTGCGCCATGACCGGTGACATCTCGCTGTTGATCGCCGACGACCATCCCGTCGTACGGGACGGTCTGCGCGGCATGTTCGAGTCCGCGCCCGGGTTCACCGTGCTCGGCGAGGCGTCCAACGGCGTCGAGGCCGTCGACCGGGCCGCCGCCCTCGACCCGGACGTGATCCTCATGGACCTGCGGATGCCGGGCGGCGGGGGAGTCGACGCCATCCGGGAACTGACCCGACGCGGCGCCCGCGCGAAGGTCCTGGTCCTCACCACGTACGACACCGACTCGGACACCCTCCCCGCGATCGAGGCGGGCGCGACGGGCTATCTCCTGAAGGACGCCCCGCGCGACGAGCTCTTCACGGCCGTCCGCGCGGCGGCGGAGGGCCGCACGGTCCTCTCCCCGGCCGTCGCCTCCCGCCTGGTCTCCGCCGTCCGCACACCCCGCACTCCCGGCAACGAACCCCTCAGCGCCCGTGAACGCGAGGTCCTCGCCCTGGTCGCCAAGGGCACCTCCAACCGCGACATCGCCCGCGAACTCTTCATCAGCGAGGCCACCGTCAAGACCCACCTCACCCACCTGTACGCCAAGCTGGGCGTCAAGGACCGGGCGGCGGCGGTGGCGACGGGGTACGAGCGGGGGATCCTGGGCTAGCCCGGATAGGGCAACAGCGTGCTGTTCACCTTCTCCCAGGCCGCCTTCAGCTCGGCGAGCAGCTCGGGCCGGTCCGGGGCGAGGTCGGCCTGTTCGCGCTGGTCGGCGGCCAGGTCGTAGAGGTGGTCCTTGCCGCTCGCGTCCCGGTAGTACTTCCAGTTCCCGCGTCTCAGCGCCCGGTTGGCCCGCACCCGCCAGAACAGGTCCCGCTCCGGCGGTTCCGCGCCGCGCAGCAGGTAGCCGGCGAGGCTGGTGCCGTCCAGCGGGTACGCGGGGTCCGGGCGGGCGCCGGCGATCTCCAGCAGGGTCGCGGTCCAGTCGGGGGAGAAGTTCGGCTCGTGACTGACCTGGTGGCCGTCGATCCGGGCCGGCCAGCGAACGATCGCCGGCACCCGGATGCCGCCCTCCAGCAGCACGAACTTCTCGCCGCTGAGCGGCCAGTTGTAGGAGTAGCGCTCCCCGCCGTTGTCGCTGGCGAACAGCACCAGCGTGTGCTCCTCCTGCCCGGACCCGCGCAGGGCGTCGAGCACCTTCCCGACGGCGGCGTCCAGGCTCTGCACCATCTCCGTGTACTTCTCGACCGAACCGCCGTCGTAGTGGTTCAGCGCGTTGCTCACCTCCGCCTGGGACTCGGCGGCCCGGATCCTCGCCGCGATCTCGGCGCCGGTCTCCTCGTCGCCCTCCGCGAGCCACGGCCAGTGCGGGGTGGTGAAGTTGAGGTTCAGCAGCCAGGGCGCGTCGTGGTCCCGGCCGACGTACTCGACGGCCCGCTCGGTCAGTACGGTCGTGTAGTACCGCAGGTCCTTGTACTGCGCGTCGCCCTCGTAGAGGTCGTACGTGCCGAGCTGGCCCAGCTTGGAGAAGTACTCCAGGACGCCCCCGAAGTTCCCGAAGAACTCGTCCCACCCGGACTTGGTGGGACTGAAGTCGGGCAGCCAGCCGCAGTGCCACTTGCCGATCAGCGCGGTGGCGTAGCCCGCCTTCTTCAGCAGGGAGGCGAGCGTGGGGTGGTTCGGGTCGAGCCCCTGCGCCTTGTTCGCGATCGGCTCGGCCAGCCCGCCGGGCGTACGGCCCGGGTAGCGCCCGGTGTACAGGCTGAAGCGGGTCGGCGAGCAGGTCGCCGAGCCGGAGTAGGCGTTCGTGAACCGCACGCCCTGCCGGGCCAGCCGGTCCAGGTTCGGAGTCCTGATGTGCGGGGCGCCGTAGGAGGACAGGTCGGCCCAGCCGAGGTCGTCGCCGAGGATGACCAGGATGTTGGGGCGCCTGCCGGATGCGGCGGGGCGGGCCTTGAAGGGGCGTTCGGCGGGGGCGGCCGCTGCGGGTACGGCCTCGGCGGCGGTGGTCGTACCGGCGACGGCGGTCACGGCGCCACCGCCGACGAGGCCACCGAAGGCACGGCGGGATATCTCGGGCATGCCCCTCAGTCGATCAGCGGGCCGAACGCCATGGCCAGGAATCCGGCCCGGAGTTCATGGGACTGAAACGCCGTGTTGGCAACCGCCCTCAGTCGAGCAC
>NZ_JAKEIP010000143.1 GCF_021474425.1 Streptomyces muensis | reverse complement strand
GCGGAATGGCAGACGCGCTAGCTTGAGGTGCTAGTGCCCTTTATCGGGCGTGGGGGTTCAAGTCCCCCCTCGGACACCAGCGAAACCCCTGTCAATCAGGGGTTTCTTGCTTTTCCGGGGCCATCTGCCCCCTCCTTCGGCCGTCGGCCGCCAGCAGGGCGATCACCACGAGTGCCGCGAGCAGGATGATCGCCAGGAGCAGGACCGTCAGGGTCGTGGGGTCGTTCCAGAGGGCGAACACCAGCGCGATAACCAGCAGGGCTCCGATCGTGAGCCACTTGCGGTTGTGCTCGGTCCAGGTGCCGGCCCGGCCCGTGGTGACGCCGTGGGAGTCCGCCCACCGGGCGGCCGAGTCGGCGCCGCGTTCGGACCGGGAGCGCACCGCGCGCGGCAGTCGGCCCGGGCCGACGAGGTAGGCGCCGAGGGCGATGATCACACCGAGCACGATGACGGTGCGCAGCGTGGCCTTCAGGAAGCGCAACAGGGTGTCGAAGACCGCGGCCGCCGCCGGTTCGGACAGGACGCTCGGCGGGAGATGGTCCAGGTAGTAACGGCGGGCGACGACGAGACCGATGGCGACGATCAGACAGCCGACGGCCGCTCCCAGGGCCGCCTTGGCCAGTGCGCGGCGGCGACGGTGGGCCAGCAGGACTCCCGCCGCGCCGAGCAGCACGGTGATCACCGGCATCCAGTAGCCGGCCAGGTCCAGCGCGTGCGCCGCGTCCTGGAACTGGTCGAGTTCGTCGGACTGGAACAGGACCACCTGTTTCTCGACGTCCGGGATCTTGGAGGCCGGCTGCACGCCGGCGTCCTCCAGATCCTTCTTGACCTGCTCCACGGCGGCCCCGACGTCGAGGGTCACGGTGCCCTCCTCGACGCCGATCGCGCCGCGCCCCTCCCCTGTGAGGGCGTGCACGACGGCCGAGTGGGCGGTCCGGTTCGCCGTGACCCACAGCCGTTCGAACCGGTCGCTCTCGACGAAGCGCTTCGCGACCCGGTCGGCGGCGGCGTGGGCGGCCTCGTCCACCTGGGGGGCCAGTGCCTTGACGGCGTCGGCCGCGCGGGGCGCCATGCCCTGCGACTTCAGCCAGTTCGCGATGTCGGTGGTGATCTGCTTGCCGTTCACGCGGACGTCCACCGCGTCGACGAGCCGGTGGCGCACCGCGTCCTCGATGTCGCGGTCGGTGGCGAGCGGCTTCATCGTGCTGACGTAGCGGTCGGTGTCCAGGGCGATGTCGTGCACCCACACCGTGATCACGGTGACGGGAGCCAGAACGCACGCGAGGACGATCAGCACGGCCGAGGCCGTGCTCCGCAGCACCCGGCCGGTACGACGGCCCTGTGGGGGGTTCGACATCCGTCCTCCGGCATCGGCGACACCGCCGCGAGAACCCCCGCGGCTTGTGTCCATTGCCGCTGAGCAGGGGCTTCGCCGCACCCCGGGCTGGGCCATCCGGACGCCCTGTTCACGGCCCCTCACCCACTGTGTGGGGCATGTCTCGTCCGTCGAAGATCACCAGGTCAGCGCCGGTGCACCATCGACCGGAACACCCCGAACGGGCTTCCCAAGTGGTGAACCAAGGGCCGCGAACCTAGCGTCGTACTAAAATTTCCGGCTTGTTACGGAGCTGGAGCCGGACAACCCCAGGCGAACCTGCGGGCCCGCCAGCGCCCCGGAGGCATCCGGGATCGAGACGCGAGGACCGGATGGCAGCCATTCACGAGAGCAGCGCTCTCGGCCTGCTCGACGATGAGATCCGCGAGAAGTTCGGCGACACGGCACGTTTCTCCGGGGGCCCGGCGGCCTCTCCGCGCACCCTCGTCGACGTCTTCGAGGCGTCCGTACGGTCGTATCCGGACGAGCCCGCTCTCGACGACGGCGCGACCTGCCTCAGCTACCGGGCGCTGGCCGTCGAGGTGCAGCGGCTGCGGCGCAGGCTCGCCGCGGCCGGGGTCGGAGTGGGGGACCGGGTGGGCGTGCGGGTGCCGTCCGGGACCAATGACCTCTACGTCGCGATCCTCGCCGTGCTCGCGGCCGGTGCCGCGTACGTCCCCGTCGACGCCGAGGACCCGGACGAGCGGGCCGAGCTGGTGTTCGGGGAGGCGGATGTACGGGCGGTGATCGGCGCCGGGCACGAGATCGCCGTGCACGGCACGTCCGAGGCCCCCGCCGGGCGTCCCGGTGTCGAGCACGACGCGTGGATCATCTTCACGTCCGGCTCCACCGGCAAGCCGAAGGGCGTCGCCGTCTCGCACCGCAGTGCCGCCGCGTTCGTGGACGCCGAGGCCGCGCTGTTCCTCACCGAGGAGCCGATCGGGCCCGGGGACCGGGTGATGGCCGGGCTTTCGGTCGCGTTCGACGCGTCCTGCGAGGAGATGTGGCTGGCGTGGCGGTACGGCGCCTGTCTGGTGCCGGTGCCGCGTTCGCAGGTCAGGAGCGGTGCCGATCTCGGGCCGTGGCTGGTCGAGCAGGAGATCACCGTCGTGTCGACCGTGCCGACGCTGGCGGCGCTGTGGGAGCCCGAGGCCCTGGGCGACGTACGTCTGCTGATCTTCGGCGGTGAGGCCTGTCCGCCCGAGCTGGCGCAGCGGCTGGTGACCGAGGGGCGTGAGGTCTGGAACACGTACGGGCCGACCGAGGCGACCGTCGTGGCCTGTGCCTCGCTGATGAGCGGGGAGGAGCCGATCCGGATCGGGCTGCCGCTGGACGGCTGGGAGCTGGCGGTGGTCGACGAGGCCGGGGAGCCCGTGCCGATGGGCGAGAGCGGGCAGCTGGTGATCGGCGGTGTCGGGCTCGCGCGGTATCTGGATGCCGAGAAGGACGCGGAGAAGTACGCCCCGCTGGAGTCCCTGGGCTGGGAGCGGGCGTATCGCAGTGGCGACCTCGTCAAGGCGGAGCCCGAGGGGCTGGTCTTCCTGGGGCGGGCCGACGAGCAGATCAAGCTCGGCGGGCGGCGGATCGAGCTCGGTGAGGTGGATGCCGCGCTGCAGGCGCTGCCGGGGGTGGCCGGCGCGGCCGCCGCCGTGCGGACCGCCCGCAGCGGCAATCAGCTGCTCGTCGGGTACGTCGTCACCCAGGACGGCTGGGACCAGGCGGCGGCGGTCGAGAAGCTACGGGCGGAGCTGCCCGCCGCGCTGGTGCCGTTGCTCGCGCCGGTCGAGGAGCTGCCGACCCGTACGAGCGGCAAGGTGGACCGGGGCGCGCTGCCCTGGCCGCTCGCGGGCCTGGAGAGCGGCGGTGGTCCGGCCGAGCAGCTCTACGGCACCGAGGCCTGGCTCGCCGAGCAGTGGACCGAGGTGCTCGGCATCCCCGTCACGGGCGCCTCCGACGACTTCTTCGCGATCGGCGGCAGCAGTCTGGCCGCCGCGCAGCTGACGACACGGCTGCGGACCCGCTATCCGAGCGCGGCCGTCCTGGACATCTACCAGCAGCCGGTACTGCGGAAGCTGGCCCGGCGGCTGGAGGAGTCCGCGCAGGACGACGGGGCGCAGCGGGTGATCGCCCCGGTGCCGAGGCGCACGCAGGTGATCCAGGTCCTGCTGCTCCTACCGCTGTTCACGCTGCTCGGCCTGCGCTGGACGGTCGCGCTGGCCGCGCTCGGCAATCTGCTGCCCGCCTACGGGTGGCTGCCGACGGCTCCTTGGTGGCTCGTCGCGGTCGGAGCCGTCGTCCTGTTCAGCCCGCCGGGGCGGCTGGCGCTGGCGGCCGGGGGCGCTCGGCTGCTGCTCAGGGGCGTCAAGCCGGGCCGGTACGCGCGCGGTGGCGGTGTGCATGTGCGGCTGTGGACGGCCGAGCGGCTGGCCGAGTTCAGCGGGGCGACCTCGCTGACCGGGGCGTGGCTGGAGCGGTACGCGCGGGCGCTGGGCGCGAAGATCGGGCCGGACGTCGATCTGCACTCGCTGCCGCCGGTCACCGGGCTGCTCAAGCTGGGCCGGGGTGCGGCCGTGGAGTCCGAGGTGGATCTGTCCGGGTACTGGCTGGACGGGGACCGGCTGGAGATCGGCGCGGTCAGGGTGGGCGCGCATGCCGTCGTCGGGACGCGCAGTGTGCTCTTCCCGGGGGCCCGGGTGGGCAAGCGGGCCGAGGTGGCGCCCGGTTCGGCGGTGACGGGTCAGGTTCCCACCGGTCAGCGGTGGGCGGGCGCGCCCGCGGTCAAGCTGGGCAAGGCCAAGCGCAACTGGCCGAAGGAACGGCCGCGGCGCGGGACGTACTGGCGTGTCATGTACGGCATCACGGGCTTCGCGCTGACCGCGCTGCCGGTGCTGGCGGGTGTGGCCGCGCTCCTCGTGGGCCGGGTGTTCTTCACGCCGGACGCTCCGCTGGCCGGCGCCGCGCTGGCGCTCGTACCGGCGACGCTCGCCTTCGGGCTGGCGTACGCCGTGCTGATCCTTCTCGCCGTGCGGCTGCTGAGCCTCGGGCTGCGCGAGGGTACGCACCCGACGCACGGCCGGGTCGGCTGGCAGGCCTGGACGGTGACGCAGCTGATGGACCGCTCGCGCGAGACGCTGTTCCCGCTGTACGCCGGGCTGGTCACGCCGGTGTGGCTGCGGCTGCTCGGGATGCGGATCGGACGCGGCGCCGAGGTGTCGACGGTGCTGGCGCTGCCGAGCCTGACGACGGTCGGTGAGGGCGCGTTCCTGGCCGACGACACGCTGACCGCGCCGTACGAGCTCGGCGGTGGCTGGATGCGGATCGGGCGGGCGGAGATCGGGCGGCGGGCCTTCCTGGGGAACTCGGGGATGACCGCGCCGGGGCGTTCCGTGCCGGACGGCGGTCTGGTCGGGGTGCTGTCGGCGACGCCGAAGAAGGCGAAGAAGGGCACGTCGTATCTGGGGCTGCCGCCGGTGAAGTTGCCGCGTGCCGCGGCCGACGGCGATCAGAGCCGGACGTACGAGCCACCTGCGCGCTTGCTGTGGGCGCGTGGGCTGGTGGAGCTGTGCCGGATCGTGCCGGTGTTCTGCTCGGCGGGGCTCGCGGTGCTGACGATCGCCGCGCTGTGTGCGCTGGGGGTGTGGGCGCCGCTGTTGTCGGGGCTTGTGCTGCTGGCGGCGGGTGGCGTCGCCGGGCTGGTGTCGATCGTCGCCAAGTGGCTGCTCGTGGGGCGGCACCGCAGCGGGGAGCATCCGCTGTGGTCGTCCTTCGTGTGGCGCAACGAGCTGGCCGACACGTTCGTCGAGGTGCTCGCGGTGCCGTGGTTGGCGGGTTCCGTGCCGGGTACGCCGGTGATGACGGCCTGGCTGCGCGGCCTCGGGGCGCGGATCGGCAAGGGCGTGTGGGTGGAGAGCTACTGGCTGCCGGAGACGGATCTGGTGACCTTGGAGGACGCCGCGACCGTGAACCGGGGCTGTGTGCTCCAGACACACCTCTTCCACGACCGGATCTTGCGGACGGATACTGTGGTCCTCCGTGAGGGCGCGACGCTGGGTCCTGGCGGGATCGTCCTGCCCGGCAGCGCGATCGGGGCCCGTACGACGCTGGGTCCCGCGTCGCTGGTCATGGCCGCGGAGTCCGTCCCCGACGACACCCGCTGGCTCGGCAATCCGATCGAGGCATGGCGCACCTGATGCCGGCCCACTCGGAGCCGGTAGGGCGTGGGCCGGCGGAGAGTGGCAGCAGTACGGCGCAGGGAGCACAGACAGCAGTGGCAGTTCAGCAGGCGGCGGGCACGGACCCGTACTTCCCGGAGCACGGCGACCCCCGCTACCGGGTGCACCGGTACGAGCTCGCCGTGGACTACCGCCCGGGCCCGAACCGGCTCTCGGGGACGGCCCGGATCAAC
Source organism: Streptomyces muensis (assembly GCF_021474425.1). Classification (GTDB taxonomy): domain Bacteria; phylum Actinomycetota; class Actinomycetes; order Streptomycetales; family Streptomycetaceae; genus Streptomyces; species Streptomyces muensis. The sequence goes on along the minus strand of NZ_JAKEIP010000143.1, from coordinate 16,039 downwards.
GCCATCGCGGGACGGGCGCCGCTGACCGAGTTCGTGCTGAACCTGGCCGACTTCAGGATCGGGCGGGTCCGGGTCGACGGACGGCAGCCGCACTACACGCATCGCGGCGGACGGCTGCGCGTGCGCCCGGCGAAGCCGGTCCGCGCCGGGGCCGCCTTCACCGTCGAGGTGCACTGGTCGGGCAATCCCAAGCCGGTCAACAGCCCCTGGGGCGGGCTCGGTTGGGAGGAGCTGGAGGACGGGGCGCTGGTGGCGAGCCAGCCGATCGGGGCGCCGTCCTGGTACCCGTGCAACGACCGGCCCGCCGACAAGGCGTCGTACCAGATCTCGATCACCACGCCGTCGGCGTACGCGGTGGTGGCGGGCGGGCGGCTGCTGACCCGGACGACGAAGGCGTCCACGACGACCTGGGTGTACGAGCAGTCGGCGCCGACGTGCAGCTATCTGGTCGGGCTGTCGATCGGCAAGTACCAGACGGTGCTGCTGGGCGACCCGGGCCTGGGCGGCGTACCCCAGCACGGGCACATTCCGGCGCATCTGCTGCCGGAGTTCTCGCGGGACTTCGCGCGCCAGCCGCAGATGATGGAGCTGTTCCAGGAGCTGTTCGGGCCGTACCCCTTCGACGAGTACGCGGTCGTGGTGACCGAGGAGGAACTCGATGTGCCCGTCGAGGCCCAGGGGTTGTCGCTGTTCGGCGCCAACCATGTTGACGGGGCGCGGGGTTCGGAGCGGCTGGTCGCGCACGAGCTGGCGCACCAGTGGTTCGGCAACAGCGTGTCCATCGCGGACTGGCGGCACATCTGGCTGAACGAGGGCTTCGCGAAGTACGCGGAGTGGCTGTGGTCGGAACGCTCGGGCGGGCGCACGGCCCAGCAACTGGCCGCCGCCGCACACCGGTTGCTGTCCTCGCAGCCGCAGGACCTGCGGCTGGCGGACCCGGGCCGCAAGTCCATGTTCGACGACCGGCTCTACGAACGCGGCGGGCTCGTGCTGCACGCGGTGCGCTGCGCGATGGGCGACATCGCGTTCTTCCGCATGCTGCGCGCCTGGGGCCAGCTGCACCGCGGCGGCACGGTGACGACGACCGCCTTCACCTCCCACGTGGCGCGCTTCGCGACCGAGCCGGTGGAGGAGCTGTTCGAGGCGTGGGTGTACGGGGCGGCGTTGCCGCCGTTGCCCTCGGCCGACGCCCCGGTGGTTGCCTAGGCACCTCGTCCGCGTCGAGGCGGCGCGCCGAGAGGGCTGCCATGCGACGCCGGCGCTGCGGGCAACTGGCCGAAAAACGCCCTCATCGGGTCATCGGGTAGATACCCTGTGCGATCCATCGGCCGACGGCAGGCGCGTCGACGGCCGCCCCAGCACCTGGACGGTCAGATGGTCCGCAACAGCATCACTTGGTGGCAGCTCTCCGATCTTCACTGGCCGAGTCCCCCCGAGCCCGAGCGCGAGCAGTACATCGCCGTACTGCTCGACCATCTGCGTCAGGTGCGTGCGGACGAAGGCGCCCCGGACTTCGTTATTTTCACCGGCGACATCGCACAGTCCGGCAAGGCCGAGGAGTATGCCTCCGTATCGGACATCCTCTTCGCTCCACTGCGCACCATCGTCGGAGAGCACACCCCGCTGCTGTTCGTCCCCGGCAATCACGACATGGACCGCGAGGAGGCGGACTTCAAATCGGCGCGTCTGATCACGGATTTGAAGGAAACGGATGCCGTCGATGCCTTTCTGAGCCATGAGCGGCAGCGCGACAACTTCGGGGACCCGTTCCGAAATTACGAGGCCTTCGTCCGCCGCTGGGGCCCCGAGGGCACGGAGAACGTCTACCACTGGTCGCACGAGGTCGTCGTCGCAGGACGGCGCTGCCGGATTCAGGGCATCAACTCCGCTTGGTCGGGCTATTACCATGCGGCCGAGTCCGGAACCGATGACGACCGCGGACGGCTGTTGCTGTCCATCTCCCAGATCCCACGGCTGGACGAGGACGTGGACTACGCCCTCTTTGCCCAGCACCACCCGTTCGACTGGCTGCACCAGCAGATCTCAGCCCCCGCCATACAACGGCTACGGCTCGAATACCAGGCGGGGCTGTTCGGCCACCTCCACGACCCCCGCGAAACGGGAATGCTCGCGACGCCTCACTCCCGGTTGCTGCGCGTGCCGTCGATGCTGCTCTTCGGCCGCCCTCATGGCGACTATTCGGCGGAATTCGCTCGCGGCTATGCGCGCGGCGAACTGCTCTTCGATCAGGACCGTTGCCGTATCCGCTATTTCAAGTACGACAACGTCCACAGCGGACGCTTCCGCGAGTACACCGACGTCTACCCCGAAGGCAAGGGCGCGCCGGTCGAGATACTCCAGGCACTGCACCACCGGTCTGCATCGATGGCCGCCCCACAGGTGTCCGCTCCTTCATTCGCGTCGCTCCTGCCCGAGATCCGCCAGTTGCAGTCACTCATCCCCGAACTGAACGGTCTGGACGGTTACTCGACACACACGTTGGGCATCTTCCAGAGGTTGGTGGAGCTGATCGACTCCGAGGTGCCGCTGACCGCTTTCGGTGACGGCAGCCAGGTGGCCCTGGCATACGTGGCGGCCGAGCTGACCATCGTGCACAGGAACTCCGAGGTGCTGTTGCCGGGCGGTGAGGCAACCGGTGCGGCACGGATCATGCCTGAGCTCGAGCGACTCGTCCCAGCGGCGCACGAGGTCACCGAGGAGAGCGTCTCCGAACTGTGCCGGCTTCTGGACCACCTGAGTCTGTACGAGCCGGAACGGATCAGGCGTGCGGGAGACCTGCGCAGGTGTCAGGCTGCCGACTGTTTCGCGTTCCTGTGGGGGCTCGCCCGCCTCGCCCAGCTGCTGGACAATCCGGCGCTGATGGACGCGGACGCCATGCAGGTGAACCCGTACCGCAGAAACGTCCTCGACGTGCGCCGACGGCAGCCCTCGGACGGCACGTTGGTGTTCGACCTGCACACCACGGACCGGAAGGCGTTCCATCTGACCGCCGAGGCCCGGCACTTGGTGCACCAGTACTTCATGGAACTGGAGAACGTCTGGCGAGGCTGGCAGGTGGTGCGCCCGCCCGTTCGGTTCGAGCTCAACACGCCCCGTTGGCGGGACCGTTCCCTGCGGAGCCATGAACTGCGTGTCGACGCCCGCCCCATCACCAGGCTCCTGATGGGCTCGGCCCTGTACGGAGACCGGCCACACGTCTGGCTGCGTGAGCTGATCCAGAACGCCGTCGACGCCACCGAGATGCGGGCCGCCACCAGCCCCATGGACTACCAGCCCCGCATCGACGTGGAACTCGAGGACGCACACCGTCTGGTGATCCGTGACAACGGCGTGGGCATGACCTACCAGCAGGTCGTCAGCCAGTTGTCGGTGCTCGGCCGTTCCGGGTGGCGCGACTCGGTCGACAAGTCCACCGAGTCCGCCACGGACGGGCCCATGATCTTCGGCCGCTTCGGCATCGGATTCGCTTCCGTGTTCAGCGTGGCGACCGCGGTGCAGGTACGCACGCGCACGCCGGACAGCCGGCCCGTGGACGGCATCCTCGTACAGTTCTCCACGCCCGACCGCCCCTTCTACACGGACCATACGACCTGTGAGCCGGGCACGGAGATCAGGGTGCAACTCGCGGACTCCCTGACCACCACTGCGTTCCGTGACGCGATGACCGACCTGTTCGCGTACCTGCCGTCCTCGGTCCACGTCTCGCCGGACCTACGGCTGCCCACCTCGTTGGCCGGGTTCTCTCCCCTGGACCGCAAGCGCAAGCACCTCAATGGCTGGGCGGTGCAGCGACGCCAGGGAGCCACGCACCTGGGACCGTATGCGGCCGACTTCCAACTGGACGTGATCCATGACCCCCGACCCCATCAACGCAAGGAAAGCCAGGGCCGGTGGCAGCAACGCGACGACAGCCAGCGCGACAAGCGACCGAACTCCAACGAGCTCGGGCGCACGTCGGTGACCTTCTGCGTGGACGGCATCCGGATCACGGATCACATCGGTCTGCACCCCTCCGAGGGAACCCGTCGGTCGGACGATCAAGTGAACGGTTATCTCACAGGCTGCCACCTCACGGTCGACTTCCGGCGGAACAACGCCCCGGTGACGGCGTCCCGCAACGCCCTCGACGGTGACGAGGAACTGCACAAGGAGGTGCTGAAGCTCGTCCAGACGACGGTTGCCGACATGCTCACGGAACTGATCCAGATCGTCCAGGCCGGCTGCGCGAGTGATGCGGCCAGGCGAAGGGCGGCCTACCGGGCCCTGTGTGACCCGCTCATCGGCTGGGGCGGCATCCGTCCCCATGCCTACAAGGGGTGGGGGAGCTTCCACAGTGTGCCGGAGCTGTCCCAGGCGGCTGCCGAGGTCTATTTGAAACATTGCCCGGTGGCAGTCCGGTCGGCCGACGGCAAGACGAGGTACGTTCCGCTGGCCGATGTCGATCCGGACAGCTGCTCCGTGGTGACAACCGCGAAGCTGGCGCAGCACAGCATCTTTCCCGCCTTCGCCCGCGCGGGCGGCCTGACCGAGTGGATCGTCGCTTTCGAAGGCCTGGAGCTCAACCTGATCGAAGAGGCTTGGCCGCACGAGGCGTTGCCGACCGTGGTCAGTGAGCCGTCTCATCTCATGGAGGACTTCCAGAGTGTCCTTCCGGAAGTGCGCGAAGGCTGCCTGTGGCCCCTGCTCCGCTCCGACTACGCGCTCTCCGAAAGCCAGGTCTTCGGGGACGCCCTGGTGGTTCCGCTGCCGACCCGCGGGGGCACGGTGAAGCGCGCGGACGGCGTGACAAGACGGCGTGCGAGTACCGCCCCCGGTGAACGGCCACGCAAGCTGCTCAACCGGCGGCATCCCGTCCTCGTGGCCGTCGAGGAGTTCCTGTCGCGGAGGGCCGCCACGAGTGCCTCCGATTCGGCCGCGGCCGAAGCCGAAGTGACGACATGGCTGGACCTGCTGTGCGACCAGGTACTGGACGAGGACCGCGTCACCGTACGCCGTGAACGGTGGAAGCAGCTCCGGCAGAGGCTCCGGGAGCTGACGGGCGACAATTTCGCCCAGACATCCGCCGACGCCCTGTACCCGTCGTGGACGGACGCACCCGACTGATTCGGTCCGCAGCCGGGACAATGGTGGCCATGGCCTCCCGACGTAGTTCATCCCCGCGCAGCCGCCCCGCTCGTACCGCTCCCGCACGGCCCACCGCGTCGTCGGTGTGCCCATGCGGGAGCGGTGAGCTGTACACGGCGTGCTGCGGGCTGTTCCACCAGGCCGGAGCCGCCGCCCCGACCGCCGAGGCGCTCATGCGGTCGCGGTACAGCGCCTTCGTCAAGGGCGATGTGGCGTATCTGCTGCGGACCTGGCATCCGCGGACGCGGCCGGGGCGGCTGGAGCTCGCTCCGGGGATGCGGTGGACGGGGCTTGAGATCCTCGCGACCGGTGACGGTACGGCGTTCCACACGTCCGGCACCGTGGAGTTCCGGGCGTCCTACCGGGGTGGGGCGCTGCATGAGCGGAGCCGGTTCGAGCGGGTGGACGGGGCTTGGGTGTACGTGGACGGGGAGTTCCCCGAGTGAAGGTCTAGGTGGCGTCCCTGCGGCCCGGCGGGAACTCGTTGCCCTCGCGGTCGGTGACGGTCGCGAAGAAGGACGTGGCCCAGACGGTGAGGCAGCCGGGCTCGTGGACCGTCTCGAACGGGTGGTCGTTCCAGGTGCCGTGGGAAGTGACGTACACGGCCTCGCCGGGTTCCAGCCAGTAGTCCTGGCCGAACGGCTCGAGCCACAGCTGCAACAGCTCCCCGCCGCTGTTCTGCACCAGCATCGGCACCGGGTTGCCCAGTCGGCGGATGGCCTCGAAGCCGAAGTCGCCCGCCTCGGGCATGTTCGCCTTCAGCGGCTCCATGATGCGCTCGATGTCCGCGCGGCGGCGGTCCTCGGTCATGGCGCCAGGATGTCCAGTTCCTGGAGCGCGCCGACCGTGATCTCGCGGGTCAGGTGTTCCGCGCGTACCGCGTCGCCCGCGCGGACCGCCTCCGCGACCTGGACGTGGAGGGTGACGGCGGCCGGGTCGGGGTCCTCGAACATGACCTCGTGGTGAGTGCGGCCGGCGAGGACCTCGGCGACGACGTCGCCGAGGCGGGCGAACATCTCGTTGCCGGAGGCGTTGAGGATGACGCGGTGGAAGGCGACGTCGTGGACGAGGTAGCCCTCCAGCTGGTGGCCGCGGGAGTGGGCGACCATGCCGAGGGCGCACTCGGTGAGTTCGGCGCACTGGTCGGCGGTCGCGTGCTTCGCGGCGAGGCCCGCCGCCACCGGCTCGATCGCCGAGCGCAGCACCGTGAGTGAGCGCAGCTGCTGGGGGCGGTCGGCGCCGGCCAGGCGCCAGCGGATGACCTGGGGGTCGTAGACGTTCCACTCGGCCTTGGGGCGGACCGTCACGCCCACGCGGCGGCGGGACTCCACCAGGTGCATGGACTCAAGGACGCGGACCGCCTCGCGCATCACCGAGCGGGAGACGTCGAAGCGCTGCGCCAGTTCGTCGGTGCGCAGAACGCTGCCCGGCGGGTACTCGCCGGCCGTGATCGCGGGGCCGAGAGTTTCCAGTACCTGGCCGTGCAGCCCCCGGCCCGTTGTGCTCATGCACTCAGCGTACGGGGCAGATCACGCGATCAAAAAGTCAGACTTATATGTCACAGGGTCTTGAATTCGTCGTACCTAATGAGTTTCAGTTGCGTCGACATCACGTGTCGACGAAGACAGCAGACAGTGAGGCAGCGATGAGTACCCCCCATGTCGTCGTGGTCATGGGCGTCGCGGGCACCGGCAAGACCACCATCGGTCCCCTGCTCGCGGCCCGGCTCGGCGTCCCGTACGCCGAGGGCGACGACTTCCACCCGCAGGCCAACATCGCCAAGATGTCGGCCGGCACCCCGCTGGACGACGACGACAGGTGGCCGTGGCTCGACGCCATCGGCGCCTGGGCGCACCAGCGGGCCGGGCTCGGCGGGGTGGTCAGCTGCTCGGCGCTGAAGCGGTCCTACCGTGACCGGCTGCGGGCCGCCGCGCCCGGGGTCGTGTTCGTGCACCTCACCGGTGACCGGGCCCTCATCGAGGACCGGATGACGCACCGGCAGGGGCACTTCATGCCGACCGCGCTGCTGGACTCGCAGTTCGCCACGCTCCAGCCGCTCCAGCCCGACGAGGCCGGAGTCGCCGTGGATGTCGCCGGCAGCCCGGACGAGATCACCGAACGGGCCGCCAAGGCGCTGAGCGAGCTTCCGGGCTCGGCGGCGTAACACCCCGCGCAACACCCCACCCCCCACGGCAGTACCCCTCTCCCCAACCCCCGTACCTGCAAGGGAACCCCCGTGACCAGACTCAGCGTCGAGATGCTGGCAGCGGACACCGTCGAGCCCATCACCTCGGCCGGCCACGCTCAGCTGGGCATCGCCGTCCTGGCGGGCATCGCCGTCATCGTCCTGCTCATCACCCAGTTCAAGCTCCACGCGTTCCTGTCGCTGACCCTCGGGTCGCTGGCGCTCGGCGCCATCGCCGGGGCACCGCTCGACAAGGTCATCACCAGTTTCAGTGCCGGACTCGGCACCACGGTGGCCGGCGTCGGCGTGCTGATCGCCCTCGGCGCGATCCTGGGCAAGATGCTCGCCGACTCCGGCGGCGCCGACCAGATCGTCGACACGATCCTCGCCAAGGCGGGCGGCCGTTCGATGCCGTGGGCGATGGTGCTGATCGCCTCGGTGATCGGTCTGCCGCTGTTCTTCGAGGTCGGCGTCGTGCTGCTGATCCCGGTCGTCCTCATGGTCGCCAAGCGCGGCAACTACTCGCTGATGCGCATCGGCATCCCGGCCCTCGCAGGCCTGTCCGTGATGCACGGCCTGGTCCCGCCGCACCCCGGCCCGCTGGTCGCGATCGACGCGGTCGGCGCCGACCTGGGCGTCACGCTGGCGCTCGGTGTCCTCATCGCCATCCCGACGGTGATCATCGCCGGCCCGGTGTTCTCGCGGTACGCGGCCCGCTGGGTGGACGTACCGGCGCCGGAGCGCATGCTCCAGGCCCTCGGGGAGTCCGGTCAGGTCCCCGGCGACCGCGCTTCCAAGGAGCCGCAGAAGCGCCCCGCCTTCGGCCCGACGCTGATCACGATCCTTCTGCCCGTCGTGCTGATGCTGTCCAAGGCGCTGGTCGACATCGTGATCGACGACCCCGAGAACACCGTGCAGCGCGTGTTCGACGTCGTCGGCTCTCCGATGATCGCGCTGCTCGCCGCCGTGCTCCTGGGCATCTTCACGCTGCTCAAGCCGGCCGGGTTCGGCAAGGAGCGCGTCTCGCCGCTGGTCGAGAAGAGCCTCGCGCCCATCGCGGGCATCCTGCTGATCGTGGGCGCGGGCGGCGGCTTCAAGCAGACGCTGATCGACACCGGTGTGGGCCAGATGGTCCTGGACATCTCCAAGGACTGGTCGATCCCGGCCCTGCTGCTGGCCTGGCTGATCGCGGTGGCGATCCGGCTCGCGACGGGTTCGGCGACGGTGGCGACGGTCTCGGCCGCCGGGCTCGTGGCGCCGCTGGCCGCCGAGATGTCGACGACCCACGCGGCCCTGCTGGTCCTCGCCATCGGCGCCGGTTCACTGTTCTTCAGCCATGTGAACGACGCCGGGTTCTGGCTGGTCAAGGAGTACTTCGGCCTGGACGTCGGCCAGACCATCAAGACCTGGTCGGTGATGGAGACGATCATCTCGGTGGTCGCCGGCGGTCTGGTCCTGCTGCTCTCACTGATCATCTAGGGGTACGACGATGACGGCTCACCCCCTCTTCGACATCAGCGGCCGCACGGCCCTGGTCACCGGCTCCAGCCGGGGCATCGGCCTCGCGCTCGCCCGCGGTCTCGCGGAGGCCGGCTGCACGGTGGTCCTCAACGGACGGGACGGCGAACGCCTCACCAAGGCCGCCGCCGAACTGCCCGGCGACCGGGTCCACACGGCCGTGTTCGACGTGACCGACGGCCCGTCGGTGGCCGCGGGGATATCGGATGTCGAGGAGCGGGTGGGCCCGCTCGACATCCTGGTGAACAACGCGGGCATGCAACTGCGCGCCCCGCTCCTGGAGTTCACCGACTCCGACTGGCACCGCATCCTGGACACCAACCTGACCAGTGCGTTCCTGGTCGGCCGGGAGGCGGCCCGCCGGATGACGGAGCGCGGCCACGGGAAGATCGTCAACATCTGCTCGCTGCAGAGCGAGGTGGCCCGCCCCGGCATCGCGCCCTACGCCGCCACCAAGGGCGCGCTGAAGATGCTCACCAAGGGCATGTGCGCCGACTGGGGTCCCTGCGGCGTCCAGGTCAACGGCCTCGGCCCCGGCTACATCGAGACCGAGCTGACCCAGCCCCTCGTCGCCGACGAGGAGTTCAGCGCCTGGGTGCGGCGACGCACCCCGGCCGGCCGCTGGGGACGCACCGAGGACCTGGTGGGCGGGGTGCTGTTCCTCGCCTCCCCGGCCGCGGACTTCGTCTCCGGGCAGGTGCTGTACGTCGACGGCGGCATGACGAGCGTGCTGTGAAGGAGGCCCCGCGGATGCTCGGTTGTGTGATCCACGGTCAGGACGACCTGCGGGTCGAGGAGCTGCCGGTGCCGGTCCCGGGTCCGGGGCAGGCGCTGGTGGCCGTGCGGTACGGCGGGGTCTGCGGCTCCGATCTGCACTACTGGCGGCACGGCGGGGTCGGCGACTTCCGGCTCCGGGAGCCGATGCTGCTCGGGCACGAGGTGGTCGGGACGGTGCTCGCGTACGGCGAAGGCACCTCGGGTCCGGTCGCCGGTACGGCCGTCGCGGTGCACCCGGCCACGCCCTGCGGGGTCTGCCCGGAGTGCGCGGACGGTCGGCGCAACGTCTGCCGGGACACCCGCTACCTGGGCAGCGCGGCCCGCTTTCCGCACGTCCAGGGCGGCTTCGCCGCCCAAGTCGCGGTCCCCGCCGACCAGTTGAGGCCGCTCCCGGACGGGCTCGATCTGCGCCGGGCGGCGCTCGCCGAGCCGCTGTCCGTCGCGCTGCACGCGGTGCGGCGGGCCGGGGAGGTGGCCGGGAGGCATGTCCTGGCGACCGGTGCCGGGCCCATCGGGTCTCTGGTGGTCGCGGCGGCGAAGGCGGCCGGGGCGGCCCGCGTCACGGTGACGGACCTGCTGCCGACGGCCCTGGAGTACGCGCGGATCGCCGGCGCCGACACCCTCGTACGCGCCGACGATCCGGACGACGCCGGATGGCCGTCCGAGGTGGACGTGGCCATCGAGGCCTCCGGCGTCGCCGCGGGCCTGGAGACCTGTCTGCGGCTGGTGCGGCGCGGCGGCGTCGTGGTGCAGCTGGGGATGCTGCCGCCGGGGCGCAGTCCGTTCGCGGGGAACCTCGTGGTGAGCCGGGAGATCGAGCTGCGCGGCGCGTTCCGCTTCGACACGGAGTTCGACGCGGCACTTGAACTGCTCGCGGCCGAGGCGTCGTTCGACGGGCTGGTCAGCGCGGTGGTGCCGGTGCGGGAGGCCGCGGCGGCGTTCGCGCTGGCGGCGGACCGGAGCCGGTCCTGCAAGGTGTTGTTGGACTTCGGGGCCTGACGACGGCCGGTTCGGCAACGCCGTTGGGGGCGCGGGGCTGTGATCGATATGCGGCTACCGCCGCGCGGGCGCGACCAGCCACAACGAACCCGCAGACGCCCGACGACCGATCGCGGCACTCCGCGGCGCTTGGCGGCTCCCCCCGCGGAGCACCCGTCATGGACGCCACAGCGGATGCTCCCGCTCGGCCCATTCCCGGCTGACGGAACCGGTCCGCATGCCTCTGCGGGCCTCCGGGTCCGCCAGCGCCATGCCGATGTGGCCGGCGAGGACGATGCCGATGGTGAGGGCCAGCCAGTCATGGACGAAGGTGGCACTCGTACGCCACACCAGCGGCGTCAGATGGGTGAACCACATGATCAGCCCGGTGCCGAGCATCACCAGGGTCGCTCCGGCGATCCAGGCGGCGTAGATCTTCTGCCCGGCGTTGAACTTGCCCGCCGGACGGGACGCGCGGCGCTTGTCGCGGTGCAGGGCGGCGCGCAGCCAGAGACGGTCGTGCGGGCCGAAGCGGTTGAGGAAGCCGAGGTCGGCGCGGAAGAGGCGGGAGGCCAGGCCCGCGAGGACCGGGACGGGCAGGGCGAGGCCGGCCCACTCGTGGACACGGACCACCAGCTCGCGGCGGCCGACGAGTTCGGCGAGCTGCGGGACGTAGAGGCAGGCCGCCGTCACCACGCACACGCCCATCAGCGCGGCCGTCGTGCGGTGCACCCAGCGTGAGGCGCGGCCGAAGCGCCGGACGCCGGTGGCCCTGCCGGGGGCGTCAAGTCGTAGGCTCATCGTCGCGTCCGTTCGAGCGGCCGACCCAGGCGTCGACGTCGTAGCCCCTCTCCTCCCAGTAGCCCGGCTTCACGTCCTTGGTGACGGTGATGCCGGAGAGCCACTTGGCGGACTTGTAGAAGTACATGGGCGCCACATAGAGGCGGACGGGGCCGCCGTGGGCGTGGCCCAGGTCCTTGTCCTGCATGCGCAGGGCGACCAGGACGTCCGCGCGGCGGGCCTGGTCGAGGGTGAGGCTCTCGCTGTAGGCGCCGTCGAAGCAGGTGAAGCGCACCGCGCCGGCGCCCTCGCGCACTCCCGCGGCGTCCAGGAGCCGGGACAGGCGGACCCCTTCGAAGGGGGTGTCGGGCACCCGCCAGCCGGTGACGCACTGGACGTCGCGCACCATCCGGGTCTGCGGCAGGGCACGCAGCTCGACCAGCGTGTAGGTGCCGGGGTGGTCGACGAGGCCGTCGACGGTGAGGCGGTAGGTGTCGGCGTTCTTGCGGGGGACGGAGGAGGTGACCGAGTAGTAGCGGAAGCCGCCGCCGTTGGGGAGCAGACCGGTCAGGCCGGTGGGGTCCTTGTCGGACGCTCCCGCGAGGAAGGACTCCAGGCCGCGCTGGAGGGTGGGCGCGGTGGCCACGCCGAGGGCGCCCAGGCCGAGGGTGCCGAGGAGGACGCGGCGGCCGATGGGCTTGCCCCGCGGCTCTTCGGGTTGTTCGGAGTTCACGTACTCATCGAACACCCGCGTGCCCTCGCCGGGCCAGGGAACGCGGGTGCCCGTCAGATTTCCGTAACCACCTCTCACCCGGCTCTCGTCAGTCGCCGTGGGCGGCCTTCTCCAGCTGGAACGCCTCGTTGCCGAGCCCGATGCGGGCATGGGTCTCGGGGGCGCGGGAGCGCAGGAGCAGGCCCTGGGCGACGCCGGCGGCGAGGGCGAGGGCGATGACGGCGGGCAGGGCCCAGCCGAGGGCCGAGCCGGGGCCCGCGCCGATCAGGACGTCGAAGTCCTTGACGGTCCAGACGACGATGAACAGCAGGGCGAGGACGGCGAGAGCGGAGGCGGCCAGCCGCCAGAACTGGGCGGCCGCGGCACCCCGGCGCACGAAGAAGACGATCACCGAGACCGAGGCGGCGGCCATCAGGGCGGTCACGCCGAGCGCGCCGAGGCTGCCCATCCAGGTGAACAGGTGCAGGACCGGTGCGGTCGGGTCGCCGGCCGGCTTGTCGTCGGCGACCGCGAACGCGGCGACGACCACGAGCGAGATCACGGTCTGGAGCAGTGATCCGGTGCCGGGGGCGCCGCTCGCGCCGCTGGTGCGGCCGAAGGCGGCGGGCAGCAGGCCCTCGCGGCCCATGGCGAAGGCGTAGCGGGCGACGACGTTGTGGAAGCTGAGCATCGCCGCGAACATGCCGGTCACGAACAGCACGTGCAGGACGTCGGTGAAGCCGGTGCCGAGCAGGTCCTCGGTGAGGAAGAACAGCAGCCCGGCGCTCTGTTCCTGGGCGGTGCCGACGATGGCCGAAGGGCCTGCGGCGACGGTGTACGCCCAGCAGCTGATCGTGTAGAAGACGGCGATGCCGCCGATGGCGAGGAACATCACGCGGGGCACGAGGACGTGCGGGCGGCTGGTCTCCTCGGCGTAGACCGGGGCCTGCTCGAAGCCGAGGAAAGCGGCGACGCAGAAGCACAGGGCGGTGCCGATGCCCGCTCCGGTGAGGGTGTCGGGGTTGAAGGCGTGCAGCGACAGGCCCTCCTTGCCGGGGTCGCCGAGCGCGGCGACGTCGAAGATGACCACGAGGGCGACCTCGATGAGCAGCAGGACGCCGAGGACGCGCGCGTTGAGGTCGATCTTCAGCCAGCCGAGCCCGCCGACCAGGAGCACGGCCAGCAGCGCCGGTATCCACCAGGCGACCTCCAGGTCGAGGTAGGTGGCGAACAGCCCGGAGACCTCGAAGCCGAAGATGCCGTAGATGCCGACCTGGAGCGCGTTGTAGGCGACGAGCGCGACCATCGCGGCACCGGCACCGGCGGTTCCGCCGAGGCCTCGGGAGATGTACGCGTAGAAGGCGCCGGCGTTGTGGACGTGCCGGCTCATCTCGGCGTATCCGACGCTGAAGAGCGCGAGGACGGCGCCGAGGATCACGAAGAGCAGCGGCTGGCCGAGGACGCCCATCACCCCGAAGGTCGTGGGCATGACACCCGCGACGACCATCAGGGGTGCCGTGGCGGCGAGCACGGACAGCAGCAGGCCCGTGGTGCCCAGCCGGTCGGCGCGCAGGGCGCGGTCCTGCCCCTTGAACGTACTGATGCCGCCACCGCCTGTGGTGGCTCTGCTCGTGCTGGAACTGCCCGTGGTCATCGGGGACCGTCCTTGGGTCGACTGCGGTTGGGGGCGTTACGCCGTGCCGAGCGCGCTCTCGCGTGCGGCACGGAAGGCGGGATACGGGTCGCGGTCCGGGTACGACCACGGTGTGGGGGTGGCGTGCTCGCCGATGCGGTGAAAGAGAGCGGCGGCCTCGGCGCCCCGGCCCTCGCAGACCTTGGCGTGGGCGAGGAAGTTCAGGTCGATCAGCCGGCGCGGGTGGCCCTCCTGCTCCCACTCCAGCCACCAGTCGAAGGCGGCCCGCATCACCTGCCGGGCCCGGCGGCCGGTCCAGTGCCCGGAGGCGGCCGCGTCGCGCTGCTCGTGTCCGGCGCCGGCGAGAACGCGGTAGCGCTCGGCGTGGGCCACGACCGGGAGGATGGCGAGCGGGGAGTCGGCGGGAGCGCGCTCGGCGGCCGCGTTGGCGAAGTCGTAGACCTCGTGGAGCGGGTCGGCGCCGGATCCGGTACGCCGTTCCGCGAGCCGGGCGACCATCAGGTGGTGGGCGTGGTGGTGGTCGGCGTAGCGGGCGCGGACCTCGGCGAAGTGGCGCCGCACCTCCTCCTCGGCGCCCAGGGCGCTCTCCAGCATGAGCAGGCCGAGCCAGGGGGTGGGGTCGGCGGGCGCGAGGGCGGCCGCGGAGTGGCAGGACTCGCGGGCGCGGACCGGTTTCTCCTTGCCCCGCAGGGCGCGCCGCACCTGGGCGAGGGCGAGCAGGACGGCGGCGTCGGCGGAGTCGGGTTCGGCGAGCAGCCAGTCACGGGTCCAGGGGGCGCAGTACGGCTCCTGGGCGAGAACGGTGACGCGGTGCCCTCTGCGGTCCCAGTCGTCGCCGGTCCGGGCGAGCAGCGAACGGGCCGTCTGCCATCTGCCCTGGGCCAGAGCGGTACGGGCCGCGGCGAGCTCGGTGTCGTCGAGGGCCGCGTCGAAGGCGTGGGCTGCGCGCTTGCGGCCGCGGCCGAGGGGTGGCGGAGGTGGGGGCACCGTTCTGGGTTCTGTCGGGGAGAGAATGTGGACTGTCATCGACCGATCACACACAGCAAATCCGCAGCCAATGGTTCACGTCAAGGGCCGCCGACGCGTTACACGCGTCAACTTCTGTTACCAGTGGGACAGTTGAGGCATACAAGCTGACCGCAATGTCGGAATTGTTCGTATGGTGTGGCGTACGTCATGGCGTCGGCGCCGCGGGCATCGCAGGATTGCGGGACGCGCATGCCGGGCCTAAGGCCGCTACAGTCGGCCCTTACGCACCCCGTCCGCCCGGCAGGATGATCGAGGTACGCAGCGTGTCGCTCCAGATCCTGATACTCGCCGTCAGCGCCGCGTGCTGTCTCGGCTTCGGCTTCGTTCTCCAGCAGAACGCCGCGCAGAAGGCGCCACTGAGCGACTTCCTCTCCCCCCGGATCCTGCTCGACCTGATGAAGGTGCCCCGCTGGCTCGGTGGCATCGGACTCATGGTGGTCGGTATGGCGCTGGGTGCGATGGCGCTGGGCCAGGGCGAGATCTCCCTGGTGGAGCCCCTGCTGGCGACCAACCTGCTGTTCGCGCTCGGGCTCTCGCGCCGCCAGACCAAGCAGCCGTTGGGCCGTCAGGGCTGGACGGGGCTCGCCCTGCTTGCCGGCGGTGTCACCGCGTTCATCGTGGCCGGTCAGCCGCATGGTGGTACGGCGCCCAGTGGTCCCTTCCGGCAGTGGCTGATCATCGGCGTCATGGTCGGGATGGCGCTGCTGCTCACGGCGTACGCCAAGCGGTCGCGGCTCAGCGCGGGGCCTGCGCTGCTGGCCACGGCCGCGGGTCTGCTGTACGGCGTGCAGGACGCGCTGACGCGTGTGACCGGCCAGCGGTTCGCCGAGGGCGGCATGGCGGAGATCCTGACCAGCTGGCAGCCGTACGCCGTGGTGGCGCTCGGCCTCACCGGGCTGATCCTCGTCCAGAGTGCCTTCGAGACCGCGTCCCTGCGGATGTCCCTCCCGGCCCTGACCGCGGCCCAGCCGCTGGCCGGCATCCTCTGCGGCGTCGGGTTCCTCGGCGACCGGCTGCGGGCCGATTCGGGGGCGCTGGCCTGGGAGGCCGCGGGGCTGGCCGGCATCGTGGTGGGCATCATCCTCCTTGGGACCCACTCGGCGATGCCCTGTGGGGCGGTGCAGCCGAAGCGGACGGCTGCGGCGGTGGCCACCACCTGACCCCGGCACCACCCTGGGTGTCCTCGCCCCCGCCGCCCCTACGCATCCCTGCGGGCGAGTGGGGGCTGGTCGCGCAGTTCCCCGCGCCCCTTTCTGGGGCT